>JBPCWM010000095.1:0-8512 GCA_051009515.1 Rhizobiaceae bacterium | reverse complement strand
ATGGAGACTTGTGTGTCCTCATCGGCTCTTGCAGTTGAAGTCCTGTTTGCCCCATCAATCAAAGACATGTAGCCAAGCGTATCGTTCTCTCCGCATGTATCCACTTTGCGATCACCGACCATGAGTTCGACTGAACCCGATTGAACGACATACGCGCAATCGCCTTCCTGATCTTGCGCAAACAGAACGCTTCCCGCAGGAAATCGCATGTTGGATCCAACATTGGCTGCAAATGTGCGCATATTAATTTCGTTCATTGTGGTGATCTCTCCTATGGCTAAATTTAGCGAATAAAGTTGAATGGAAATCATACGACTTACAGGATAGCCCATTCAAAAATTTGAAGTTAGCTAAAAACATGGCAGCCCTAGAATTGCGATGCGTAATTCCGCGACAAAATGTTGAACCCAAGTACCATTTTTACTTCGGGTGCAGATACAAAAAACCAGCACTCTTTCATAGTATATTCGTAGCTGTTGATTGCTTTTGTCGCAGGTGCTGATCATGGTGACATTTACAGAAATGCAAGTATCTTTATTAGCAGGATCTACGAAGTTATGCACACCCTGTGAAATATTAAGTCCGGTGACCGAGAACTGCCCCTATTGTCTCACAATGGATTTTGCCTGAATTCAGGAAAGTAGGTGCGCAGGAACCCACTTTGATAAAGCGACATTGGACTGCGAGCGCCCTGTTGAAACTCCCAAGCTTTGTCTACGCAGAACGCAATTCACTGATCGTAGGGACGGCAACCGACCCGAAGCAGACGTTCTCCGCAGCTTGTAATCCCCAAACGCTTCGCTGATCCTAAACTATTTTGGTTTGTCTCAAGCTACAGCCAATCCGGGTAATTTGTTGACCTGGATCAAGGCCTGTTGTCAAAAAATAATGCTTGATCCAAGTAGAGCATTCGGGCGAGTTCAGATGTTTTTGGGTTGATGACGGCCATCATTGAGGATCCCATATTTACAAGAAGTGATGTCGCTGAGTATGAATTCATCCCAAAACTTCTAACCGCCTCACACCAATTGCGTCAGATTTGAAAGGCAAATAATTCTAGAGGAGAAACATGGACTCAGATCAAACTAGTTCAAATCCGGTCAAATTCGGAGACATCGAGTATTCAAGCAAGCAAACGCTCGATAGTCACTCAAACAATGAGCCAGCGACGGAAAGTCTGCACAACAGGATCAAACAGCTCGAAGACCGAGTGCGTGAACTTGAGGAAAGCCAAGTTGATTTACCATTTCCCTCACGTATCAAATACCAGGAGCGCCTGAATCGCGAAGAGTTTTTCTACAAAGCTTTCCGAGCGCTATCATTCAACAAGATTAGTGGCGATTACGTAGAATTCGGATCCCACGGGTGTTCGACCTTTAGCTTTGCTTACCATCAGGCACGCCAACATCGTCATAAGGCCCATCTGTGGGCGTTCGATTCCTTTCAGGGGTTTCCTGACCAGAGTGACAAGAAAGACGAACATCCAAAATGGATCAAGGGCACGATGTGCACCTCACTTGAATCATTTGAGCGTCTTTGTGCAAGCAGTGGAATTCCCGAAGATGCATATACCATCATACCCGGTTTCTTTGCTGATACACTGCCAAGCATATCGGCAAAAGAACCTCCATTGGACATAGCACTCGCTTATATCGATTGTGACTTGTATTCGAGTACGAAGGATGTTCTGAACTTTCTGGTTCCGCGCCTCAAACACGGAATGATTGTTGCGCTTGATGATTATTATTGCTGGTCAGCCACTCAGGATTCCGGCGAAAGGGTGGCTCTACTCGAATCGCTGGGCCAGAGCGACAAGTGGGAATTGGTACAATACGTTCAGTTTGGGTGGCATGGACTGTCCTTTGTTGTTCTCAACAAGACAAAACAAAGCTGAGGTTGTCGGAGGTGTCCACTTACATAAGCGATAGTAACTGAAGCACTTTACGCCAATTGTCTGAAATAACGACTTGCCGACCATGGACGTTCCCAAAAAACTATCACGGTCGGTTCGGCGATCGTTGTCTTCGGTGGCTTTGATAGCAATGCTTGTAATCCACGTTCAGCACAACGCTTCAATTTAATTTCAAAATGTGGACTAATGTCGAGAATGTTCGTTTTCACACATCTTGACCAATGCATAGTATCACCACTGTCCCGGTCAAAAGCATAATCCCCTTTGGTTCTTCAACAGTTATGATGCGGCTCTCACGCATTTCCATCAGGGATGCCGGGGAACCCGCCCGCCTAGTTGATTTCGCCCCTTTGACGCTGGGCGGGTTGTTCTTTGCTCAGACAGGCAATTTTTTGCTTAATGTAACCGTGGGTAGTTTGGGTCCACAAATAGTCGCGCACTCAAGACCCGGTCGTCTGGCCGAGAAGCGATTGGAGAGGAAAGCTGGTTGTCACTGATGCAACTCAATCATGGACTTTGAATTCTAAAATATGCATAGGTTGCTTTCTGATTGATAGGTTTGCCCGATAACTGCCAACCGTTGCTTGAGTACTGATGAAACTTTTAACGGGAATAACCGCTGCGTCCATAATGAACGCACTTTCTGCGCTAGGTATCGCCAAAGCTGAAGAACCCAACTTCAGTTTCGGTGCAGACCTGACAACAAACTATATTTCCAAGGGTTTTACGCAAACGGAAAATCGGCCAGCACTCCAACCCTATATAGATCTCGCATACGGCCCAGCTTACTTGACGTTTTGGGGTTCGAATGCCCGATTTGGTGGCGTAGACGATATTGAACTGGATATCGGAGTTGGCCTGCGTCCAGATATTGAATTGATTGATCTGGATTTTGGAATTGTTCGATATTTATATGCCAAGGACAAAGCCAACTACGGCGAAGCATTTGTCAAAGCAAGCTACGCATTAACGAGCACTGGCAGAGTAGGCTTAAGTTACTGGCGCGAAGTCTATGCAAAGTACAACACATTCTACCTCAACGGCTCTATATCTGAACTTCCATGGGACTTGACGCTATCGGGTGGTATCGGCTCGGATTTCGGGTCAAGAAATCTATCCCAGGATGCAGTTTACGGTGATATTGGAGTGACAAAAAGTCTGTCAGATAATTTCTCAATCGACATCCGAGGTAACTTTAGCGCCATAGAAGGCAGTGCTTTGACCTTCCGGTTGTCTTTGTTCAAATGAGTTTTGTTTGCTTTCTTCAGCTGACCACCGCTTCGCCCGTGCTATCACCCGTCTCAATCAGGCAGCCCATCTTCCACATCAATAACCTGTCAGGTTACCCCTAGTTTATGGCTGAGCTGAGAGCAAATTGCCGCTAACTCATCAACCTCGAAGGCATCTGCGTCTGCTCCCAACGAGAGTGAATAACCATCGGCACCTAATGAGAGTCTTAGCTCCAGCTCCCGCATCACAGATACTTCACTTGCCAAGTCAATTCGTTCAATATGAAAGGGTCCAACAGAAATACCTTTCGCACGTGTTAATTCGAAAAACTGCGAATGACTTGAACTTCGCATGCGTCCTATCGATTCCGCGATATGAATGCGAAACCGACCTCGAACACCTCGTGGATCATCGGTATGGGCGCTCTCTTTGTTATTGACTGGAAGCTCTTCATTCCATGGCAGATGCGCGATACCGGAGCGTATGTCGTTGGTCTTGACTTGAGCAGATTTATCCAGGTCTTGAGCTCCCTCTCGCATGTGGCGAATATATACCCGACCAACCGTTGGGCCAACATATTTCGCAATTGCTGCATCCAGACGCCCAACGGATGCGTCCATGGTAACTGATTCAGCATCTCCCAATTCACAAAGAACTTCTCCAAATGCAGCTGCCAGATAGGCCATCAATGTTGCACCGAGCGAATGGGCCCTCTTTTCCAGCGAACGCAGTTGCGCTGGGTCAATTACATCCTGCATCTCGATCGCTCGCACGATCTCGTTCGATGAGGCCAAAGGCATGCCCTTTTTGACGCGTCCTATATTTAAAGGTTGATCAAGCGGTAACAAAACACCTGTCCAGTATTCCTCCTTGCTACCTGAACTCATACGCAACATAATCTCCTCAAGCTTGACAAATTTTTCGTGCTTCAGGGCATTGTCGTGAAATGGAAGGCCCATCAACAGGTTGATCAGGTCTTCGAAAAAAATGACTGCGCCGTATCCGTCCATGATCATGTGGTTGGCTCGGATAATGAGTACGTCTCCCTGCCGACCGGCCTTCAGTATCCTGACTTCAAACAGACAGTCGCTAAAAAGGTCCATATCAGCCGCAGCCTGCGCTTGAACGATCGCATCAAGGGACATTTTAGAAACCTCGCCAATATCCTCCACGATCAGGCCCGTTCTGTGACGGTCAGCAAGAACGGTACGCCATCCGTTGGCAATCCATTCGAATTGCAGTCTCAGGCAATCATGGCGCGCCACCAGTTGATCAAACGCTCTTGAAACTCTTAGTTGGTCCAGCCTCGGCGTGACAAGAAAAGCCCATCGCAACAGGAACTTGTCCCTGTAGTATGGAGTGACATCATCCTGTGCGAAAATGGGAAGGAAAGCTCGTTGAAACGCTGACAAAGGAACGGTCTGAAAGCCACTTTTTCGGAGGAAAGTCAATTCAAGGTCATCCGTTCAGTTGGCATTTGCTGCGAGCACAGTGAAATAACGTAGGAATATTGTCGAGTCGGAGCCAGCCCAATCTGAAATAAGAATTGGTATGTACGGAGATTATTACCGGCGATAGGATGGAGCCAAGAACTCTTCGCGTCCAGCAGCGAGACCCGGCAACACCAAGTGATCATCAATGGCAGAAAACACGTTACTTATCCTGAATCGAAAATCCGCCGCCCGGACGGATATCCGCCCAATCATTCGGTCCCTGCAGCGAGAACTCGGCTTCGATGTCATTGTCCCGTGGACCGGCAAGCAGATGCGCAAGACCATCTCCAGGCACATTAAAAGAGGCAGGGCGCGCATTATCGCAGGTGGTGGCGATGGCACCCTGAATTCGGTCGCCAACTCAGTTCTGCGATTGGGGACTGGCACGGACGTGTCGTTGGGGCTGGTGCCGCTTGGAACCGCTAACGATTTCGCCCGCGGTTTCGGTGATGATGCATCCGACATTGGTCGGTCCATTCAACGGGCGGTCGAAGGGGAAGCGCAACCAATCGATGTTGGTGAGATCAATGGTCAGGCTTTCGTGAACGTTGCCAGTGGCGGGTTCGGTGCAATGATCACCGCGACGACGCCAAAGCAAGTGAAGAAGCGGCTGGGCGGCCTTGCCTACTCACTGACTGGTTTGGCGCGGTTATCAGAACTGCGTCCGAATGCTGCCAGTGTGAGTATTGACGGCAGTGGGCCGAAGGACGTTTCGATCCTGGCTCTGGCAGTCGGCAACAGCCGATTCGCAGGTGGCGGATTCGATGTGGCACCCGATGCCAGGGTCGATGACGGGTATTTGGACCTGAGCATCCTGACCAATGATATACCCGATTTTGAAAAACTGGCTGGCGGCTTGTCCAGGAACGGGCCGTTGCAAGTCAGCCAGTTCAAAGCCGCTCGGATCGAAACCGACAAACCGTTTCACCTGAATCTCGATGGCGAACCTATGGTGGACACTGTGTTCAAAATCATCGTTAAACCAGCTGCTTTAGACATGGTTTTGCCGGAATCAGCCGGGTGATCCCGGGCTCATCCCGACAAGTCTGGCACTTCAAACAGCAGGTGATCAAAGTAATGCTGAATTGCTTGGTGAAACAGCACAGATACGGAAACCGTTTGGTCAGCAATTCGTTCGTCGATCTAAGCCTTCACTGGACGAGGTGCCCGTCAATCATATTTGAATCTTTTTTCTGACTGAATTACGTAACGACGATATGTTCTGCTGGCAGCCTATTAGCAGTCATCTAGACGGCCATATCGGCCCGGCGCAAGAATGGCGGAACTTTAAGACCTTCCCCAACGATCAATTATGTCCCAGATGCCGACCATTTCACCAGTGTTACTGCATTCGATCCAATATCCATTGCAATGCATTCGGGGACACGTTGAGTTGACCGTGAAAGGGTCGAGATAGATCGCTGATAAGGCCAATCGCTCCAACTACGGTGGCAACCAGTAAGCCGGAAGGAAACCACAGTCGGGTACCTATCATTCCAATGTGAAATCCAATCAATAGAAGAGCCGATGTCGCTGTTATGACAAGAAGTTTTCCAATGTGAACTGGCACACGCATATCAAAGGCCTGTCGCTGCTGGATCGACGCATTGAATGCTTTGGTAAGTGCCTGAAGCAACGCTCCAGACAGATAGGTATTTTCACGATTTTCGATCTGGCTGGCTAACATCCATGCTTTGGTTTGAAGTTGCGCGGACTCCTCGACCGTTTCTGAAAGCTGCCCGGCAGTACCGTTCGATGATGATGCCCGGATGCGGACGGCGGCGTAGTCACGGATTGTGTTCTGTAATTCTATTCCCTGGCTTTCGTTTTGAGCACCTGCCAAGAACCATGCAGTCTCAATGGCGTTGGCTTCCGAAATTACGCCGGCCTGGCGTTGCTGGAATCCAGAAAATGCAATTGACAGAGACATTCCTAAAAAGAAAGCCAGGAAGGTCATCATTCCCCCTACGATGACCCCTGAACTCTGACTTGCCTCTTTTGCTACCCAGTCATTTTGCTTTGCCAGTCTGCCGCCCAGGAATCCGATCTCGAGCGCAAGGAAAAGCAGTAAAAACAGGGCCAGCATGAAAATGATGACACCCTGCTCTGCAAGTGTGACAAGCCAATCAAGCATAAGAAATGCCCTCTGTTAACGGGTCGAACAGTCGAATTCCAAAGGCACTGCGACGATACGGCAGGCTTTCCTTTCACAAACCGCAACCTGAACAATCCTGATCCTAGATTCCATTTGGCCAGCGCAGTGGTTTTGTCGTAAACGGTGCGCGCGGTTCTGTGCGCAAAGTCATGCCATTTTTTTGCAAACGGTACACAAACGCATCGAAGCGGTCTCCACCGAAAAATGGTTCGTCCTGGTAGACCATCAGTGGAACCCCACCATGCCCGGTACGCGCCATACCCTTGGCATTATCAATCCAAACCTGGTCGATCTCATCAGGGTTTTGGCGGATGTATTCTATCGCCTCATCGTAATCGAGACCATCGACCCGATTCATGTAGTCTTTCACGTAGTTTGGCCAATGACCCTTGGCTGGATCAGCGGCTCCAACTTCGGTTTTAGGGCTGACAACGCCGCTCCAGATCAAATAAGAAATCTGGTTGATGTAATCTATCCCTTTTCCATTCAGTGCGGCATAGCAGGCCAAACGCGTTACCCAGAAAATATAGGGTTGTTTTTCTGGCGGGTGCACATGCAACCAGTTCTTTGATTTTGGTTGCCAGACCTGCCAAATTGGATCCGGCACCGGAAAATTGAACGGAACACCCAGGAATTTACCTTGCCGCTTGGTATCCCAAGCTGTGTCTGGAACTTTATAATCCAGTCCAAAAAGGCCGCCTGCTTTGCCTTTGCCGCCCTTGGTCGAGCGGACGGCTACCGGCAGAACGGGCCGAACGTTTACATTCACGTTGTAGTTGGAATTCAGCCACACCAGGCGGTTCAAAGCCAGATAGCTGTATGGGCTCCGCATCGACCAGTACACTTCGACTTCAAGTGGATCTTTCTCCGTTACAATCCGGGTCCGCCGCTCTGGCACGCCTTCGACTTCAGGCGGGTAAATATTGTCGTCGAAATGGGTCCACAAAAACGCGTTTGGATCGTGTTCCGGATTGTCTGTAACCGGCATGGGAGGCAGTTCCGGTACGGCTGGATCACTGGGCCAGGTCGTATCCAAATTTACATTTAACTCATCGTACAATTCAGGCGTAATTCTTGGAAACTTCTCGGTCATTTTGCGGCTCTTCCCATAAACGAACTTCAAACTGCTCACTTATAGTATTGCGGGATTGCACAAATTTTCTTTGATGTGGATCAATTCGGATACTTCCCGCAAAGGACGCGAAAACAGACTATCTCCCTATTTTCGTTCAAACAGGATGCATTGGCAGAAGAGCGCAAATAGTGTCGTCGCAGAAGAGCCGACAGCGTATTCCTGTGTCCAGCGCCTTCTGGAAGACGGGTTGCAATGTCGAATGGAATTAAGGTTTCTCGAAGATTGCCAATGACCGCTGCTTCGGCTGTAAATTGCGGGAGTTAGAGGTAATTTGCCCAAGACTTCACTTGGATTAAGATACTCGCTAACGATCCGATTGCTCCAGCATCAGTGCCAATTACGGTTGCAGTGCCGATGCTCCCTAGCTGCAGCGCATCTTTGGGCAGATCACGTGGCCATTCAATAACGACCAGCATTTCTCCTGAACTGCCAATGTCACCTTGTGAAGTAATCCTGGAAGCTAGTCACCTGAATCTAAAATTCGCTGCATAGGGTTTGCTGCGTTCGCTGGCAGAACCGTTTGACGGAAGCGAGGATTTCGTCGGCGGATTTGACCCATCTGTACGGTTTTGGGTTTTCATTGTGCA
>JBPCWM010000094.1:0-31839 GCA_051009515.1 Rhizobiaceae bacterium | reverse complement strand
GCACCACAATGGGATGTCTCGCAGCCGATGTGAGGGCCAGTGATGTTCAAACGTTCACGCAAAACGTGAATGAGCAATTCGCGTGGCTCGGCGAGCGTTTCAACCTGCTCCCCGTTCACCGTGAGTTTCAAATGCATTTTATCCATAATTTCCTCCCGCCTTCTATGCGCGTTCAATGGCGCGTTCGATGGCACAGCGTATGACAACGCTGGCTGCATGTTTTTTAAATTCAACCGGACCACGATTGTCTTCTGAAGGATCCGAAGCACCGACAGCAGCTTTCACCGCTCCAGCCACATCATCATCAGACAGGGAAGATCCAACCAGAGCTTCGACTGCGTCCTCGCAATAGATCGGTGTATCTGCCAGGTTGGTCAGCGCAATTGACGCTGACGTGCATTTGCCACCGTCCTTGGAAATGAGCACCGCTGCTGCTGCTGTCGCATAATCCCCGATCTTGCGTTTTTGCTTTTCATAGGCATGGCCAGCTGACGTAGCCGAAAAGGAGATCGATGTTAGGATCTCTTCATCTTCACGGGCTGTGAAATAAGCCGCCTCGTAAAACTCCCGTGCAGCAACCGTGCGCTCACCGGATGGGCCCACAAGCGTGTAGGTCGCATCAAGGCACTGCATCAGTCCAGGCATGTCATTGCCCGGGTCGCCATTAGCTACATTGCCACCGATAGTGCCCATGTAGCGCACCTGCGGATCAGCAATCTGAAGTGCCGCTTCAGCCATGATCGGAGCATGAGTCGCAAGGTCGCTGCTTGTGATCAATTCGTGCTGTGTGGTCATTGCGCCGATTGTCACAATTCCCCCATCAACCGAGATGCCTTTCAATCCTCCAATTCCCTGCAGATCTACCAGATGGGACAAACCCGTCATGCGCAATTTCATCATGGGTATGAGGCTGTGTCCGCCCGCAACAACGCGTGCTTCATCTCCAAGATCACTCAGTATTTTCACAGCATTTTCGACCGAATCCGGCCGATGATATTCAAAGGCAGCTGGTATCATATCTTCCTCCCTGTAGTTCGCTGGAGGACTCCATGTCCCATCTTGTCGGGCATGAGAATACTGCTTTCGCCGATCACGCGCGGATTGCACGAAATGCGATATATGTCCGCGAAATGCGAAACGATGCGTCAGCTTAAACCAAGGGCGTCTCGAACCTGGGAAAGACGGGAGCGACTGACCGGCACCTTTTCAAGAGACTGGAATCCTTCAAAATAGCAGATGCCATTGTCTTTTTGGCGTTCAAAACTTGAGACGTGGGCAGGATTGATAAGGTAGCTGCGATGCGCCTGGATGAACTCGGCGCCGGTCATTCGTTTCTGGATCTGCGAAATGGGCCAGGGGCAGAACAACTTCTCCGTTTCTCCATAGAGTATAGTGTAATGCCCCTCTGCCCGCACAGCAGCTATGGCAGATGGGTCTGCAAAAAATGTACGGTTGTTTTTTTCATAAGGGATGCGCAAGGCATCGACCTGCTCGTCATCTGCCGGGTCTGGACTAGGAATCGACAAGTCCGTAGCCTCGTCCGTGTTGTCCAAAACCGGATCGGCGTCGTCATCAGCCAGAAATGTCGTTCCCGTCAACAAAAAACCGCCACAGATCACAAAGGCCGCACAGGCAACAGCAAGGGCAAGTGCTTCATTGCTAATCAGCAATCCACCAGCAGTAGTCTGTTCATCAAGAATAAAATGGGTGTCTGCCATGGCCGAAAAATGCACTGCAAAAACCGCAATCCCGAACCCAAACGAACCCAGCACAATGTTGAGATTTGAGCGTTTTCCATAGGCAAAGAAGATGGTTGCCACACTGAGGCCGACTGAAACGATTGTCGCCAGTACAACACCGGGCAAAGGGTAGACGGGAATGACAAGCCTGATGCCGGACATGCCAAGGTAATGCATGGCCAGGATGCCAAATCCCACGACCACGCCGGATGCCGCCATGGTTGCATGAGTGCGCTTTCTGAAATGCAAGACAAGCAGCGCCAGACCCACAACCAATATGGCAATCAGGGCCGAAGCCATAGTGGTCAGGGGGTCATAGAAAAACGCAGTGGGCAGTTTGAGACCGAGCATTGCAACGAAATGCATCGACCACACCCCTCCCCCCATTGCAATGGCGGCAAGCACAACACGAACCTTGCGATTTCTGCCGGTAAGCTCGGACGCGCCCTTGAGCAGAGACAGGCCGGTAAATCCGGCCATCATCGCTACAAAAAAGGAGGCAACAACCAGCAGGTGGTTATGCGCGTGCTCGATCAAGCCGTGTGTCTCCCTCTGATCTCCCCAGGTCTCCGCCATGATTCTTATCAAACCTGTTGGGCTTCACAAGGCCTCAAGCTCAAGTTCATTGTATTGAATTGAACCTTGTCCTGTTGGGGCTTCATCCGAGCATTGAGCAGTGGCTCAAGGTCAGCGTGACGGTGTCCAAACCCGCGCAAGAAGGATCACAAGCAGGATAATTCCAACCATCCCCGTTGAACCAAGAGCCATTGAAAACCCAATCTCGTCGGTCAGGAACCCTAGAAAGACCGCGCCTGCTGCAGCGGCCCCGATTCCGACCATGACCCAAAGGCTCATCACCCTGCCGCGCAGATCGTCGTCCAGATCCATCTGGATTGCCGTTTGCATGGATATGCCGGACAAGGTGCCGGCAAAACCAAGACAAGTAATTATCAGAATTGACAGGTCCCAGGACCTTGACAGGCCAAGAACTGGAACCAGCGCAATCCCGATCAACGTGGCGACAAGTGCCGGTTTGGGCAATTGTCCCGCGACCTGCCTTGGCATGAGTACCTTGGCCATGCCGGCCATCAGGGCTCCAAAACCGGCACTGGCGGTCAATATGCCCAGCCCAGCGGCCCCCTGGTGGAAAACGCCATCGGCAATCACCGGCAATATCTCCAGAGTCCCACGCAAAATGAAGGCAAACAGCCCAGTAATCATCAGCGCGTCGCGAATCTGAGTATTTGCAAGGCTGTGCTGGATACCCACAGAAAGGGCTGAGAAAAATGAAACCTCGTCGCGGCGGGTTTGCTGGCGGTCGCGCGGATTCAAAAACCCGATGGCAAACAGGAATGGAACGTAAAAGAACACCTGAACGAGTAAGGCTGTGTCAACTCCCCAAACAGCAATGATCCAGCCTCCCAGAGCCGGGCCGGTTAATCTGGCCAGATTGAAGTTGATGGCAGCAATGTTGATGACCGATGAGACCGCCTCCCGGGCAACAAGGCGCGGAGTGAGAGACATGCGAACCGGATTGTGTGCGGATGAAACCAGCCCGCTCAGGCCCGTTATCAATGCCAGCACATATTCATTCAACAGGCCGAAATCATAGCAAAGATACAAGCCCGTCGCTATGGCAAGCATCAACGACTGGGTCACCCTGGCAGCCTGTTTTACATTGACCCTGTCGACCAGAACACCGAACAATGGACCCGTTACCATGGTCGGCGCAAAATTCAGGAAGGCTATCAGCCCCACGAAACTTGCCGATTGGGTCAAATCCCAGGCGATCCAGCCAATGGTAACACGCTGCATCCACAGCGCATTCAAAGAGAATATATTGCCACCAAGATAGATTCGAAAATTTCTGAAACTCAGGGCAGCCAGATTCATTGGAGTTCGATAGCCTATCGCGCCCCCAATGGCCATGATGCATTTGTCGGTTTGGCGCATATTAGCGGGTCATTGCACTGATCGGGACTTGCGTCCAAGAGCAATTGGCGTTTCAACAGGGTGTGAATGCCGGACTCTTCGGCTTTTTGCGATACCGTTCAGGGAATCCGATTATGAACTCCAATCAGGTTCTGCTTGGCCTGTCTTTGCTGATAATCACTGCCATCGGTATTTGGGGTGTAATCGACTCTCCTGGAATCGTTGCAGTTGCAAGCCTTGTTGTCGACCAGTTCTTCAGCAGTCGTGGCTGGTTTGTCATGCTCACTGCATCAGCACTCCTGATCCTTTGCATCGTTTTGGCCTGCACACCCTATGGCAATATCCGCCTTGGCGCAGAAGATGACAGGCCGGAATTTTCCACTCCTTCATGGATTGCAATGCTGTTTGCCGCGGGCATGGGGGTTGGGCTTTTGTTTTGGGCGGTGGCCGAACCGCTAACCCATTTTCGTTTCACGCGCGACGGTTTGCCAGACCCGATTGCAGCCGAACAGGCCCTGCTGGCAACCAATTTCAACTGGGGGTTTCATGCCTGGGCCATCTATGGATCAATCGCACTGACGATTGCATATTTTTCCTTTCGGCGCGGAACGCCCATGTTGGTCAGCGCACCCATTCTCAACATGTTCCCCGGTGAGACCTGGGCACGGGTTGTGGGATGGTTGTCCGATCTTCTGGCCATTGTCGCAATTGCAATTGGCGTAGGGGGATCGATTGCCATGGGCGTGTTCCAGGTGGCTGACGGTATCGACGTGATGATGGGTGGGGATCGTGCAGAACCCTGGCTAATCATGACCGTGTTTGCTGTGATGGTTGCTTGTTACCTGCCTCCACTGCTTGTCGATTTGGGTTCGGGCATGTCGCGCTTGTCCAACATTGCCATGATCATTGCGCTGGGACTTATTGCATTTACTGTCATATTTGGCCCGACACAATTTCTGCTGAATTCCATTCTTGGCAGTTTTGGCCAATATGTCAGCGAAGTCATACCGCGCGGATTCAAGACATTTACCTTTTACGATGATTCGGTCGGCAAGTGGTTCAAAGACTGGACCCTGACCTATATGGTCTGGTGGATCGCCTGGGGGCCATTTGTGGGAGTGTTTATCGCGCGAATCTCGCGTGGCCGCACTATTCGGGAATTTGTTCTAGGGGTACTGATTGGGCCAACCCTGTTTTCCATAATCTGGTTTGGCGCTTTCGGAGGCATCGGCCTTTTTGGTGCGCTGGACGGGCCCGGAACCCTGCTAGCGATGACCCAAACCAATGTTGAGCGCGTTACCTTTGCCTTGCTGCAGATGTTACCTTTAACCACGCTGACAACTATGGCCACAATTGCAGCAGCCTTTTTGTTCATTATCACAAGTGTGGTCAGTGCAGCTTTCGTGCTTGGAACATTTTCCACGGGCGGTGATCCTGATCCAAGCCCGAAAATTCGTCTGATCTGGGGCGTACTTTTGGGCATTCTTGGCGCAGCCATGATCCTTTCAGGGTCGATCGACGCCATCAAGAAACTAATTGCGCTTGGTGCACTGCCATTTGTTTTTATAACCGTTTTGGTTGTGGCCTGCCTGGTACGCGCATTGCGAGAGGAAAATATCCATGCTGACCGGTGATGTGGTGGATACTGTCTTAAACCTTGCAACGATTGCATTTCTTTGTGCCGTGGTCTGGTTGCTGATCCGCAAAACACCCAATGACCCGGGTCCCAACGAATAGAACGCCCAACATCATGATGTGACACCAATAGTACTCAACAACCTTGACGCAAAAAACAACAGGAACCCAATTCGTGCCCATCAAAAACCGGTTTTCAGAACTGCAGGCAGAAATCACGCAATGGCGCCAGGATTTTCATGCTCATCCCGAATTGCTTTACGATGTTCATCGCACCGCTGCGCGTGTTGCCGAGCTATTGCGCTCATTTGGATGCGATGAAGTTGTCGAGGGCGTAGGCCGCACGGGTGTTGTCGGGCTCATCCATGGGCGCAAACAGGGGTCAGGCAAGGTGATCGGACTGCGGGCTGATATGGACGCACTTCCCATTCAGGAAGTCACCGGACTGGACTATGCTTCCAAAACCGATGGCATGATGCATGCCTGTGGGCACGACGGCCATACAGCCATGTTGCTTGGAGCCGCCAAATATCTGACCGAAACGCGCAATTATGATGGCCATGCAGTGGTCGTTTTCCAACCTGCGGAGGAAGGTGGAGCGGGTGGCCGAGAAATGTGCCGTGACGGATTGATGGAGCGGTTTGGCATTCAGGAAATCTATGGAATGCATAATTCTCCCGGCCTTCCGGTTGGCCAGTTCGCCATTCGCCCCGGCGCGACGCTTGCCTCGTCGGACACATTTGAAATCATTGTGACTGGCCAGGGCGGACATGCTGCGGAACCCCAGAAGGCCGTAGACACAACTTTGGCAGCAGCCCAAATACTGGTTTCCCTGCAGTCATTGGTTTCGCGCAATGTTTCACCCCTGAAACGGGTGGTGTTGACCGTCGGCACATTTGTCACCGACAGCGATGCTGTCAACATCATCGCTCATACGGCCAAAATGTGCGGCACAGTGCGAACGCTGGATCCGGAATGTCGCGCACTGGCTGAACGCCGGGTGCGCGAAATAGCGAAATATACGGCTCAGGCATTCGGTGCCCGCGCCGAAGTCATTTGGGAAGAAGGCTATCCGGCAACCATCAACTCCCCAGAGCACACCGCATACGCTGCCGAAGTCGCCCGCAACATTTGCGGTGAAGTAGACGATGAGACGGATCCCATCATGCCTGCCGAAGACTTCAGCTATATGTTGGAGGAGCGACCGGGGGCTTACATTTTTCTTGGCAATGGCGACACGCCCAATTGCCACCATCCGGCTTATGTTTTTGACGATGAAGCCATCCCCTTTGGATCCAGTTGGTATGTTGGTATGGTTGAGCAACGCATGCCACTGGATGGCAAGGAGGGTTGATGTCGTGACCCGCAAGGTCTTTGAAGGGCAAGTGCTGCATCTGATCCTGCTTGGTGTCCTGATGGCCGGTCTCTACTTGACCTCATACCTGCCAGGGTTCCATGACGGCTCGTTCTTGGGGCTTTCCACTACCGGGTGGGTGCTACTCTCAGTAGGCAATGCCATTCTCCACCAGATTTATGTATGGCTGTGCTGGCGACTGGAACTGCACCACCGGAGCTTGACCCGTTGGCTTGGACCTCAAGCCTTTCGCTCCTATCAATTTGGCTTCACGGTTTTGATTGTTTTGCGCCCCTTCCTGGCATTTGCACTTGGATGGTCCAATCGCGGCACTTTGCCGATCGATCCGCTTGTCGGCTACCTGTTCGCTGCCCTTTTGGTCTTGCCGACTGGCTATCTGGTTTACAGCATCAAAACCTGGTTCAGCTTTGAACGCGCCTATGGCATCGACCATTTCGATGCGTCCTATCGCAAAATGCCGCTTGTCCGGAAGGGTATTTTTGCATGGACTCCCAATGCAATGTATATATTCGGATTTATGGCGCTCTGGATCCCTGCTTTCCTGTTCCAGTCTACAGCTGCGCTGGTGGTTGCAGGGTTCAGCCATCTATATATTTGGGTTCACTATTTCTGCACGGAACGGCCGGACATGAGACGGATATACGGATGATCAAGCTACAAGGAGACTAATTATGAAGTGGTTTCTTGTTTTTCTTCTGGTCGTACAAACCGGGGAGAATACGCAACGGGTTATTGAGGGGAAGTCTGTCAGAGGCTGGAACCCTGTCGCCTTTGATTCCCGCGAAGATTGTCTGACGCGCTCTAGACAATATTACCAACACGAATGGAAAGACCTGCCGCCGCTTGTGCTCGACGTCTACACACGCTGCGAACTGCTGCAAGACAACAGTGTCTAAAGCGACACCCAAATGCTGTCATCCATATGCGGTGTCGACTCGCAGCTTTTTTCGCTGCTAAGCTTGATCATCGTCGACGGGCAGCTCTTTGTGCCGTTTTAAGTCCACAAGACTGACACTCACTACAGGAGATCGATATGGGAATCAGGACCACGCAAGGCCGCGGGAAACTCTATGACTCAATTCTGGACACGGTGGGTGACACACCTGCCGTGCGCATCAATCGTATCGCCCCAGATCACGTCACCGTATACGTCAAGTTTGAGGCCTTCAACCCCGCCGGTTCGGTCAAGGACCGACTGGCTGTCAATATCATTGAGTCGGCAGAACGGGACGGGCGGCTAAAACCCGGTCAGACCGTTGTTGAGGCCACATCCGGCAATACCGGGATCGGTCTTGCCATGGTTTGCGCAGCCAAAGGCTATCCGCTGGTTGTCACCATGGCCGACAGTTTTTCAGTGGAACGTCGCCAGTTGATGCGGTTCCTGGGTGCAAAGGTTGTTCTGACACCGCGGGCACTTAAAGGCTTTGGCATGTACTCCAAGGCCAAGGAACTGGCTGAACAAAACGGCTGGTTCCTCGCCAGCCAGTTCGAGACCCCAGACAATGCCGATATTCATGAGAACACCACAGCGCGGGAAATTCTGGCTGATTTCGATGGCGAGCGTCTGGACTACTGGGTGACCGGATATGGCACGGGTGGAACACTTGCCGGTGTCGGACGGGTCCTTCGAAAGAGCCGTCCGGATACAAAAATCATACTCAGCGAACCTGCCAATGCGGCCATTGTGGCCTCAGGCTATGTTAACTCCAGAAACGAATCCAATCAGCCGACCGAAAGCCACCCATCTTTTGAACCTCACCCGATTCAGGGGTGGACACCGGATTTCATTCCTTATGTTCTGCAGGAAGCCCTGGATGAAAAATACTATGATGAATTGATACCGGTCGCTGGCCCAGACGGTATTGCCTGGTCCAAGCGTCTTGCAGCAGAAGAAGGCATATTTACCGGCATATCCGGGGGATCAACATTTGCGGTAGCCATGGGTATTGCCGAGACTGCACCAAAGGGGTCGGTGCTGCTGGTCTCGCTGCCGGATACCGGTGAACGCTATCTCTCAACACCCCTGTTTGAAGACATTCCCCAGGACATGACCGAGGAGGAACAGGCTATTTCGCTCTCCAGTCCAACCGCACAAATGCCGGTCGAATAAGTCCGCCATCAATTATTGACTCCGGCACGGTCGACAATGGCCATCATGGTTGCTGCCATGGTGGCAATCTTGCGCCGATCAGCGCCATTCAGCACATAGGCCGCCCCTTCCACGAAAGTCAGGGTGCGCCCGGGTTTGATCACCTTACCCACAAATAGAAAAGTTTCGCCATTTGCGGGTGCCATGAGGTTGACCTTGAATTCCACTGTAAGCACTTCCGCGTTTTCTTCCATCAGGGAGTAAGCTGCATATCCGCAGGCGCTGTCCATAGCGGTGGACAGAATTCCCGCATGGACAAACCCGTGCTGCTGCCCAAATGCCTTGTTTCGGGGCATGCGCAGTTCTCCGCGCCCAGGCTCCACCAGAGAAAGTTCGACCCCCAGTGTTGCCATGGCTGGCTGTTGTGAAAAACTGGTGCGCACCTTGTCACGAAAGCCAGCAAACTTTGGTTCAAATTCCGTCATGAATAACTGCCCTATTCTCTTGTCTGGCCACACCTTGCCCTGTCCAGCAATGGATTTCGATTCCCATAAATTGCGGATTTCCACAATCCATAGCCCAAGCAGGAGTATTGGCACCCCAACGACCGACATCCGCAGGAGTGCGGTCAGGCTTGACCAGTTCTGCCTCACCGCCATCCTGGGCCAAGTCCAGGCCAGTCGTCCATGGGCCAGCGAAATCGCAATCTTCGACAAATGGAAATGCAGCATTGTTCCCCGGTTCTGATGCGGGATTTCAAGGCTGGCGCGTAACAGCGCAAGTTTCATCCAATGTCCCTCAAACCATTGACCATGGTCAAATAGCACAAAAGTGGAACAGACGTTACGTATAAGAGCTCATGTTCCGAACAATGGCCATGCTGTCCGCCGGGGCAAAACCGGTGTTACGCTGTCCACACATCGATTGGCGTTTGCCGTCCTCGCAGTTGCACGCCTTGTCGGGGTGCAAAATTGCCGATCTGGCTCTCCCCTAGCGCCGATTGATTACCCGTCCGTTTCATCAACTCGTCGCTGACGACGCATTTGCACTCCAGTTCCCGGCTGATGGATTCAAGCCGGCTGGCAACGTTAACGGTGTCGCCTATGACTGTGAATTCAAGCCGTCTGGATGACCCTATATCACCCAGCATCACCGAGCCGTAATGCAACCCGACCGACACATTTATGACTTCAACCCCCTGCTCCCTGCGTTGAACATTCAGCGCTTCAGCCTGTTTGAGAATATCTTGCGCTGCCGCCAGCGCGTTTTGGGCATCATCCGGTCCGGCTTCCGGAGTGCCAAAAGTCGCCATAGCGCCGTCGCCTAGATATTTGTCCAATGTTCCACCATTTTGGAACACTGCAGTTTCGACTAGGGAATGGTATTCCCGCAGCAGCCCCATGACTTCGTCAGCGGAATTGCGTTCAGCGAATTTCGTAAATCCTACAATGTCGGTAAATAGGACCGCTACATCCTGATTGCGCACCGCCCCGATATCGTGAGCGCTGGAGGCTAGTTTATCGACAAGGCTGGACGGGAAATAGCGCGACAGGTTTGCCCGCTCGGCAGCAATACCGGCCTGCTCCAGGAGCAAGCGGTTGGACCTGGCACCTTTCAGTGCCAATATGCAACCAACAATGACAATAACAATGGCCTCTTCCACACGTTCGCTGATCTGCAGACCATTGGGATCCAGCGCCCATTGAAACAGATCATTGCCTGCATAAAGTTCATTTGATGCCTCCGTCATTCCCGATAGCGTTTTGCCAAACATTGCGACGATACCAAGCGCAATCAGCCAGAAACCAGCAATCCAAAATCCAATGCTCCACACAGTTCGCCAGGAATAAGCAAGTGTGCTGACTGCCAAAAACACAAAGAAGTAGACAAAATTGTCAAACCTGTAGTGGAACGCCGTTGGAATGAACTTATCCGATAACGGGTTTGGCACGAGTAAGACAAAGATAAGCAGGGTGTAGTCTGCAACGATCAACAATAGTTCGCGCCCGGATTGACCAACACTTGCAGCGCGCAATTGTAACCACCCCAATGCGATCAACAAGATAACTGACGCAAGGTAAAAAAGGGATTCTGGTGCTGGTGTCGTCACACCAACCACTACAAATATGATGAGAAGAGCCGCAGTGCGTGCAAAGACTGCAAGTTTGTGCCCCTCGTGTTTTTCACGTTCAAGGGCCTGAGCAAGAAATGGATTCTGTTGTGCTTCCTTTTCTTCCAGCTCACGTGTGTGGCGCAGGTTCTTCAGGAATGCGACCGAGCTTTCAAACATATCGCGTACCATCGGGCTCATCTCACTTTATTCTCAGACTGGCGGTTCCTGAAAAACAATATCTGCAGCAACCTGCAAAGTCGATTGAGTGATATGTAAAGCTGGTGAGTTGTTCGATTGGTTCCATGGTCCGTGAGGTTCACCACATACAAACCAGCATTGCAGCTTTTCTTTTTATTCCACCAAACGTAACGTCGCAGAAGTCGTTTGCAGGAAACCTAACTTGATGCTGGACACCGTACGCAGCCTGAGGACCTTTGTTACAGCAAGCCTTCTTGCCGTTGCATTCCATATAGACTGCCCAATCCCTGCCGCCGCTGAGACAACAAATATTGAGCGTAGTGTACCCTACTTCACCTTGCGCAACAGGCTGGAAGATGATGACAAGTTCTTTGGCAATAACAGGGGAACGCTCAGCGCTGGTCGCTGCATCATGGATCGTACGAGCCTTGAATTTCTTTCATCAGTTGCGGAAATCGCCCCCTTTCGCATTCCGGAAGAAATTCTGGACCTTGAAACGATTGAGGAAATGCCAAGCGACAAATTGCTGGAAAATCTTCAGGCAGAAGCGGCAGGCAATCCGCTTGTCTACATACATGGTTATTACATTGATTTTGAAAAAGGCTGCCGTCGCGCAACCGTTTTTAAGGAAAATGCAGGTCAGGAGGACCAATTCCTCTGGTTCAGTTGGCCGTCTGACGGCTCATTTTTGAACTATGCCCGCGATGAAGTAAATATGTATTGGAGTGTGCCTGATCTGGCCGAAATCATCGCAGACCTGCATAACCGGTTCGGCAGCGGCAATGTCAACCTTGCAGGGCATAGCCTTGGTGGACGTGGTCTCGCTCTTGCACTTTACGAAATCGCAGGGACACAGCCCGAATTGCGTTTTGGGGAAATCGTTTTACTGGCCCCTGACATTGATTTTGAAGTCTTTGTCAAACTATTGCCACGCATCCGGCCACTTGCCCGCAGCCTTACAATCTATACTTCCGCCAATGATGCGGCCCTGTTTGTTTCTGCGGAACTCCACGGCTACGCCAGACTTGGTCGAGATGGAAATGACACTTCGCTGTTAAAGAATGTGGAAGTCATCGACACCAGTGATCTTCCCATACGGTCTGCAAATGGGCATCTTTATCATATCTACAACAAGGAGGTTGGTGATGACCTCGGTCAGTTGCTGAATGAAGGCAAACTTGCAGCTGAACGGGGCAATCTTTTGAAGGTCAATGACAATCAGTGGAAGCTGCAACCTGTTAAATGAGTGGTCCACACAACCGGTCCCTTGTCGCCCAATGCGCAGCCAAACTGGCCGGTCAGGGCCGGCAATTACAGTAGGAATTCAACTATTCGATACCGATACCCATGTCAAAGGTCACCGGTTGTGCCCCCGCATTGACGACTTCTACAACATGATCACCTGATTGCCACAACTGTCCCCGGTAGGGTCGGTCTGACGAAATCAAATCCAGCAGGGCAGATTTGTCAGGATTTTCGATTTTGTAATCGAGTGCACCACCGCGGGAATTGACGTCTACATTCAAGAACTGCCCGTCCCTGGCTCCAATCACAAAGCGCACCGAACTATTAGGATTAAGCACGGCAGTCATTGTTGTTCCACTCATTCCCTTGTCGAATTGCACTCTTTGTGTGCCCGATATCACCTTTGCAGAAGCACCCGCACCGGCCATTGCGCCACCACCGTCATCAGCATCTGCCCCTTCGCCTCCCGCGCGGCGAAGATCTGCGACTTTGGGTCCTGACCATACAATGCACTCATAATTGACACCGTTGGCGTCGCGCAGCCTCACTAATGTGCCAGCTTCGCTCCCCTCTTGCCCCAGAACCTCTCCGCCAACATTGCCATGCCGGCTGCGAAGTTCATCAATACAGGCGTTTGCCTCGTCCGATATATCAGCCAAGGCTGGTGTCGGCAAAAGGCAGGTCATTACCAAAATTCGTTTGAGCATGAATTGTTCCTGCTAAATCAAGCTGGTCATATAGTCACGATATTTGATGGATAGTCGCACCACTAGCCAGCGCTTTGCAACCCGTGTCCAGCTTCACTTTACACCAGCCTGTTCTTGGCGAGATTTGCCAAAAAACCACTTATGGCTAACATCCAGCGGTCAAATCATCTGATCAAGATTCCGCGGGAGAATAAATGACCACGAAATTTGAACTCCGGAGCGTGACTGAAGCTGAATTTTCCGTTGCGGTTGACTGGGCAAAGTCTGAGGGCTGGAACCCAGGGCTAAAAGACATTGAGGCATTTTTCAGAGCTGATCCGGACGGCTTCGTTATGGGTTTTCTGGACGGTCGGCCAATATCTTCCATATCCGTTGTTCGCTATGGTGACGACTACGGGTTTCTTGGCTTTTATATTGTGCATGAGGACTTTCGTTCTCGCGGATTTGGTTTGCGGACATGGAATTATGGCTTAAACCACCTGGAAGGCCGTACTATTGGGTTGGATGGTGTCGTTGCACAACAGGAAAACTATTCGCGTAGCGGATTCAGGTTATATGGCCGCAACATTCGTTACTCCGGCCAAGCCAAACCTGATGTAGGCCGGACGTTGCCATCAGGAATATTTCCGATGCGCTCACAATATCTGCAGGCCCTGATAGACTATGACGTAGCCATATTTCGCGATCCGCGCGAGGCATTTTTAACGGCCTGGGCATCCTGGGATCCAGCGGACGTGAGATGGACCTTCGTCTCCATGGATACAAATAGAGTAAAAGGTTATGCAACGATCAGACTTTGTTTCGACGGCTTCAAGATAGGGCCGCTCTTTGCTGATGATGAAGCAGTTGCCCAAAGACTTTTTCAGGCCTGTTTGACCAGGGTCGCACCGGGAACCAATATTGTTCTCGATGTCCCGGAAGAGAGTGTTTTGGCGGTGAAACTAGCTGAATCTGCCGGAATGGTACCGGTCTTTGAAACTGCTCGCATGTATTTGGGTGACGTCCCAAAACATCCTTTCGAGCGCGTGTATGGCATCACGACTTTTGAACTTGGCTGAAACCAGATGTCAGAAGGACTGTGGTCAATTGTCTCTCAAGTTAATAAACCTGAGCTTTCATGAGGTTCAATCTGCTTCCACCGATTTATCCAGAATTGTATTGAGCATTGTCATCAGACGCGATGCGTCCAGAATCGACAGGCTGGCGAGCAGTTTTTCAGCAGACTGTTCGGCCCTCGGTCGCGTTATCCCCAGAACGGCCTTGCCTTCGTTGCTCAATCGCAAACACTTCTTGCGGGAATCTGCTGGATGATTCCACCGTTCCACCAGGCCCTTCTTTTCCAGGATTCTGATTACCAGCGTGTTTGTTGATCGATCCACATCCAGTACTTTTGACAGATCGCCCTGAGTCATCATGTCCACCTGATCAAGCACGAACAGATAATCATACTGTCGTTCCGTTATGCCGACATCCTCACACGCCGTTTCAAAATTTCGGGACGTCTCCTGAAGGCAACGACGCAGCAAATAGCCTGGCCGATCCCTCAAGCTTTGCTTTACACCGGCCAGTTCATTGCCAAAAGTCATGGGACGCATCCTTGTTTCCAAGTTCAATATGACGGCAAACGAATCTCAAAGATATGGAAACAATAGATATTCACAATTTTCGTTTGACATCAAACAATATCGTTTGATATCTGATGAATATATAGCCGTTCTACCTGAATTCAAGTTTTGAAGCAGAGCCCATGCGAGACACCATCGAATTGAAACCTGTGAATGACGAGGCCGGCTGGACAGGGTCCGAACTGGCCAAGACGACAAGCTGGCTAAATGTTCTGACATCTGATGAAATTTCTGCTCTAACGGAAATGGCCGAATCCATCAGACCAAAACTTAACAATGATGCGAACGAACTACTTGCGCTTTCCAGGCAAGACTTCGACCTGGGAGCATTTGAACCGAAGCTAAGGGTAATATTTTCCGAACTCAGAGATGGAAAAGGCCTTTCACTGATACGTGGTCTGCCAATTAACGATATGCCTTTGCTTGATGTCGCAACAATCTACTGGGGCATCGGTCTGCATCTGGGAGAGGCTACACCCAACAATCCAGACGGCGATATGCTTGGACACATTACCGATCTGGGAAAGACCCAGTCTGATCCAAACAGTCGCGGATATCAGACGCGCGAGGCTATGGACTATCATTGTGACCAGTGTGACATTGTTGGTCTCATCTGTTTGCGAACAGCAAAATCTGGCGGTGAGTCAAAAGTCGCCAGTTCCATCACCATGTATAACCAGCTTTTGGAGCACCATCCTGACTATGCACGAGTGCTGACAAGCCCCATGTATTGGACCAAACACGGCGAACATGCACCTGATGAACAGCCATTTTACACAAGCCCGGTTTTCAACTTTCTTGAAGGCAAGCTTTGCACGTCTTTTGGTCCCAAACATATTTTGAAGGGCCACAATCTGCCCGGCGCACCGGATCTGACGCAAATTCAAAGCGACGCCATTCGCGTGGCAGAAGAAACTGCAAACCAACACCGTTATGAAATGATTCTGGAACCGGGTGACATTCAGTTCCTGAACAATTATGTCGCCTTGCACACCCGGTCGGCCTATACGGATCATGACGACCCATCGATGAAAAGACTCTTGTGGCGACTCTGGCTGATGAACCCGGACTTGCGCCCGCGCACCGGATATACCCAACACTGGCTAAACGGAGTGGGCCTGGGATCAGAGCACCATCAGATACGGCTCTAAATCTGGTCACGCCCGCATGTCACCCGACTGCCATAGCCAAATGAGCAGCAATTTCTGCGCCTGATTGGAACGGGCCGGACTAATGCTCGTGTCATTCCTGCATTGCTAGACACACCGAAACATAAAATTGCCCCTTGCAATATTTTGCAATCATGATCAGTCTGGCCAAAAATGAGACTGTTTTTGGGAGGAAACAATGAAAAAACTAACGAAAATCTTGATGGGAACCGCCTTCGCGACGTCCTTTGCCGGCGCAGCGCTGGCCGCCGACAAAGTACTGACAATGTCGCACTGGGCCGGACCAAAACATGCCATGGCAACCAAGGTGCATCCGTGGGTGAACGAACAATTGCAGAAATGCTCTGGGGGGACACTCAGCCTGAAACTTGAAAACGGGCTGGCTCCACCACCTGCGCAATATGACACGATCCGAGACGGTGTCGCCGACATTGGCTGGATTGTTCATGGCTATACCAAGGGCAAATTCCTGACTACCAAGATGATCGAATTGCCCGGCCTTCCCGGCAATGCAGAATCCATGTCGGTTGCCTTTCAAAAAACTCATGAAAAGTTTTTTGCAGCAGCCAAGGAAGCTAAGGGCGTCGAGGTTCTGGCCAATTTCGTGCACGGACCGGGCGTGGTCAATACCGCGGAAAAAATCTCATCCTACAAGCAACTGGAAGGCATGAAAATTCGGGTTGGTGGCGGTGTCGCCAATGCCGTCGGTCTCGCGCTGGGTGTAGCAGGTGTCAACATGCCTGCTCCAGCGGTCTATGAAGCTATTTCCTCTGGCGTTGCAGAAGGGGTCTTTTTCCCACTGGAGACTCTTTATTCGTTCAAGATCAATGAGCTGACGAAGTTCTCCTTCAAGAATCCTGATGGCATGTATACCACTTCTTTTGCCTTCATCATGGGCAGCGATTCCTATAACGACCTGGAAGACTCCCATCGCGCCTGTATCGACAAAATCCGTGGAGTGGAATTGTCTCGTACGATCGGAAAATTCTGGGACGAGGCAGATGCTATTGGCAAGGCTGAATCAGCCAAAACCGGATCGGTCGTTATTGAAGCCAGCGCAGAAGAGCGGGCCTATTTCAAGGAAAAGACCGCCGGAATTCAAGCCGAAGTCATGAAGGAAATCGAAAGCCGTGGTGTTGATGCGAAGGCCGCATTCGAATACATGCAGTCGCAACTGTAAACCTCTGCATTACGCATCATGCGCAAACTGCTATTGAAGACAGAGAGGCTGGCGGACTCTGCCAGCCTTTTCTCCGCAAATATCGCAGCAGTCGTGCTGTTGGTTCTGGTCGTTTTGACCTGTATCGATGTTGTGGGACGCTATTTCTTCAACAACCCGCTGGTAGGCGCGGTTGAGCTTGTCCAGATCTGCATGGGCATGATCGTCTTTTTTTCCTTTCCCCTCATGTTTCTGCGCAGCGACCATATTGTCGTTGATCTGGTGCCGCAATTTGGCAAGGGACGCATTGGATGGGCGACAGCCATTGTTTTCCTGCTGGTCACCGTAGCCGTCGCCATCACACTGGGGGACCGTGTCTACGACTATGCCGTGCGGGCGTTTGAAGACGGTGACATTACAGAGTATCTTCGAATTCCCCGCTACCCGGTTGTTGGCCTCATCACGATCGCGATTTTTTGCGCCGCGGCGGTCAGTCTCTTGCGGGCCCTTGTACTCCTGAGCAAGGCAAAAGAGAGTGCAGACTATTCTGCAGAGACTACGGAGACCAAGCCGGAAAATGATTGAAGCTCTGATCGGATTTGCAGCGGTTTTGGTGCTTGCCTTTATGCGCATGCCTTTGGGCGTGGCCCTTGGGCTGGTGGGCGTTATCGGATTTGCTCATCTTGCAAGTTATCGTGCCGCGATTTCCAGCGCCGCCAGATTGGTAATTGATGCGGGACAATCCTACGGTCTTTCTGTAGTGCCACTGTTTATTCTGATGGGACTGATGGTCGAGCGCGGCGGCATGGCGCGTGAACTATATCGGGCCGCCTATGTATTTTTGGGGCACCGCAAGGGCGGCCTTGCCATGTCGACCATATGTGCCTGCGGCATGTTTTCAGCCATTTGCGGATCGTCTCTTGCGACTGCGGCCACCATGTCGAAAGTCTCAATGCCTGAAATGCGGCGCTACAAATATGCTGATTCCCTTGCCACGGCTTCCATCGCCGCGGGTGGCACGCTTGGAATTCTCATTCCACCAAGCGTGATCCTTGTGATTTACGGGCTTTTGACGGAAGCGTCGGTGGGCAAATTGTTCATCGCTGGCGTTTTGCCTGGCATTGTCGGTGTGTTGTTTTATCTCGCTGCCGTCATGTTTGTTGTCTCACGGAACCCGGAAGCAGGCCCAGCTGGGGAGCGCACGAATTGGGGAGATCGCCTGATCGCGCTGCGGGACGTATGGGCCACGCTTGGGCTTTTCATATTTGTCATAGGTGGTATCTATATCGGCGCGTTCACCCCGACTGAAGCTGCAGGAATGGGAGCGGCCGGCTCCATACTGATAGCATGGTGGCGAGGGGCGCTCAGCCTCAATGTTTTGTTTGAAGTGACTCGTGAAACTACCATGACAACAGCAAAATTGTTCATGGTGTTGTTTGGGGCGCTGATCTTCTCGAATTTTGTCAACCGCGCTGGTTTGCCGGACGGCCTGATTGGCATCGTAAATTCGTTCGATGCCTCCCCCCTCGGCGTCATCTTCGTCATCCTTGCGATTTATCTGATCCTTGGCTGCGTGTTTGAATCCCTCTCCATGATACTGCTGACGGTTCCCATTTTTGCACCAGTGGTGGAAGCCCTTGGGTTCGACCTGATCTGGTTCGGCATTCTGGTCGTGGTCGCAACAGAAATCAGTCTGATTACACCTCCCATTGGCCTCAACGTCTTTGTTCTCAAAGGCGTGCTGAAAGATGTTCCGGTCAGCACGATATTCAAGGGGGTGACACCATTCTGGGTCGCTGACATTTTCCGCCTGATCCTGCTGGCCCTGGTTCCTGGGATAGCGCTGCTGCTTCCCTCCTATATGTAAAGCTGAAGCTATCGGGAAACGGGCTTGCTTCTCGGTCGCATCAGGATGATTGATCGAGAAACCGGTCCCATATTACTTTCGCCTTGGGCCATTGGGCACCGCCAGCAGCACGCATGCTTTGTGCCTCGGATTCGGCAATATGATCAGAAATTCCGATCATGTAGCTCGATCTGGCCTGAGAGGCGGCAAGCCATCTACCAACCTGAGGTGTACGGTCCTCCCAAAGTCCGGACATGCCCAGCCGCTCAAGTCTGTCGATATAGGCAATAATGGCAGTATCAGCTATTCCGTAACTATCACCGAGCAGCCACTGCGAGTCATTGAGTGCCAACTCCATGTCATCAAACACCTGTTTTAAAACGTAAAAATCATTGGTGACATAGATTGACTCCAAACCTTTTTCCAACAGGTCACGACGTTTTTGCGCGGCTTTCGGGTTTGGCATTTTGGCAATAGAGTCCGCAATTTGTTGCGGAGTGTTGTTGGCTAGTATCTTGTCTCTATTGGCCGTGGAAAACGTCATTGTGTTTATGGCTGCATGGATATCCAGACAACGCAGCAACCACAGCCTGGCCTCTGACTGAAGAAACTGGTCTTTGGGCATGAGTGGATTTTGGGTGCTCAGCCCGTCAATGTGCTCCAGTATGATGCTGGATTCGGTCATCACCCTTCCATCCTGGATGAGTGTGGGAACCACACCATTGCGATTGATCTTCAAATAGTCAGGATCAAACTGTTCGCCGGCAGGCAAGTTGACGGGATGGCTTATCCAATCCAGTTTCTTTTCCGCCAGACCCACGCGCACCTTAGCTGAACAGACACTTGATCCCCCATGGTAAAGTTCCAGACGCATTGCCGTTCTCCTGCTTTTAACGTCAATATATTGGAGTAAGCCTATCTCACGGGGCTGGCCAAATGGCAAACATCCTGCCATGGAGCTTAAACAGCGCTTGGCGTTTCTGTTGCGGGCGAAAACAGGGGGTTTACCAATGGCACACCGAAACGACATTCTGGGTCTCAACACAAAAGCGGTTCATTCTGGTGAGTCACCGGATGAAACAACCGGCGCCTCAGCTCCTGCTATTCACATGTCCTCAACATTCGTGACCGATCAGGTTGCAGGGTTTTCGGCACACGATCTGGAAGGCAATGAAGGGTTTCTTTATGGCCGCTGGGGCAATCCCACCGTAACAATGCTGGAGCGCAAGCTGGCGGCGCTTGAGAATACGGAAGATTGCCTTTGTTTCGCCTCGGGTATGGCTGCGGCGACCGGCATATTTCTGACGTTCCTTTCAGCAGGTGATCATGTCGTGGTTTCAGATGTATCCTATGCAGGAGTTGCAGAATTGGCCCGCGATACTCTGCCCAGATTGGGGATTAAGGTAACGCTTGTCGACATGTCGGATCTTGAAGCGGTCGCGGCAGCTATGCGCGACACGACAAAATTGTTGCATTGCGAAAGCCCGGTCAATCCGATTGGCAGGCTGACGGATTTGCAAGCCGTCGCTGCACTTGCCCACGAAAGGGGAGCAATCGTCTCATGCGATTCAACATTTGCTTCTCCAATTGGTCAGAAATGCAGCGAACTTGGGGTCGACCTGGTCATGCATTCCGTCACCAAATATGTCGGTGGGCATGGCGATGCTCTTGGAGGTGCGGTGGCCGGCAGCCAGGAGCTGGTGGCCAGAATGCGCGCAGAAGCTTCGATTCACCACGGATCGATCATGTCGCCATTCAACGCATGGTTGATCGCGCGCGGCACTGCGACTTTGCCCCTGCGCATGGCAGCTCACCAAGATAGCGCTCAACAGGTGGCCGAGTGGCTGGAAACCCGCGACAGTGTGAGCAAAGTCATCTATCCTGGGCTGCCGACTCATCCACAACATGATCTCGCCAGGCGTCAGATGAACAATATGTCCGGCATGATTTCGTTCCAGGTGGGCAGTGTCAAAACGGGACAGGCCATTGCGCAAGCAATGATCGAGAAGATGGAGATCATCCACTATGCGGTGTCACTTGGGCATCATCGGTCTCTCATTTTCTGGATGCAGACCGACAGCCTGATGGAGACGTCGTTCCGTCTTGAGGGCAAAGCACTGGACAGCTATCAGGCATTTGCCGGAGATGGAGTTTTCAGGATGTCTGTGGGACTGGAAGATGCCGAAGATCTTATTGCCGATTTGGCAAAAGTACTCTGATCGGCTGAAACTTGCTCCTGAACCAACCCGCAGGCTTGCCTGACAAGGGTGCTGACCCTATGACCGGGAAGCCGCAATACTGAATCCGGAGCAATACAAAATTGCCGACCGAATTTGCCCACCCGCTTTACTTTGTTCGTCATGGAGCGACACCGTGGAATGCAGAATCGCGATATCAGGGCCAAACAGACACCAACCTCTCTGCCTCGGGAAGAGAAGATGCACGCAGAAATGGCGAAATCCTGCTCAAGATGCTCGCCGGTGACCCTGTAGCACAGCGCAGGGTCCAGATTGTGTCCTCACCGCTGATGCGGGCGCAGCAATCTGCTCATGTCATCGCCAGCGTAATTGGAAATAGGGGCAAAATTGAAGCGCTTGCACCGTTTCAGGAGTTGTCTATGGGCCGATGGGAAGGGCTGACCAGCATTGAGGTCAAGGATCGATACTATGAAGAGCGCGAATCCCGCAAAGCCGACAGATGGCATTTTCGGCCTGTGGGTGGCGAATCAATGGAACAAAGGTGTGCCAAAATTCAATCTGCCCTGCAGTCTCTGCGTCCAGATACCGTATTGGTCACCCATAGCGTCGTTCTGAAGGTGATTTTTCACCTGCTTACTGGCCAATCGAAGGAGCTTGCAGCGTTGGAAGCAACCCCACATGTGTCTGTGTGGTGTTGGAATGGTGCAAAAATGCACAGACAGACAGAGAATTGACGATCAGCGCTTAACGCAAGCTTGCAAGTATGCCACAGTAATGTGAATAAGTCCGGCAAGAACGGGCGGGGTGAAAACAAGGGTTAACGTCTTGGCGCAGACGAGCGCAGTTGCAAGCAAGACCGAGGTGAGGACAGAAAAAAACGCAGTGTCACGGGGATACACCCATGACATTATTCGCGTTGACGACCTCCATTTGGCGATTGATCTTAAGGGCACGGATATTGAAGTCATCCGCGGTGCGTCTTTTCGCATTCCCGCAGGAAAGACGGTTGCGCTTGTTGGTGAATCCGGCTCCGGCAAGTCGATCATGTCGCAGGCTATATTGGGAATTCTTCCCAATGTTGCGAGGATCACTCAGGGCAGCATCTGGTACAAGGAAGATCAGACAGATAAACCTCTCGATCTGGCCCAGGTGAAAGATGATTCACCTGAGCGGATTGCCCTGCGCGGGGGTAAGATATCGATAATTTTTCAGGAGCCTATGACATCACTGTCTCCGCTTCACACTATTGGCAACCAGATCGGCGAAGCGCTGGAGCTGCATCGTGACATGCCTTCGAAGGAAATTGAGCCCACCGTCGTGCAAATGCTCGATATGGTAGGATTTCCGAATCCTCAGGCAGCCTTTTCCATGTATCCCATGGAACTGTCGGGCGGATTGCGGCAACGGGCAATGATCGCCATGGCACTAATATGCCACCCCGCTTTGCTTATTGCCGACGAACCGACCACCGCGCTTGATGTTTCCATGCAGGCCAAGATTTTGAGCCTGCTGAAAGATTTGCAGGAACAATTGGGCATGGCTGTTCTGCTGATCACCCATGATCTCGGCGTTGTCGCTAATATGGCAGATGAAGTGGTTGTTATGTATCACGGACAAATTATGGAAGCTGGTCCGCGCGAAGCAATTTTCCGCAACCCTCAGCATCCCTATCTCAAAGCATTGCTTCACGCTGTGCCTGACCTCAGCATGGGCTACGATGAAAAATTGGAGAGCCTGCGCGACATCGAACATGAAATTCCCGCCTCCATGCGCGGCGAAATTGAAGAGCGCAAGGTTCACGCCGATGAAACTCTGTTGCGGGTACGAGGCCTGCGCAAGGAATTCACCACGAAGAAAAACGCAGGATGGTTCGGTAGCTCTTCAAATGTGCTCAAGGCTGTTGACGATGTGTCATTTGACGTGCGTCGCGGCGAATGTTTTGGACTTGTGGGGGAGTCCGGTTGTGGCAAGACCACGACGCTGAAACTCATCGTGAGGGCCCTCTCTGCCACTGGCGGCTCTGTCCAGTGGATCGAAGGAGACGGGGAAGACCAAACAGTAACAGAATTGCTGGACCTCGACAGTGAGGGGGTGAAAGCATTCAGGCGCAAGATCCAGATGGTCTTTCAGGATCCATTTTCTTCATTGTCACCGCGCTCCACTGTGTTGAACATTCTCAAGGAACCGATGGAAGTTCACAATATGGGCTCCCGAAAGGAACAGGCAGAGTATGCCGCAGAGCTGATGCGATTGGTGGGGCTGCAGCCAACTTTCCTTGGCCGCTATCCTCACTCTTTTTCAGGCGGTCAAAGACAGCGTATAGGCATTGCAAGAGCGCTGGCCCTCCGACCTGAACTTCTGGTATGTGATGAACCGGTCTCCGCCCTTGATGTGTCTGTGCAGGCTCAGGTATTGAATCTACTCAAGCAGCTGCAACACGAGCTTGGCCTGACCTACATTTTTATTTCTCACAATCTAGCCGTTGTCCGTTATATTGCCGACCGGATTGGAGTGATGTTCAAAGGCCAACTTGTAGAAATGGCCACACGTGAAGAACTGTTTGAGAACCCCATCCATCCCTATACCAGAGCACTACTGGATGTTGTGCCGCATGCAGATTTGGATCACCCTCTCGATTTCGACCGCATAAACCGTGATATGGCCTCCGAAGGCCGCAACTGGAATGCTCCATTTGCCAGCCAGAGCGAGGGGTCAGACATGGACATGATTTCGATTTCGGACAATCATCAGGTCCGGGCCCTTGCTGGCACCGACCCTGCAACACTTTCCAATGTAAGGTGAGTAATACCATGAGCTCAAAAATCAGGAACGTCACCAAGTTAGCCACTGCACTCTTCTTCCTGGCAGGTTCTGCCCTTGCCGGGCCGCCTGATGAACCCCGGGTGCTTGATTTCGACAGTCTTGAACGAGAAGTTGGAGAGCGCGGCGGCACCTTGACCATGTTGATGGCCAAGCCCAAGGACGTGCGCTGGATGACGGTATATTCTGGTGCCCGGCTGGTTGCCTATGATGAAACATTCCAGCTCATGCCGGACATTTTGAAATCTATCGAGAACGACTCAAACAAGTCATTCACCCTGCATTTGCGCAAGGGGCACAAATGGTCCGATGGTCATCCGTTTACAACCGAAGACTTCCGCTATTGGTGGGAAGACGTGGCACAGAATCCAGCTCTCTTCAAAGGAGGACCACCCCGTGAAATGATGGTCAATGGCGAGTTGCCAAAAGTCGAGATCATTGACAGCCATACAATCCGCTACAGCTGGAATTCAGTTAATCCTCTGTTCCTGACAGCTCTGGCCGGTGCGCGGCCAATGTATATCTACATGCCTGCTCATTACATCAAACAGTTCCATGAGAAATATGCAGATCCTGCCAAAATCGCGGAATTGGTTGAATCCGAACAGGTGCAAAACTGGGCCTCCCTCCACAAGCGTTTTGGTCGTCAGTATCGTCCGGAAAACCCGGATATGCCAACACTGCAGGCGTGGATGAACACCACCAAACTGCCTTCAGAACGCATTGTATTCAAACGTAATCCCAATTATCACCGCGTCGATCCGCAAGGCACACAATTGCCCTATATCGATGAAGTCGTACTCAACATGGCGTCTTCTTCAATCATCGCTGCAAAGGCAGGAACTGGCGAAAGCGACCTTCAAGCCCGCTACATTCGGTTTGACAATTATTCATTCCTGAAAAAAGGCGCCGACAAAGGTGGATACAACGTGTTGTTGTGGCCATCAGGCCGCGGTTCAGAAATGACTTTGCTTCCCAATATGAACACCAATGACGAAGGATTCCGCAAGGCCTTCCAGGATGTACGTGTACGTCGCGCCCTCTCCATGGGCATGGATCGCGCAGAGATCAACGAAGCCATATTCTTTGGTCTGGGGCGTGAGGCGGCAAATTCCGTTTTGCCTTCCAGTCCTCTGTTCAAAGATGAATTTGCCGATGCATGGGTCGACTATGATATCGATCAGGCCAATGCACTTCTCGATGAAGCCGGTCTGGACAAGAAAAACAGTGATGGGGTTCGTCTGTTGCCGGATGGCCGCCCGTTTGAAATCATTGTTGAAACAGCCGGGGAACAGAGTCAAGAAACCGACATCCTGCAATTGATCACCGACCATTGGAAAGACATTGGTGTCAAACTGTTTGTCAAACCGTCCCAACGCGATATTCTTCGGGGCCGCGTGAGCAATGGTGAGACGCTCATGTCCACCTGGCAAGGGTTGAACCGCGGCCTTGCAACACCGGAAATGAACCCTGAAGAGCTTGCACCTGTTTCACCCATTCAGGCCCAATGGCCCAAGTGGGGAAATTACTGGGCCAGCAATGGCTCATCAGGAGAAAAGCCCTCACTTCCTGAAGTCGAACGATTGAGTGAGCTCTACAAGACATGGCGCAATGCCGCGACCTATGAGGAGCAAAGTGCAATTTGGGATGAAATGCTATCCATATTCACCAGTCAGGTTTACACGATTGGCATTGTTTCCGGTGGTCTGCAGCCAGTAGTTGTGAGTAAATCCCTGAAAAACGTTCCCGAAGAGGGCATCTGGTCATTCGAACCCACACTGTATTTCGGACATTATCTTCCAGATACCTTCTGGTTCGAAGAATAGGAAGCTACAGCCTCAATGTTCCGCTATATTCTCACACGCATAGGGGCGATGATCCCGACTTTGCTGTTGGCAAGCATCGTCATCTTCACAATCATCCAGTTGCCACCCGGCGACTATGTGGAGACCTATATTGGTGAGTTGATAGCATCAGGCGAAAGCGTTGATCTGGAGAGAGCCCAATATCTGCGCGAAGAGTATGGACTCGATCGGCCCATGTACGAGCGTTACTTCCTGTGGATCACCAATTTTGTCATGGGGGATTTTGGCTACTCGTTTGAATACCAGCGCCCCGTGTCAGAAGTGGTGGGCAACCGCCTGTGGCTGACCATCCTTGTATCTTTTGCCACAATCATCCTGACTTGGGTCATCGCTTTTCCAATCGGCATTTATTCAGCCACTCACCAGTATTCCTGGGGTGACTATGGGCTGACCTTTCTAGGGTTGCTGGGGTTGGCGACGCCAAACTTCCTGCTGGCTCTTGTGATGATGTATTTCGCACAGACAATTTTCGGCGTTTCCATCGGCGGCCTGATGGACTCCGAATATATCGACCAGCCGATGAGTTGGGGCAAGTTCAAATCCATTCTTGAACATCTTATTGTGCCAACAATTGTTATTGGCACATCCGGTACAGCCGCAATGATCCGTCGCATTCGTGCCAACCTTTTGGATGAACTGCAAAAACAATATGTTGTGACGGCAAGAGCCAAGGGAGTGCCGCCCTTCAAGGCTCTGGTCAAATACCCGCTGCGCATGTCACTGAACTTCTTTGTTGCAGACATTGGCTCCTTACTCCCGGCGATCATTTCCGGTGCTGAAATCGTTGCCATTGTGTTGTCGTTGCAAACCACCGGTCCGCTGCTGATCGCAGCATTGCAAAGCCAGGATATGTATCTCGCAGGATCATTCCTCATGTTCCTCGCCACACTGACCGTGATCGGTGTGCTGGTGTCCGATATTGCACTTGGTTTCCTTGACCCACGCATTCGTTTGTCAGGAGGAGCTGAAAAATGAGTATTCAAACCCATTCCAGCCTTCCACCCGAGGGGACTAAGGAGCTACCGCATTTCGTCTCTGAGGCTGCATTTGACCTGCAGTCGGTTGAAAAACTGACACCTGAGCAGGAGAAAATATACTTTGCCTCTCAACTGACGCTGATGTGGTGGAAGTTCAAGCGGCACCGAGTTGCCGTTTGGTCGGGCATTTTCCTGCTGCTGCTCTATTCCAGTGTTCTGGTCAGTGAGTTTCTCTCGCCTTGGAACTACCAGACTCGGCACAGCAAGTTCATTTACGTGTCCCCCCAAGCCATTCACCTCTTCCATGACGGCGAGTTTATTGGCCCCTTTGTCTATGATCTGCGGCGCAAGCTCAATCTGGAGACGATGCAACGCGAGTATACGGTGAATGATAAAAAGCCCATTCCGCTCTCCTTCTTTTGCAGCGGCGACAAATATTACTGGTTTGGCCTGATACCGGCTGATAATCATCTCGTCTGTGTTCCCAAAGGCAAGCCCTTCTTCGTTCTGGGCACGGACCGACTGGGGCGTGACATGCTCTCGCGCATATTGCAGGGGGCACGAATCTCGCTGACGATCGGCCTGATCGGCATATCCGTATCGTTCATATTGGGCATCGTGATCGGAGGGGCAGCAGGCTATTACGGAGGCTGGGTGGACATGATTGTCCAACGCGTGATCGAGGTCTTGCAGTCGATACCGACGATTCCACTGTGGCTCACATTGTCAGCCATTATGCCTCCATCGTGGAGCCCGATCCTCATTTACTTTGGCATAACGGTGATACTTGGACTGCTCGACTGGACCGGGCTGGCGCGCGCGGTGCGCTCCAAATTGCTGTCATTGCGAGAAGAGGATTATGTTCTGGCGGCGCGTTTGATTGGAGCCAAACCATCACGGATTATCGGGCGGCATCTGATTCCTGGCTTTATGAGTCACCTGATCGCATCGGCAACGATCACCATCCCGACCATGATTTTGGGCGAGACGGCCTTGTCATTCCTTGGCCTAGGTCTGCGAGAACCGATCACTTCATGGGGGGTTTTGCTTAACGAGGCTCAATCCATAAATGTGGTCGCCATTTATCCCTGGCTCATGTTGCCTGTTGTTCCCGTAATCTTTGTGATCATCGCCTTCAACTTCCTTGGTGATGGATTGCGCGATGCAGCCGATCCCTACAAGTAGGGACCCCTTTTAATTCACAGACCGGACCTCAGTTCAAGCATGACTTGCCGGTAGGCTTTCGTGATAGCGTGGTGATTGATGTGACGCCCCTGCCTGACCAGATGGCGGCCAGCCGACCACACATCGATGATCAGGCGATCATCACCGGCAAATGCAAAACTGTCTAAAAGTAGATCGCCACTCAACCCCGTCAGATCTATATGACTGTGGTCGAGACCAATCAGGTCGGCCCAGTAACCCTGCTCAATTTTTCCACATTTGCGCCCTGCTGCCTGTGCGCCACCCATCAACATGGATTCGAAAATTCGACGCGCCGTTGACTTGTCGGGGCTTGCCAGTGCCGCACGAGTGTTATCCCGCAACCTTTGTGAATGGTCCAGGGTTCGCATTTCCTCGCTCAGCGATATGCGAATGTTGGAATCCGATCCAATGGCCAAACTCCCTCCATGTTCCAGCCAGCGAACTCCATCAAATATACCATCGCCCAAGCTCGATTCCGTGATTGGACAGAGACCGGCTACAGTTCCTGTTTGCGCCAACGCCCGCGTTTCGTGGGCCAACATCTGGGTACAATGGATCAGGCACCACTGTTCTGTAATATCCAGATTATCCAGCACCCATTCAACCGGTCGGCTGTTCCAATGGGACTGAACTTCGTCCACCTCGGCGAACTGTTCAGCAAGATGCATGTGAATGGGGCGGCCTGCAGCCAGCTCTACCAGTGGAGCAAAGCTTTCCCGGGCGACAGCGCGCAAACTATGTGGCGCGAGGCCAAACTGGCTATCATTTGGCAAAGATCTGAGCGCGTCCTCAGATTGCTCAAACAGAAGGCCAAAAGTCTCGATATCGGTGCCAAACCTCAATTGTCCCCCGGCTAATGGTCGCTGATCGCAACCCCCAAACTGATAATGAACCGGGAGCATTGTCAGACCAATTCCACTGGCCATTGTAGCTGCCGCAATGCGTTCAGCCATTTCCGCTATTCGGCCATAGGGGCGGCCATCGGCTTGATGATGCAGATAGTGAAACTCAACATTGGTAGCATAACCTGCCTGTAGCATTTCCATCTGCACAAATGCGGCAATGGCTTCCACGTGATCAGGCGTCAGTTGTTTTAGAAACCTAAACATGAGCTTTCGCCAACTCCAAAAACTGTCCTTGGCCTGCGGACCTCTGGATTCGGTCAGGCCGGCCATTGCCCGTTGAAATCCGTGGCTGTGCACATTGACCGGCGCAGGCAGTAAAATATCAACACGATGGTCAATCTGGCTTGCCAGGGGCGTATCTCCAGCCCTGCCAATGGTTGCGATTTTTCCCCCACCATCAATGTCGACAATAATGTCGTTATCCCATCCGGATGGCATCAATGCCCTGTTGGCCAAAATCTTCACTTGCAACTTCCAGCTTGATACAATTATTATGTCTAGACATATAAATAATAAACTTAGTTTCGACAAGCAAATCAATGATCCTGACCAACGCAAAACTAGCGACCATGAGCGGCAGAGTTCCCTATGGCCTCAACGACATTGCAACGCCTGGTGCAATTGCCATTGCTGGGGAAAAAATTGCCTGGCTGGGCCGCGAACAGGATCTGCCCGAAAAGTTTGCAAGTTCAGAACAGCTGGATCTGGGTGGTCGTCTTGTGACACCCGGGCTGATTGATTGTCACACGCATATCGTTCATGGCGGCGACCGGGCAAAGGAGTTTGAAATGCGCCTGCTCGGTGCAAGCTACGAAGAAATTGCACGCGCCGGTGGTGGCATTATCTCCACTGTTTCAGCGACAAGAGCGGCCGACGCCGATGAACTGCTGACCGGGGCACTGCGACGGGTCGACGCGCTGATTGCAGAAGGCGTAACCACAATTGAAATCAAAACTGGATATGGCCTCGATCTTGAAACGGAGCTGCGTATGCTGCGCGTGGCCCGTGCGATTGGTGAACACCGACCAATAAAGGTTGTCACCAGCTTCCTGGGTGCCCACGCAGTGCCACCGGATTTCAAGGGCCGTGCTGATGCCTATATTCAAGAAATCTGCATTCCGGCCCTGCAAACGGCCCACGATGAGGGCCTTGTTGATGCAGTAGACGGATTTTGTGAAGGCATTGCCTTTGACCCCACCCAGATCGAGCAGGTTTTCAAAACGGCAATCGAACTCGGATTGCCTGTCAAATTACACGCCGAACAGCTTTCCAATCTGGGAGGCATTCAACTGGCCCTGAACTATAACGCCCTTTCGGTTGACCATATAGAATATGCCAGTCCTGAAGACGTGGCGGCTCTTTCACAATCGAATACTGTTGCGGTGATCCTGCCCGGAGCATTCTACACGCTCCATGAGACCCGCTCGCCTCCTATTGAGTTGATGCGCCAACACGGCGTGCCGATGGCCGTTGCCACTGATTGCAATCCCGGATCCTCACCCATGAGTTCGTTGCTTCTGGCCATGAATATGGCGTGCACCCTGTTCAAAATGACCCCGCAAGAGGCCCTTCAGGGCGTGACCCGACACGCGGCCAAGGCCCTCGGCCTGCCCAATACAGGTCGGATCGAGCCTGGCATACGGGCGGATTTGGCCATTTGGGATGTTCAGCATCCAGCCGAACTTTCCTACAGAATTGGCTTCAACCCCCTGCACTTGCGGATGTTTGGAGGGCGCTTCCAATGATTACGCTCGTTCCAGGGTCAACTAACCTCAACACGCTGGAAGCCATCTGGAGAAATCAACACTCCGTCAAGCTTGACGCGGCTGCCTATAATCTCATCGATGCATCGGCCCAGATGGTGGCTCTTGCCGTAGCAGGATCAGAGGCCATCTATGGAATCAATACAGGTTTCGGCAAACTGGCCAGTGTAAAAATCGCTGAAAAAGACACAGCATCCCTGCAACGAAACTTGATTCTGTCCCACTGTTGCGGTGTTGGTGAAGCGTTGGACCTCTCAACCACCCGGCTCATGATGGTCCTCAAACTGCTCTCATTGGGACGGGGTGCATCGGGTGTTTCCCGCACCACAATTGCGATGATCGAAGCCCTGCTGGAAGCAGGAGTTGCTCCGGTCATTCCAACGCAAGGGTCCGTTGGTGCTTCAGGCGATCTGGCACCGCTCGCCCATATGGCAGCCACGCTCATTGGTGAGGGCGAGGCCTGGTTCGAAGAGGACCGTATGTCGTCTGCACGGGCGCTGCAAAAGGCTGGACTTACCCCAATAGAACTTGGCCCAAAAGAGGGCCTCGGTCTGATCAATGGAACCCAGTTTTCAACAGCCTGCTGTCTGGCGGCGCTGTTTGGCGCATGGCGCAACGCGGCAGCAACCATTGTATCCGCTTCCTTGTCCACGGATGCCATTATGGGCTCGACCGCACCACTTGTAGATGAAATTCACACTTTGCGGGGCCATCGAGGGCAAATTGAAGTTGCGCGGGCCATGCGAGCTGTTATGTCCGGATCCAAAATACGCGAAAGCCACCGAACAGGCGATACGAGGGTTCAGGATCCTTATTGCATCAGATGCCAGCCACAGGTGACGGGCGCAGCCATGGACCTGCTGCATTTCGCCGGCCAAACGCTGGAAGTAGAGGCCAATGCGGTTACCGACAATCCTCTGGTTTTGACTGGCGAAAACCGCATCGTATCCGGTGGCAATTTTCACGCAGAACCGGTTGCTTTCGCAGCTGATCAGATTGCTCTTGCCATATCCGAGATAGGAGCGATCGCCCAACGCCGCATTGCCCTGATGGTCGACCCGACTCTGTCTTTCGACCTGCCATCCTTTTTGACGCCGGACCCAGGTCTGAATTCTGGATTGATGATCGCGGAAGTAACGACCGCTGCACTGATGAGCGAAAACAAACATCTGGCCAATCCCTGTTCAACTGACTCAACCCCCACATCTGCCAATCAAGAAGACCATGTATCCATGGCTGCCCATGGTGCGCGCCGTCTGGAACGGATGAATGC
>JBPCWM010000093.1:0-4660 GCA_051009515.1 Rhizobiaceae bacterium | reverse complement strand
GACGAAGGCTGGGACCACTATGCCAACAGATGGGAAGTGGTCGCACCCGACGGAACCGTGCTGGCGACCAGAGTGCTGGCTCATCCCCATGTGGAAGAACAGCCCTTCACCCGGTCATTGGGCAATGTGAAGATCGACAAATCGGTCAAACAGGTCACGATTCGTGGCAACGATTCCGTGCACGAATTGGGCGGTGTTGAAATGGTCGTAACGCTCAACTAGCCGATCAGTTTGGTAACGCCGTCAATCACGAATTGAACGGCCAGAGCCGCAAGGATCATGCCCAGCAATCTGGTGAGAATGATCTGACCGGTATCGCCGATATAGGTGTTCAAACGGTCTGCAAGGAGGAGTGCGAGGTAGAGTATAATGCCGATCGCTGCAAGAACTGCGATCAATGCGAGGCGTTCCAATGGCCAAGCCGCATCGCTGGCCAGAAGGATGGATGCTGAAATAGCACCGGGACCTGCAATCAAAGGAATGGCCAGCGGAAAAACCGCGATGGATTGAAGCTCCGACTGGGAGACCACTTTTTTCGCCGCTTCCTCTTTGCGTTCCACCCGTTTTTCAAAAACCATCTCAAATGCAATGTAGAAAAGCAGCAGGCCCCCGGCGATGCGAAAAGCCTGAATGCTGACCCCAAGCGCTTCCAGGATAAGCCCTCCGGCAAGCATGAAACCCAGCAGGATCAACATGCCGATCAGCGTACCCCGCAATGCCGTTTGGCGACGCTGGGCACTGGTCATTCCATTGGTCAGGGCTAGAAATATCCCGACCAGCCCCGGAGGATCAATCGTTACAAAGAAAGTGACAAAAGCGTTGAGCAGGGCGTCTTGTGTCATGTCTGGTGCCCGGATTTTATGAATTGAACTGCGATGATAGGCGATTTACGAACTTGTGAAAACGCCGATGATCTGACCGGATTTTGGATTTGGACTGACAAGTCGCGGTTTAGAAGAAAACTATTGTGCGATTTTGAACAGCGTATGATAAGATATTGAAAATAATGAAAATTAATGAGTGTGTTCTGTTTGAGAAATTTGAGTGTGCGGCCTATCTGGTGTAGTTTATTGCAAATTCATGATGGTAGCGATTCTTGCTGCCGGAAGCAGGATTGACCCATTTGGCAGAAGATGATCTTCCAGAAAATGAAGTGCCTGACCAAGACGCGCCCGGAGCATCCCTTCTGCAGGAAACGACTGGCGGCGGGAACGACGGCAACAGTGGCGGCGGAGGCGGTGAGGGTGGATCTGTAGGAGGGCCACCGGAGCACGATCCCATATCCATTGTGGAGGAAATGCAGCGGTCCTATCTCGATTACGCAATGAGCGTAATCGTTAGCCGGGCCTTGCCTGATGTGCGCGACGGTTTGAAGCCAGTTCACCGCAGAATTCTCTACGCCATGCATGAAATGGGGCTGGAAAGCTCCAAGGGATACCGCAAGTCAGCCGGTGTTGTGGGTGAGGTTATGGGTAAATACCATCCCCATGGTGATGCCTCCATCTATGATGCGCTTGTACGCATGGCACAGGATTTTGCCATGCGAGTGCCGCTTGTCGACGGGCAGGGGAACTTTGGCTCTATTGACGGCGATAAGGCGGCTGCCATGCGGTACACGGAGTGCCGTTTGGAAAAGGTCTCCAGCACGTTGCTGGCCGATATAGACAAGGAAACGGTGAACTTTCAGGCCAATTATGATGGCCGCGAACGTGAGCCCATGGTGTTGCCGGCCCGCTATCCAAACCTGCTGGTCAACGGGGCAGGCGGCATTGCCGTCGGCATGGCAACGAATATTCCGCCCCATAACCTTGGGGAAGTCATTGATGCATGTCTGGCCCTGATTGATCGTCCGGAAATTTCACTGGATGAGTTGATAGAAATCGTACCTGGTCCCGATTTTCCAACAGGTGGTCTGATTTTGGGGCGTGCCGGAATTCGCTCCGCTTATGAAACCGGACGAGGCAGTGTGATGATGCGTGGCAAAGTGGCCATTGAGTCTATGCCGTCGGACCGTGAAGCGATCATCATCACGGAGATTCCATACCAGATCAACAAGGCCACGATGGTGGAGAAGATTGCTGAACTGGTGCGCGACAAGCGTGTGGAAGGTATTTCCGCCGTCCGCGACGAGAGCGACCGTCACGGCTATCGTGTGGTTGTTGAACTGCGGCGCGACGCTGTTGCAGACGTGGTTCTTAACCAGATCTACCGATTTACCACCCTGCAAACTTCATTCGGCTGCAATCTGGTGGCGCTGAATGGCGGCAAACCCGAGCAGATGAACCTAACGGACATGCTAAAAGCGTTTGTCGGGTTCCGCGAAGAAGTTGTTACCCGCAGAACCAAGTTCCTGCTGAACAAGGCGCGGGTTCGGGCCCATGTATTGGTTGGCCTGGCCATTGCGGTCGCAAATATAGACGAGGTGATTGCACTGATTCGCAAGGCACCGGACCCTGCCACGGCGCGTTCGCAATTGATGGAACGGCGTTGGCCGGCCATGGATATTGCCCCCCTGATTCAGTTGATCGATGATCCACGCCACAAGCTGAATGATGATGGGACCTACAACCTGTCGGAAGAACAGGCGCGTGCGATTCTCGATCTGAGACTGCAGCGCCTTACAGCACTCGGGCGAGACGAAATTGGTGACGAACTCAATTCCATTGGTGAAGAAATCAAGGACTATCTTGATATCCTTTCTTCCCGCGCCCGTGTGTTGGAAATTGTGAAGACAGAACTTAGCGAGGTTCGTGAAGAATTTGCCACACCGCGCCGCACGGAAATCATTGACGGTGGGTACGAGCATGATGATGAGGATCTGATTGCCCGTGAAGACATGGTCGTGACCGTCAGTCATGGTGGCTATATCAAACGGGTTCCCCTAGCCACCTACCGTGCGCAAAGACGAGGCGGCAAGGGCCGTTCGGGCATGAGCACCAAGGATGAAGATTTCGTCACGCGTTTGTTTGTGGTCAATACCCACACACCCGTCGTTTTCTTCTCCTCACGTGGCATTGCCTACAAGTTGAAAGTTTGGAAATTGCCACTGGCGGCCCCTCAGGCGCGTGGCAAGGCGTTGATCAATCTGCTGCCGCTGCAGGCGGGTGAAACTATCACCACCATCATGCCGCTTCCTGAAGATGAAGACAGTTGGGATTCACTCGACGCCATGTTCGCAACCAAGAAGGGCACGGTACGACGCAACAAATTGTCAGATTTCGTTCAGGTCAATCGCAATGGCAAGATTGCCATGAAACTGGATGATGACGACGGAATTGTCGGGGTCGAAACCTGTTCGTCCGAAGATGATGTCCTGCTGACATCCTCTGGAGGTCAGACGATTCGCTTCCGTGTCACTGATGTTCGGGTGTTCAACAGCCGCAACTCCGTGGGTGTGCGCGGCATACGGCTTGGCAAGGATGACGAAGTGATCTCAATGGCGATCATGCGCGGCTTTGAGGCAGAACCAGCAGAGCGGACCGCCTATCTGAAACGCGCTGCTGCTGACCGCAGAGCGCTGGCAGGCGAAGATCTGGAAGACGATTTGGACGCTGCGAGCGATGATGAAGAAAGCACCGAAGAAGCGGCTCTTGATGTCGAGCGTTATGCTGAAATGGGAGCTGCGGAACAATTTATACTTACCTTGACGGATCAAGGGTTTGGAAAGCGTTCTTCAAGTTATGATTTTAGAGTGTCTGGACGTGGTGGCAAGGGTTTGAAAGCGGCCGATATTTCAAAGAAGAAGGAAATCGGACAGCTGGTTGCAGCCTTTCCAATAGAAGAATCTGATCAGATCATGCTGGTGTCCAATGCCGGGCAATTGATCCGCGTCCCCGTTGACAACATCCGCATTGCAAGCCGAGCCAGCAAAGGTGTCCGGGTCTTCCGCACCGCCGACGATGAAAGTGTCGTTTCTGTCGAACGCATCAGTGAGCCCGATGAGGAAGACGAAGTAGATAATACAACTGATACCGGCGATGCTGCACAGTCGGGGGCAGATCAGCCATCAGATGAATGACTTGCTGCTGAGTATGTAAGTACCGGGACTTAAAAGCCGGTGCTTTTGTTCCTGCGGGCCAAATCCTCTTGGTAACCGCGGATTTTCCACATTTCATTCATTGCGATCGATTTGATCTCTTTTTGGCTGCGCGGGTGCAAAACCGTCGCAGCGAAGGTGATCGCGCTTAATCCAAGTGTCGTGGTCAACATTTTCCTGTTCTCTTCTTCAAAACCAAACTTCGGGTCACAACCAGTTGGCAAAATCTGTTCTTGCCTTGCCCAATAAATGGGGTTTTGAATGTGATATTCCAGTGCAAGTGCACACACGTCTTAACACGACCAATCAATGATATTTGATCCAGCAGCCCTTGTAACCTTTGTGATCGCCAGCGTGGTGATCCTGATTGTGCCCGGACCAACTGTCACGGTCATAGTGGCTAATAGTTTGAAATCAGGTGTAAAAGCTGGCCTGCTGAATATCGCTGGCACGCAGGCTGGGTTGGTGATCTTGTTGATCATTCTGGCTCTGGGTCTGGAAGCCATCACCACCACGCTAGCATGGCTGTTTGATTGGTTGCGTTTTGCAGGGGGCCTCTATCTTGTTTGGCTGGGATTTAAACTGCTGCGATCAAATGGCGATTTGGGCGCTGCAGACACGCGG
>JBPCWM010000092.1:0-3937 GCA_051009515.1 Rhizobiaceae bacterium | reverse complement strand
GCAACCGGGCTACGGCATAGTGACCGTTGCGCTCAAAGGAACAGGCGAAGCGCCTGGTGATGCAACGTCAGCTCAAATCGACTTGTTGGCCGATCTTGGTGCACAATATTCGTTTGATGAATTGCGGGTCAGTCATGAGCAGAATGTTATTCTGCCCCATGTAAAGCTGTCCGATTTGCCAGCAGTTTACGACGCATTGCTGGCCGCCGGAATGGCTTCGCCCAACGCCGGATTGATCACAGACATCATCGCGTGTCCGGGTCTGGATTACTGCGCCCTGGCAACGGCGCGATCCATCCCCGTGGCACAGGAATTGTCGCAAAGGTTCTCCGATCTTGATCGGCAAAACGATATTGGCGAACTCAAGGTCAAGATTTCCGGCTGCATCAACGCCTGTGGCCACCATCACGTTGGACATATCGGGATTCTCGGTGTCGACAAGCGCGGAGAGGAAATCTATCAGGTAACGCTGGGTGGCTCAGGTGACGAACAGGCAGCAGTAGGCGAGATTGTTGGCCGCGGTTTTGCAGCTAATGAAATCAGCGATGCCGTTGAAACAATTGTGGCGACCTATTTGAACAATCGGTTGAACGATAGCGAGACTTTTTTGCAAGCCTATGGACGTGTTGGCGCCGAACCATTCAAAACCGCGCTTTATCCCCAAAAGGAGCCTGCCTAGATGAGTACGCTGTTTGTAGATGGAGTACGAGCTGACGATTCCTGGGTTTTTGTGGATGGTGAGCAACCGGTTCCGGAAGGTGAAGACGTTATTGTGACCTGCAATGTGTTTTTGGAACAGAAGCAGGCTTTGCTGAGCCGCAATTCGGGCCGCCTTGGAGTTCACCTGGAAGCGGATGACCAAATCGATGGGCTTGCTGACAGTCTGAATCTTCTATCCGTTGTGTCGCTGGATTTCCCGTCCTTTGCTGATGGGCGGGCCTTCTCCAAGGCTCGTCTCCTTAGAGACCGGTTTGGGTTTCAAGGTCAGATCAGAGCCGCGGGTGATGTGCGCATAGATCAGGTTCAGCACATGTATCGCAGTGGTTTTGACGCATTGTTGGTAACCCATCAACCGACTGTGGACTCCTTGATCGAGGTCAATGATTTAGGGCTCGGACTTTTTTATCAACCTGCAGCAAGTGACGAAATGACACCGATCGCTGGCAGAAACTGGGCGCGCCGCAGCAACGGTCACCGTGGCGTTGCAAAAGGATTATCATGAAGATTATTGTCACCGGCCCCAATGGCAATCGCGCTGAACTGGAAGCTCTTGAAGGGTTTCGAGTGATGGAGGTCATTCGAGACTGGTCGTCAGAATCCGGCATTGGCATCAAGGCCGAATGCGGTGGTGCCTGTGCCTGTGCAACCTGCCATGTCTACGTTGATGAGGCCTGGATCGACAAATTGCCGGATATGCTGGAAGAAGAAGAGGACCGATTGGACGAAGCTTTTAACGTCGAACCAAATTCGCGTCTTTCCTGTCAGTTGTTGATGAGCGAAACTCTAGACGGTTTGGAGGTTACGATCGCCCCCGATGCGTCTGTTAAGATAGACCTGCCGAAAGTTGCCTAGGGCGGCCCCGCGAGTTTCGTTCGCGGTCCTGAGAGGGACTCTTCTGGAATTTGAAGCGAACCATTGCCCCGGCTTTCATGTAAAGTCGGGGCAATGGTTTCTTAAGCTGCAGCTTGGTGCAGGCGACCATTGAACCAAGGTGTGTTTGAGAATGTGCGCAAAGTTTTTGCACCATACAAAACCGCCAGATCGGCAACAGGCTCAAGCAGGACAACAAGCATGTAAGCCGCGCCAAAAGAGGCTACTGAAGCGATGTTTTCGGCGCCAAAGCCCTGACCATAAAATGCCCAGAAACCAACCCAGGCAACTACGCCACCCTGAAAGGCGGTCGACAGGGTAAAGGCTTGTGAATATTTCAAGTCAACATAAGCGGTGTTGGGGGCAATGATACGTTTGGCCAGAATGCTGATGGCCCATAGCGGGACAATAAGCGTTGTCATATTCATACCATATTGCGGCAGGTCAAACGGGGCCAGCAAAAGCCCCTGCAGGAGCAGGCCGACAGCAAGTCCAATCGCAGCTGCCCCGCCACCAAACAGCAGGAAAAGAGTTGATCCCAATATGAAATGAACCTCCGACACGCCAACCGGATAGTGGGGAAACACTTCAAAGAAGCAGAATACAAGAATGGTTGCGATCACGCTGCGCATGCCCAGCGCAATGAGGCCGCCATCATTGCGAATGGTGTCGAGGGCCATCTTGCCCGTCAATCCGGCAGCTCCAGCTGCTGTTGCGTAGCTCAAGACGATTTTGGCGCTGTCTACGACGCCTGGTTCAATATGCATTTCCTACTCCTTTAACGCACCCACCGTGCGTGACTGATCTTTGTATGACCTTTCGGCCGGTTGGTGACGACAGGTTTCCTGACTTGCGATTTTGCACCTTGCTCTCCTTCCCGGCTCTCGCCAGTGGATTTGTGAGGTCGGCAGTCGCCTACAGTTGCGGGGGCAGTCTCGGATTCGGTCCCTTTTGGGTACGCCTTACCGTGTTCCCTATTTAACTCCCGATGGTCTTACGAACACGGGAAGCCGTCGCGTTCATGTTGACGCAAAATTGTCGCATTGTAAATTCGCCATCAAGCGACAACGTCTTTTCTTCACCGTCAATCCTGACCTGACTTCTATTTCCCTTAAAGAGAAGGGGGCTAATTGGCCAAGGCCGCGGATGTCTGCTGCATACACCAACTGCAATCCCGGACGAGGTCATATGCAGTTTCGGTTGAAGAAGGCGTACACTGCCGGGCTTATCCAAGTTTGTGCTTGCTGCAGGAAACGAATCATCGTTAGCCACGAGAGGGCCAAGACGAAAGCCGAGGTTTGCAAACAAGAGTGATATGCAAATGTGCTCCGTTTGCATTGCAGGTGCGTGCCGCACTAGGAGTATTGGACCTGGTTTAAGCTGGAAAACACATGGCTGGCTGCAATGCTATTCGGGCACAACTCTTCCGGTTGGTAATATCCGAACTGAAAACATAACAATGTAGTGGCTCCCCGGGCCGGATTCGAACCAGCGACCGATCGATTAACAGTCGATTGCTCTACCACTGAGCTACCGGGGAACTGCGCCGCAAAACGGCAAGTGCAATTGCACCGTGCGCTCTTTACAAAGGATGGTTACAGTCCGCAAGCATTAATCGGACCAAAAGAGACACTATTTTGATTCATCGGCTAACCAAACCCCAAACCAAGACAGGTCGCACCATTCTGGGCTGCGCATTGATAGTTGGCGGCTTGCTTGGTTTTTTGCCAATTCTGGGCTTTTGGATGATTCCTCTAGGTCTTCTCATATTGTCTCGGGATTTTGCCACAATTCGCCAAATTCGGCGGCGTTGGTCTGTGCGGTTGAGACGCTGGTGGGAGTCAAAACGCAAGCCTACCAGACGAAGTTAATTATTTCGTCGGCAATAATATTTTACACATAATTCTACGCAGGCATAAATATAAGTAAAATATATAATTATGTAGTTAAAAATTCTATTTTAATCTGCTATGCTGAGGTATGGCATACTATATTTTTCTCTTCAATTTCGCGCGATACTTCAGTTTTCCAATCGCTCGCAGGCTGGTCTGGTCAGCGGCTCAGTTCATCCTCATACTGACCATTGCTACTGGCTGCGGCGGCGGTGGGCCATCCGATGAGACCACCATGCCGGCCACGCCTGTGCCGGTCACGCCTGTGCCGGTCACGCCTGTGGATGAAAACAATCTCGCCACCTACTTGCAAACCGCCAAGTTGGCATGGGCTCAGTACGGCAGTGGTGGATTGAATGCGGTTATTGCCGCATTGGAAGATGAGAACAATGCCCAGCGATATGACTATCAGCAGGTGGCGGGGTTGGTCCTTGATCATGTTGAATACGCAAATG
>JBPCWM010000091.1:0-7621 GCA_051009515.1 Rhizobiaceae bacterium | reverse complement strand
GGAAGCGCACCCTTCAATTGCTGTTGTGAGCGCAAGTTCTTGATTTTTCCAGTCAAAGGTCAGAAATTGGCGCAGCGGTTTCATTGTAGAATGAACAACTGGATGTTCACTATTGTTTTCGCACTTTGAATTGTCCCCAAACTTTCTGGGCCAGTTCACGATCTACGTGAGGCAAAATTACTGTTCTGTAGGCATCCTCGATTTGTTCAAATTCATCCTGACACACGTCCGCCCTGTTGTCGGGAAGGGTTTTTACAATATCCTCGTATAAAAGTTGCTTCGGGTAGGCCCCATAGGCGAGGCAAAGGAGGTTGTAGTACCTTTGTCTGGGCGTCCCGTGTTCGCTGGCATGTTTTGACGGCGACCAATCATATTGTTCATCAAAATCGGTCAGGTATGCGTAGGCAGTCCCTTTGATCAAACGGTTTGCAATAGTCTTGTCGAGTAGCAAAACGATATAGGCCGCGAGTTGATCGGCGGCATCTTCTTCCCTTCCAAATATGGGAACTTCAAGCAAGAAGAAGAGTCCGTGCGCGAATTCATGCAGTGCAATGCTGAAAAACGGACCGGCAACCGCATCATGAGGCGAAAGTCCATTCTGAGTAGGCTTCCCTGGAGCGGTCTGTTGCAATTTGTCAATCAACTCATAGCAAAGAGTTATGTCGTAATCGAAATGGAACGCATCTTCCTCACCATGGCAGCTTTTGAACGTATACTTCAATTCATGTGGCAACCTGAACGGACTGAGAAATTCCTGTAGTCGCTCAAGGGTACGGCGCGATTTTACGTCCTTATATATTTCAATGAGGTACTGCTCCTTGGGGACCTCATAGGCAAACCTAATCTGGTTGGTTTTAGTCTCTGCGAATGCCGTTTTGCATAAAACTGAAATGGCAAGGGCGACCCAGAACGAAAATCTGCTCCATCCATATCGCGCATTAAACCCATACTTCATTTGAAAAACCTGATTTTGATATTTCGAAGAACTCTGTTCCGCTCTGGCATGATGATGACACCGTTCATCCAGAGATGGTAGATGCGCCAGCTAAATATCGAATAGTCGCTTTATAGCGAATAAGCGCAAATATGGTTGACCTTTAAGTTGACGGAGTGGTTTCGGCCAGTTGAGTGTCAAGGACCTTCAATGCTGTTAAGACCAGTGGATCGACGCGGCTGGTGAGGTCAGCCTTGGAGTTCAACATCGGTATGTCGGGGGGTATACCTTTCCCTTCATAGCATTCCATGTCTGGCGAATAGTAGATTTGATAGGACAGATGGCACTTCCAACCATTGGCCAGTTTCCGCTCGAGTTGATAGGAGAGTATCCCATTTGTATGGTCGCCAATGATTGTGACATTGGGCAACTGCATCATTGCTAACGCGAAAATCTCTCCTCCGCTAAACACGGAGTCGTTGGTAAGCAGGACGACAGGACCCCTGAATTGCGCGTTGCCTCTCGGTTTCATATGCCAGGTTTTGATGGCCGACAGTTCGTTTTCTTCCGGGCCCAACTTGGTTTGCCTGCGAAATGCCACTTGCTTTTTGTGGCAGAAGCGATTGACGATTTTGAGCACGATGTCGTCATCCCCGCCCGGGTTGTCACGGATGTCAATTATCATCCCTTTGAGACTATTGAATTCACCGCCGATACTTTCCAATGCCCTGCCAAGTTTCTTTTTCCCGATGCCTTCCAGCTCTAAAATCCGGAGATAACCATATGATTGAGACCTGCAGAATTTAAGCATCCAGGCCTCTGTTTTCTCCAAACTTGCGAATCCGTTTTCAAGTAAAATAGATTCGGTGACTCTGAAAAGATCTGCTCTTTTTGACTTGGGAAAGGTCCGCCAAAATCTCGGCTTGGTTTCAGGATTGAAATACCGGGCTTTGAAATGCGGCTTGGCCTTCGCAATCAATTCGATATGGCCGTCGTTCAGTGGAGCAATCATTTCACTCAACAGGTCAAAGAGGTCGTTGTCGCTTGTGCTTGAATCCAAAAGCGGCCGAAACACTTCATATTGGCGATCCCAGTCCAGATTTCGGAGGCTAAAAAAAGGATATCTATCGTGAAATATTTGCCAAAATTGTTCAAATACGGCGACTGGATCAGCCATGGTAATCGCTCGCTCCGCAAATGAAATCGTGGTGGTGGCCTGACAGACCAGGATATATTCTTGTAATTTGGTGAGCCTCCGAAACTTGCTTGTAAATCGTGTTAGATGGAACAAATCTGTTACAACAAAATAACAAATTTTGTTGTTGAGATAAACGATTTGTAATTATTTCAGGCGCTGTTATGAGACAACCTAGAGAGACATTCAGTCAAATGGAATATGGAGCCGCCATCTATGTCAAGCGTATGGAGTTGTAATGAGTGGGATCAACTGGAGGAGGTCATTGTCGGCAACCCCATTGGTGCCCGTTTCCCAACAGCAGATCCAAGCACGAGAATAGCTGAATATCCCGACCGGCCGATTGATCAAATTCCACAAGGTCCGTTTCCTCAAAAGATTATTGAGGAAGCTGAAGAGGATCTAGGTGAGTTTATCGCTGCACTTGAAAAACTGGGGATTGTTGTCAAACGACCAGAGGCATGGCCGCACGCAGCTGAATTCTCCACCGTCAACTGGAAGTCGCATGGTTACTATAACTATTGTCCTCGCGACATTATGCTGGTTATTGGTGACAGGATTATCGAGACACCCAACGTCATAAGAAGTCGTGCTCAAGAGACGCATAGCTATCGAAGCATAATGCTCGATTATATGAAATCAGGCGCCAAGTGGTATAGTGCGCCAAAGCCAATGCTCCTGGATTCGCTGTTTGATGTTGACATGCGCGTGCCTGTCCCACGTGACGATGAACCGGCTTTTGATGCAGCCAACGTTCTGCGATTTGGTGAAGATCTGCTTTACCTCGTTAGCGGCACTGGAAACGAATTGGGAGGAAAATGGTTGCAAACTGTTTTGGGAGACCAGTTTCGCGTTCATTTCATGAAAGATGTATACTACGGCAGCCATATCGATAGCACATTTGTCGCACTTAGACCTGGTCTGCTATTGTGCAATCCAGCAAGGATAAGCGACGAATCTCTGCCTGAGTTGTTTAAGGGGTGGGATATAATTTACAGTCCGGAAATGGAGAATACGGATCGCTACGATGACGAATATCTTTCCAAGTGTATCGGCAGCAACTGGATTGATATGAATGCCTTCAGCATCAATCCGAACCTGGTTGTGGTGGACAAGGATCAGACGGCCCTTATCAAACTTATAGAGAATCACGGTATAGACGTTTTGCCAATCAAGCTGAGACATTCAAAAATGCTCGGTGGTGGTTTTCATTGTGTTTCATTGGACACCCGTCGGTCCGGGAAAATGGAGCGATACTTTGATTGATCGTTGCGGCTGAGTATTTAATAGTCCTGCGAACTGGACCAGAAACATCGCGAAATTGCATCTTGTGGGTGAGTGTATACATCAAATTGGATTTTTGCGGAAATTCGCAAAATTGTCTGTACATTATTTAAAATTTCCCGCAGTCTAAACAGTAACTATATGAGTCTGCGTTGTCACATAACAGGAGGAAACTAGTATGTTCGCGTTTGTCCGATTTTCACTAATTGCATTTTTTATGGCGCTGGTTACGCCGGCCTTTGCCGGCGGGGCTGCAGTGCAGGCATTTACTTGCGCTGTAGAGGATGAAGTAACCGAAGAAATTATGGTATCTCGTGCCTCGGCATGGATGAAGGCCGCAAAGACCGTTAAGGGCGGCGAAAACATACGGGTTAGCCTGCATTGGCCAGTAGCTGCCAACATGCAAGAAGGCGACGTTCTGTTCGTCATTACCATGCCAACCATGGCGGAATGGGGTGCATTCTGGGATAACTATGGCGGCTCTGCGCCAGATCAACTGGACAAAAAGAACGACGATGTTTCCTGCACCAAGGCTCGTCTTTTTGAGTCTGTAGCGATCCAATAAAACGCGCCTACTTATTTTGCGGGCTATCCAATGGATGGCCCGCTGGTTCGTTGGTTGTAGATTGCAGTATCAATTTCGACGCTCAATATTGACTCCAAAGTCCGATACTGGAGGATCTTCAGAAGGATCAGATGACGGTGATAGTCTTGTCGGCCAGCATGTTGGTGTTGGTATTGTCATCTTTTTGGCTCTGGCGACGCTACGTAAAAGCAACGAGTGCTGCTGTCAATCATCACGCCGATACTTGCGAATATAGTTTAACCGACAAGTTCTCGAAGGGAAGCCTGTCGAATGCACCGCATCAGTCCGGTGTGCAATGGTTGTCGCAGGTATTCAGCCGATCCGCCGAGCAATACCCTGATCTGACGGCCCTGCAAATTCCACATACTGGTGAGTCTTTCACATTTGCTGAATTGGATAGTCGGGCGGAATGCGTTGCCGCGGCGATATTCCGGTTTGTCAATGGTCCTGATCAAATTGTTGCGGTGGCCATGCCACAGGACAATTGGCACATCATTGCCTCACATCTTGGAATATTGAAGGCGGGTGGGGCTCTGATGTTTCTCGACACGTCTTTGCCGGAAACGCAAATAGCCCACATGTTGAGGGACGCGCAGCCCGTGGTAGTGCTGACATGTGGATCGAGCCAGTTCAGGGATTTGCCCACGATTGATGTGGAGGCGCTGCCAGACACGGCCTCGCCACGGGCCGAGCCGGATTGGCTGGATGACCCAAAGCAGCGTCTTGCTACGGTATTTTATACAAGTGGGACGACAGGCTTGCCAAAAGGCGTCGAATGCGCCCATGCGGGCTATGTTAATCTGGCGCTGACCTATGCCGATTATTTCGATCTTGCACCCGGATTGGACGCTTGCACACTAACGTCATCACTGGGTTATGACGGTAGCATTTCCGAGATGTACAGCGCCTGGGTATCAGGTTGTTCGGTTGTCTTGCTGACCAAGGAAGAGGTGCGGTCCGGGCCCGATCTTGTGCCCATATTGCGTGAAGCCGAAGTCACGGTTCTGTTTTGCCCTCCCGTTTTGCTGACAACGCTCACCAGCACCCCGGAAATTGATCTTCCCTATCCCATTTGCCGCTACATTGTTCCGGCAGGGGAGGCCTTTCCCCCGGCTCTGGTGGAGCCCTGGACACGTGGTCGCCGCCAGATCATCAATACCTATGGTCCAACCGAGGCCAGTACCGATACCAGCCGCCAGAGCCTGCGTCCCGGAGAACCGATCACAATTGGCTCTCCGTTCCCGAATGTGACCTATGTTATTCTTGAAGTGGACGGGCAGCAGCCTCTCAAACACGGGCGTGAGGGGGAATTGTGCATTGGTGGTGTGCATGTAGCTCTCGGGTACCGCAACATGCACGACCTCACCACGGAAAAGTTCGTTGATCACCCCCAATTTGGTCGTCTCTATCGTACTGGCGACCGATGCAGAATTGATGCGGAAACGTTCCGCGTTGAATTTCTGGGTCGTATTGACGCCCAGCTTAAGGTTCGTGGGCATCGGGTAGAAATTCAAGGCATTGAAGACATTTTGCATAATGAGTTTCCGGAAATCGAAGCAGCCGTCATTGATTATCAAAACGATCAGTTGATAGCGTTTGTAGCTGCCTCAAAGTTATCAGGTCAGGGGGCGGCGAACGTCACTCCTGCACCGCCGGAATGGGCCAATAAGGTTCGTGAACATCTGGCCCAACGTTTGCCGTCACCCTCCGTGCCGTCCTCATTCCTTGTGGTCAAAGAATTTGTTTTGAAGCCAACTTCCGGGAAGATAGACCGGGGCAAGTTGCCCAATCTCGCAGACTTGGTGAAAAGTGATGATCTTTCGGCACCTTCTGATGAGCATAAGCTCAGTCGACAAACTGAAACGATGGTCGTCGCAAACGCGGATGATCAGGCCACAAGCGCAAGTGCGGACGATTTGAACGCGGAGGTCCTGTCTATTTGTCGTGACGTTTTTGAAGTGCACCTCCAATGGGATGATGTCTTTGCAAATAACGGTGGACACTCGATTGTGATCGCCAGACTTGCCCAGCGGCTCCACGCTGCAGGCTGGTCGATCCCTGTCAGGGCGTTGTTGACTGATTGTGATACGCCACGAAAAATTGCGGCACGTCCGCGACAAACCGAGAGCAGCGATACACAAGGCAGTCCGCCATTGCGGGAAGAAGTCAGTGAAAGGCCCCATGACCATCAATCGTTTCCGGTCTATTCGGTAACCCGATTTACAATGCTGCAGTTTGCATTTCTGCTGCTGCTCTACCTGCCGGCTCTCGCCACGGTCATTCTTGGCGTCGCCTATAGTCATTTTGCCAGTTTTCTCGTTACGTCCACGTTACTGGATTTCGTTGTAGCAGGATTTTTGATGTATTTGCTGGCACTCTTGGTGCCATTTGTAAATCTGATCTGGGCTAAGATCATCGCGGCCTGCCTGTTCGGGTCCCGACAAAAGCAACCAATAGTACCGGGAGTATATCCCAAATGGAGCACGGCTCATTTGACAACCTTTTGCACATGGCGGCTGGAGCGCTCCGTTCTGGTGCCCTTGAATCTTGTTTACCGCAGCCCACCTCTGATGAAATTTGCGCTGAGCCAGCTTGGGGCGAGAGTGGGCCGTAATCTGCAATGCGCTCAAAATGTCGAGATATCTGGTCCGCTGACATTGTTGACCGTAGAAGATGATGTTGCGTTGCAAACTGGTGCTTATGTGCAGATGAGCAAGTGGGTCGGTGAGGAACTGCACATCGGCCCGGTGACTTTAGGGCAAGGCTGCAAGATCGCGATGAGATCGGCGGTTTCACCTGGCGTAGAAATTGGCCGCTTTTCCTGGCTTGCTCCGTTTTCCTGCGCCCTGAACGATGTCGACCCGAACAGCATTATGGAAGGTGCGCCTGCAAGGGTTGTCGGGCGAAGCGCACAATTGTCCAGAACTGCGGACTTCTGCCGATATCGACACCCCATCTGGGTGTTGGAAGTTTTAAACATTCTCATGCAATGCGTGCTGGATTTTGTGCTGTTTGTGGTGCCACTTGCCATCGTTTCCTGGTCTATGGAAAGCCTTTTTATATCCGGAGTTTTCGGTTCATATGGTGCATTTGTACAAACAGATACGCTTTCTCTGGCCGTCCTTCAGTTGTTTGCCTTTGCAATGGCAACTTCTTGGTTGACAGTCGTGAGCGTATCGGTCCTGGTCTGCCTGTTTTTGCGCATCACACCGATGCGACCCGGCCTTTATCCAACACGGGGCCTTGCCGCTGCATTTCTGCTGTACCGCATGCAAAAAATGAATCAGATTCAGAATTGGTGGACCTGGACTATAACTGGACAATATCTCCGTGCCCTTGCAGGTGTACACTTTTCCAAGCCTGGCGCTTCTGAATGTGACATCATGTTCAACATGGTGCCGGAAGCCACCACCGTTGGGACAAGTACATTTTGGTCCAATGGCAGTTTTACAAATCAACTGGACTATGGCGCAGAACATATCCGGCTGAATCGGTTGGAAATGGGAGCGAGTTTTTTCAGCGGCAATAATTGCGTGATTGAATCGGGGCAATTCCCCAATGACTTTTTGCTGGGCGTGTCTACTGCGGCAAGTGACATTCAATATCGCCGGCAGATGCGTTC
>JBPCWM010000090.1:0-9122 GCA_051009515.1 Rhizobiaceae bacterium | reverse complement strand
GAACTCCAATGTGGAGGATTGGCTGAAAGTGGTGGTTATTTTATGTTGGTGGTCCAACCTTCTGCAAATTGCTGGACGTATCAGTGGTTCCAGATAAGATTGAATTAAAGGGTAAAGGCTGGTCGCGACCGGCCAGTGTCTTTAGAGATTTGGTTTTGAATGTGTTTTAAAGAGCCGAGGGTGAAACAAATGTCGGGAACGATTAGATTTGACCAGCTGAAGCAACAGGTGAGTGAGGGAACGGTCGATACCGTTCTGGCTTGTATTGTTGACATGCAGGGCAGGTTGATGGGCAAGCGGTTCCATGCGGTCAATTTCGTTGACAGTGCCTATGAGGAAACCCATTGCTGCAATTATCTGCTGGCGACTGATCTGGAAATGGCGACACCCGACGGTTATGCCTCGACAAGCTGGGAAAGTGGTTACGGCGATTACATCATGAAGCCCGATCTGAGCACGATCAGGCCTTTGCCCTGGTTGGAAGGCACGGTCCTGGTTCTGTGTGACGTGCTCGATCACCATACCCATGAAGAAGTTGCCCATTCGCCCCGCGCTGTGCTCAGGCGCCAGATCGCGCGCCTCGCCGAAATGGGTTACGTCGCCAAAACGGCAACGGAGTTGGAGTTTTTTCTCTTCGAGAAGAGTTTCGACGAAATTCGTAAGGCGGGCTATCGCGATCTGGAACCCATAAGCGGTTACAACGAGGATTATCACATCCTTCAGACCACCAAAGAAGAGGGGGTGATGCGACCGCTGCGCAACCATCTCTATGCAGCCGGTATCCCGGTGGAGAATTCCAAGGGAGAGGCAGAAGCTGGTCAGGAAGAACTGAATATCCGGTATGCGGAAGCCATGGATTGTGCTGACTTTCATTCCATCGCCAAACACGCGACCAAAGAGATTGCCTGGCAACAGGGACGTGCCGCGACATTCCTGCCAAAATGGGATCACAACCGGGTGGGTTCCTCATCGCATATTCATCAGTCTCTTTGGACAAAGAAGGGAGAAAGTGCGTTTTATGATCCCGATGCAGACCACGCCATGTCGGATATGATGAAGCACTATGTGGCCGGACTGATCAAATATGCGCCGGAAAGCACCTATTTTCTTGCGCCTTACATCAACTCCTACAAGCGATTTGCACCGGGCACATTTGCTCCAACTAAAGTGACGTGGTCGATTGACAACCGCACGTCGAGTTTCCGATTGTGCGGGGAGGGTACAAAGGGGGTTCGCATGGAGTGCCGCATTGGTGGCTCCGACATCAATCCCTATCTCGCCATCGCCGCACAATTGGCGGCAGGGATCAAGGGACTGCAGGACCAACTCGAATTGCCCAATGCCAGTCGCGGTGATGACTACAAGAACAAAGACGCACAAACCATACCCGGGTCGTTGCGAGTGGCGACTGAAAAACTCAACAGTTCCGCCATGTTGCGCGAGGCCATGGGGGATGATGTCGTGAACCACTATGTGCGAGCTGCACAATGGGAACAGGAAGAATTCGACCGGGTTGTCACTGATTATGAAATCGCCCGCGGATTTGAAAAGGCCTGATCATGGTAGACGCCCTCAAATGCATTTCGCCCATTGATGGCTCCCTTTACGCGGAGCGACCGATTTTGAGCACTGGTCAGGCTCAAAAGATGGTGGATAATGCACGCCTTGGCCAGCCGGACTGGGCGGCACGACCGCTTCGGGAGCGCATTGATCTGGTTCTTGCCGGTGTTGCCCGCATCGGTGCGATGAATGATGAAATTGTGCCGGAATTGGCATGGCAAATGGGGCGACCCGTTCGCTATGGCGGAGAATTTGGTGGTTTTGAGGAACGCGCCCACTACATGGCGAGCATCTCTGGGGAGGCACTCAGCCCTATCGATATTGGCGATGATGATCAATTTCGCCGTATGATCAAACGCGTACCACATGGCGTCGTGCTCGTGGTTGCGCCGTGGAACTACCCATATATGACTGCGATCAATACTGTCGCGCCGGCACTGATTGCGGGGAACAGCGTTATCCTCAAACATGCCACCCAGACTTTGCTTGTGGGTGAGCGTATGGTCCGCGCCTTTGTCGAAGCTGGCGTTCCGGATCATGTCTTCCAAAATATCTTTGTGAACCACCAGACGACATCTGACCTGATCGCAGCACGCAGCTTCGGTTACGTCAATTTCACAGGATCGGTTGGAGGCGGGCAGGCCATGGAGCGGGCTGCAGCTGGTACATTTACCGGACTTGGCCTTGAACTCGGCGGCAAAGACCCAGGCTATGTCATGGAAGATGCTGATCTGGACGCTGCAGTGGACACGCTGATTGACGGTGCCATGTTCAATTCAGGACAATGTTGTTGCGGCATTGAGCGCATATATGTGACGGAAAGCCTGTTTGATGACTTTGTAGATAAGGCCAGAGCTATAATAGATGGTTATACGCTCGGCAATCCAATGGATGCAGAAACAACGTTGGGGCCGATGGCCCATGTTCGTTTCGCCAACGAAGTTCGGGCACAAACCGCGGAAGCACTTTCAGCGGGTGCAATCGCTCATATCGAACCGTTTGCAGAAGATGATGGCGGCGCATATTTGTCACCGCAAATTCTGACCAATGTAACCCATGATATGCGGGTCATGCGAGAAGAGAGTTTCGGACCGGTCGTGGGCATCATGAAGGTCAAGGACGACGCAGAAGCCGTTCAACTGATGAATGACAGTAATTTCGGCCTCACAGCGTCCCTGTGGACCAAAGACTTGCAGCGGGCCGAAGCCATTGGCGACCAAATTCACACCGGCACTGTGTTCATGAATCGTTGCGACTATCTTGATCCGTCTCTGTGCTGGACCGGCTGCAAGGATACTGGACGGGGTGGTGGACTTTCCGTCATCGGTTATCACAACCTAACCCGACCGAAGTCATTCCATCTCAAGAAGGCGAACTGAAATGCAACTGACTGGAAACTGGTCTTATCCTACTGCCATACGTTTTGGGGCCGGACGTATCAGCGAACTTGCAGAAGCCTGCTCTGCTGCGGGAATTTCCAGGCCGCTTCTGGTGACAGACCGAGGGTTGGCTGGCCTTGGCATTACCAGTTTGACCCTTGATCTGCTGGAACAAGCCGGGCTGGGCCGGGCCTTGTTCAGTGAGGTGGACCCCAATCCCAATCAAGACAATGTCGAAGAGGGTTTGAGAATTTACCGCGATGGTGGGCATGATGGTGTGATTGCCTTCGGCGGTGGCTCCGGACTTGATCTTGGAAAAATGTTGGCGTTCATGGCGCGGCAAACTCGCCCGCTCTGGGATTTTGAAGATATTGGTGACTGGTGGACCCGCGCAGATCCTGATGGAATTGACCCCATTGTTGCGGTTCCCACCACTGCCGGAACTGGGTCGGAAGTTGGACGTGCCAGCGTGATTACCAATTCGCAGACAAATGAAAAAAAGATTATCTTTCATCCCAAGGTCCTACCCACTGTGGTGATCTGCGACCCCGAACTGACAATGAGCATGCCCAAGCCCATAACTGCGGGTACCGGAATGGATGCATTTGCCCATTGTTTGGAAGCCTATTGTTCACCACACTATCACCCAATGTCACAGGGCATTGCTCTTGAAGGTATGCGCCTGGTCAAGGAGAACTTGTTGCGTGCATACCAGGACGGCAATGATCTGGAGGCCCGTTCCCATATGATGGTCGCTGCGGCCATGGGAGCCACGGCGTTTCAGAAGGGTTTGGGTGCCATACATGCGCTCTCCCATCCCATTGGTGCGATGCATCATACCCACCACGGCACCACCAATGCTGTAGTGATGAAAGCGGTCTTGCTGTTTAACCGCGAGTCTGCGCAGGATGTGATATCACGTGCGGCTGCCTATCTGCAGATAGAGGGTGGTTTTAACGGTTTCGTTGACTATGTGGATGAGCTGAACAAGGCGCTTTCCATCCCAGCCAACCTGACGGCGCTTGGGGTGGAAAATCCGAACATAGACAGACTTGTGGCGGATGCACTCAATGATCCCAGCACAGGGGGTAATCCGGTAGTCATGACCCCGCAAAACACAAGGGCTTTGCTGGAAAGCTGCTTTTGACCCCCACCCCCGCAAGAGCCAGGGTGGGGCAGCGTCAGGTTTGGCTTGTCAGGTGCGATATTTATTGCTTGGTATGAACCCGGTATCGACGGGTTGACGTGGATTATTAACCCACAACTGACGATCGGGATGCATGCCGGAACCCTGAATGGCTGGCACTGCCGAACGGCGCATACGGTTCAGCAGACGCGTATCTGCATCTCCGCAATTGGGATGAATTCCGCCATTGTCTGCGACGACTTTTTCCCAGGACGCTTTTCTTTCAGCAAGAATATCGGGATCATCCAGAGCCGGGCAATTCAACTCATTATTGTTCAGATCCGCGATGATCTCATCGCCATCCTTAACAAAGGCAATGGGACCGCCAAGGGCAGCTTCAGGGCCCACATGACCAATCACGAGCCCCACAGAACCGCCGGAAAAGCGTGCATCGGTCATCAGACCAACCACAATGTCCCGTTCGCGGCAAAGGGTGGTGATGCGCGAGGTTGAATCGAGCATTTCCGGCATTCCGGGTGCCCCGCTGGGCCCCTCATAACGCACGATGATCATGTCATGGTTTTTGAAACTGTCCGGCTGATTGTCGAGTGCATCCAAAAGGCCACGCTCGCCTTCAAAGACCCGCGCTGATCCCTTGAAGAGATTGTCTTCAAGACCACCTTCGACTCCGGCGAGTTTGAGAATGGCGCTGAATTCCGGAGACAAATTGCCACCCAGTAAACGCAAGCCGCCTGTGGGTTTATAGGGTTTTTCTACCGGATAGACCACTGTACCGTCAGCCGATGGCGTGTTCAGCCGGGCGACCTGTTCGGCCAATGTTTCACCAGTACATGTTGGCACATCGCCATTGAGCAATCCGGCGTCCAACAGTTCCTTGACGATGACCTGAACTCCTCCGACACGGTCAATGTCGACCATTGAATAGCGTCCATAGGGCCGAGCATCGGTCAGCACAGGTACCACGTTTTGAGACAGGTGATTGAATTCCTGTGGCGTCATCACGTCTTTCCAGAAATTAGCAAATCCGGCGGCGCGAGCGATTTCCGGTGTGTGCAACACAACATTTGTGGACCCGCCAACCGCCATGGCAACAATCACCGCATTGCGCAGGGAGTCTTTACCAACGATATCCCTTGGCCGTGTGCCGGTCTCAATCAGACCACGCAGATGCGAAACAAGTTCGGCTGGAAACTGTTCAAGGCGGCGTGGATCGTCAGACGGAGGAGCAACCATATGGAGCGGCTGCATGCCGACAACACCGATGAAAGTTTGCATCGTGTTATAGGTGAACATGCCACCGCAACTGCCGATTCCCGGGCAGGCCGCGCAGGAAATGTGCTTGCGGTGCTCCGGGTCTTCGTGGCCGGCAACCTGATAGGCCGTCACCAGATCAATTGGTTCATTGGATCGCGGATCAATGGCGGGCTTGATGGACCCGTCCGACATCATTATTGCCGGTTCATTATGTTCCAAAAGGGCGGCCAGTGTGCCGACCGGTGGTTTATCACATGCGACAACGGTTACGGTTCCCGCAAGGCCGCTGGCGCTAAGATGTTCGCAAACGCTGTCATGGGTTACTTCGCGGCCAATCAGTGAATAGCGCATTTCGCGTGTGCCATTGCGTATCCCGTCCGACGTAGCGATTGTATATTCCGGCTGGACCAGACGCAGGGCCATTTTGCCCTCTTCCTTGCCGATATTGTCCCTCAGACATTCATGGATTGCCTCGACTTTGCTCTGCACACCCATATAGCACTGGCTGTCACCTTTGTTTCCCACAACGCCGACAGATGGTTTGTGAATCAGATCAATGTCGGTGCCGAGTTCGCGTGCAATGCCATAGGCTTGGGCATTGCGACCGGGGTGCATGTCAATCAAGACTGACTTGTTTTTGGACAACGTAACTTTCTCCTGCAATTTGGCCTTGCAATATCTGTCTCAGCAAAGCCGCCTTAGTGCCATTCATTCGGCTGTGGTCTTCAGATAGAACATGATGGAGACCGAAGAAACAGTTTTCTGCACCGCGAAGTGGAACTTTGGGCAAAGATTGCGGTTTCTAAGTCGACATTTGCTCAAAACATGGATTTGATTGACCAGTTACCGGATTCGCCAGCCGTTCGCGACGTGATCCATGGATGAGTAATTGGAGATTATCATGGGTGGTGAGATCGAGCTTGATCGATTGTTGTCAACGCTGACTGCGACCTTGGATGAGGAGCTGTATGTCTTTGCCACATTAGCAGATGGTGTGGTCCCAAGTGGGTTGAGCCCGCGCATGATATTTCAGGAGGCTGAAGGAACCACGCTCATTTTGACAAAATCACAAGCATCGCAGGCAGGTGTCGATCATGAATTTCCCTGCCGGATGATCACGCTGAATGTGCACTCATCACTCGAAGCCGTGGGGTTCATTGCCCGGATTTCGAAGGAATTGACCCATCATGGAATGGGGGTGAATCCGGTGGCGGGTTTCTATCATGACCATCTGTTTGTGCCTGACGGTCGCGAGCAGGAAGCACTACAGGTATTGCGTGAGATCGCCCGTCCCGGTTCGCCAAAGCCGGAGTAAGGGTAGCCAACCGGCCAACCGGTTTCCTGGTTTGCAAGCTGAAACAATTGAAACACTAAAGGCACGGGGCTGACACACACAGCCAACATGGCCCATTTATTCCTGACAGAAACCCAAAGAGTTTCAGGAAAGGAAGCACTGATGACTTGGCTTAGCCGCTTCTTCAAGCCCCGCAATCCGATGCCAGCCCGGCGGCACAGGACCCAAATGTCCCGACTGCCCAGCGAAGACTACAAACAGTATTTGTCCGGCGCGAGCAAAGCCTGTTTCTGGGCCGGCTAGGCCGTCTTGTTCAAACCAGAGCCGATCAGCCATCGGTTCGATCCCATCGCATTTTCATGAGAATTCACCCATGCCACATCTCAACAACTCCATACGCGACACAATTGGCAATACGCCCGTTGTACGGATCAATAATATTGGCCCCAAGAATGTTCGCCTCTTCGTCAAGCTTGAAGCATTCAATCCGCTTGGGTCGGTGAAAGACCGACTTGCCCTTGGGGTGATTGAAGCTGCTGAAAGGGACGGATCGCTAAGACCCGGGCAGACCGTCATTGAAGCAACCTCTGGTAACACCGGCATCGGGTTAGCCATGGTGTGCGCCCAAAAGGGACATCCGCTGGTTATCACAATGGCGGAAAATTTCAGTATTGAGCGCCGCAAGCTGATGCGTTTTCTCGGTGCGCGTGTTGTTTTGACACCGGCATCTGAAAAGGGCACGGGAATGATCGCCAAGGCCCGTGAACTGGCCGAGAAACACGGTTGGTTCTACACCCGCCAGTTTGAAAATGAGGCCAACGCCGACACGCATTCCAATACGACAGCGCAGGAGATTATCCAGGATTTTGTTGGTGAAAGACTTGACTACTGGGTCTCTGGATTTGGCACCGGTGGCACGCTGAAAGGCGTGGCAAGGAGTCTGAAGTCATGCCTGTCTGGTATCAAGATTGTTGCTGCAGAGCCCGACAATTCAACGCTTCTGAACAGCGGTATCAAGCAGGCCCGAAATGCCGATGGCAGTGCGCTGGCCAGCCATCCTGGTTTCCGTCCGCATTTGATGCAGGGCTGGTCCCCAGATTTCATTCCAAAGCTCGCTGATGACGCAGTGGCTGCGGAACTGATCGATGTCTACCAGCCTGTAGCTGGAGTTAAAGCACTTCAGTGCGCGCGGGATCTGGCAGCTAAAGAAGGCATATTCTGTGGCACCAGTGGCGGTGCAACTTTTGCAGCCGCATTGCAGGTTGCGCAGACAGCACCGGAGGGGTCAACAATACTTGCAATGATCCCCGATACAGGTGAACGCTATTTGAGTACTCCTCTGTTTGAGGAGATTGAAGAGACCATGACAGAAGACGAGTTGAAAATATCAGCGTCCACGCCACGGTTCCGCTTCGATGTGGGCGGTGATGCGGCACCTGTCTCAACAGAGGAACCAAAGCCTCGCGCTGTGCAGCTTGTAGAAGAAATCCTGGCCAAGCCGGATGAGCCAGTTGTTATGTTTTCTCTTGAATGGTGTGAATTCTGCTGGTCCGTTCGCAAGCTGTTTGCGGAGGCAGGTATTGAGTATCGCTCCATTGATCTCGATTCCGTTGCCTATCAGAAAGACAACACGGGTGGTGACATTCGGGTGGCCCTGCGCAAACGCACAGGTGCGCCGACCATACCGCAGATTTTTGTGGCAGGTCAGCACATTGGTGGGGCGACGGATTCCTTCGATGCTTTCAATGACGGCTCTCTGAAAGAGTTGCTGAAGGCGAATGCAATTGGGTTTGACCCGTCAATGACACGGGATGCCTACAGCTTCCTTCCCACCTGGCTACACCCACGATGAGTCTCTGTCAGAAATTACCGATCATCAACCCGGCATTGCTGCGTGCCTTTGACTATGCGGGGCAATATCGCAACAGGCCGCGTCAGCTTGATGCTGTGGAATCCGCCGATTCCCTGCGCCAACGGTTTGTCATGCGAACGCCAGAGCAACCACGCAATGGGTCAGCTGTCATTGACGATCTCATTGCTGCAGCAGAACCTGGGCTGGTGGCCAATACGGACGCAAATTTCTTTGGCTGGGTGATGGGTGGGTCTGATACGATTGGTGTTGCTGCTGACTGGCTGACATCGATCTGGGGTCAAAATGCAGGAATTTTCCAGACGTCTCCCGCCGCGGCTATCGCAGAAGAAGCTGTTTCAGCCTGGCTGCTGGACTTGCTGAACCTACCCCGTGAAAGTTCGGTGGGTCTGGTGACAGGCGCGACGATGGCAGGATTTGTCGGACTGGCTGCGGCGCGCTCGCAAGTGCTGGCCCGGCAAGGTTATGATCTTGAGGAAAACGGATTGCAAGGTGCCCCTCATATTCATATTCTGGCCAGTGATGATACCCATATCTCCAATCTTGCGGCCCTTAAATACTTGGGGTTTGGTGAGAAAAACATTGTTCGCATCGCTTCCGATGGGCAAGGTGTTATGT
>JBPCWM010000089.1:0-3682 GCA_051009515.1 Rhizobiaceae bacterium | reverse complement strand
TGCACAATGAAAACCCAAAACCGTACAGATGGGTCAAATCCGCCGACGAAATCCTCGCTTCCGTCAAACGGTTCTGCCAGCGAACGCAGCAAACCCTATGCAGCGAATTTTAGATTCAGGTGACTAGTGGACCGTCACATTGCAAGGCCAATACGGACGACATTCGTTTAGCAGTAAGCACAGCGATCGCTCCCTTATTGAAAAAACAGGGCGCCAATGTGATCGGCTATGACCCCGAGACCCCTGAGGCTGCCCGCGACGCGATTGACCACATTGAGACGACGACCAATCTGGATGAGGCGCTAACCGGTGCAGATGCGGTGATCGTATTGACCGAATGGGATGTGATCAAATCTATTGATTGGGCCGCAAAAATACAACTTATGAACATGCCTGTTGTGGTAGATCTTCCAAACCTCTATTCTCCTGATTATATGAAAGAAATCGGCATGCAATTTACCTCGTTGGGTCGCCCAGCAGGTTGAATGCTCCGTCTAGATACAGGTCGAGAGGTTATCGCCCCAACAAAGCAAATTCAAACGTTGCAGTCCCACTCGCGCCATTCTAAGGTTCCATCCAGGAAAAGAAGGTCAGGGCAGCCACACAATATGAAGCGTCTAAACGACGCCCGAATACTCATGTACAGCCATGATACATTTGGGCTTGGTCATTTGCGGCGGTGCCGAACGATCGCACATGCACTTGTGGATCGTTTCAAAGGCCTGACTGTGTTAATCATTTCGGGATCACAAATTGCAGGCGCGTTCGACTTCAAGGCGCGGGTGGATTTTGTGAAGATTCCCAGCGTAATAAAACTCTATTCCGGCCAATATACGTCCATCAATGAACATATCGACATTCAGGATACGTTGGCCATGCGCGAATCGTTAATCCTTGAAACGGCAGAGCTTTTCGATCCCGATATTTTCATCGTCGACAAGGAACCCATGGGGTTGCGGGGAGAAGTAGAGAAAACACTGGTCGCACTGCAAATGCGAGGCTGCACAACCGTGCTGGGCCTGCGCGACGTGATGGATTCGGCGGAGCTGCTTGATGAAGAATGGAAAAAGAAAGACATCATGGACAAAATCGCTGCCCTCTATGACGAGGTCTGGGTTTATGGTCCGCAGGATTTCTGGAATCCGCTGGTCGGGCTTGATACGCCCAAACGCATAACAGACAAATTGCAGTATACCGGATTTTTGCACCGCGAAACGCCTAGCAATGACAATCACCGGATGCAGCATCCACTTCCTGCCAATTACATTTTGGTGACAGCTGGCGGTGGCGGAGACGGCGCCAAGCTGATGTCCATGGTTCTGGCGGCCCGCGAACACGATCGCAATCTGGTCTATCCACTGGTGTTGATTCCCGGGCCTTTCATGCAAAGTGACGACCGGGAGGAAATCCATCAGCGCGCTGCCAATCTGAAGGCTGTAACCGTGATTGATTTCGACAATGAGTTGGAAACGATAATGGACAATGCCAGCGCGGTGGTTGGCATGTGTGGATACAATACGTTTTGCGAAATCCTGTCGTTTAACAAACCCGCATTGTTCGTTCCGCGAACCCGTCCTCGTCAGGAACAACTGATCCGGGCGACGCGGGCAAATGAACTTGGACTAGCGCGTGTGTTGGACGCAGATCAGGCCGTTGATCCAGAAAAAATGGCGGATGCACTTCACGCCCTTCCAAACATGCCTGCACCCAGTCAGGCGGAATATCCACTCAGGATGGACGGTTTGAATAGAATTTGTCGCCGCATAGAGAAAATGCAGGCCAGTCAGTTCCCTTACGACTTTGAAAAAGCTAAAGAGACTTCCGTTATTTCTGAACCCGGCGTCTCAATCACTCCATGAACATCCGACCCAAAGTTGCTGTGTTTTTGAAGGGATATCCCCGCCTTTCAGAAACCTTCATTGCTCAGGAAATTCTAAATCTGCAGAAAGCAGGTCTAGAGCTGCAACTAGTATCGCTGCGCCACCCTACTGACACTAAGCGACACCCGGTGCACGAGGAAATATTGGCCCCAGTCAACTATTTACCGGAGTATATTCATCATGAACCGGCCCGGTGCTGGAAGGCCTGGCGAAAGGTTCGGCACCGGCCCGGTTACAAAAAAGCCAAATCAATATGGTTGAAGGACCTCGCAAGAGACAAGACCCGCAACAGGACAAGACGGTTTGTTCAATCACTCGTGGCTGCTGCTGAGCTGGATGAAGATATTACATGGCTTTATGGTCATTTCATACATACACCTGGCTCCGTAACACGTTACACAGCCATCATCCGTGGACTGCCGTTCTCCATCAGCGCTCATGCTAAGGATATCTGGACTTCCCCTGATTGGGAGTTGTCTGAGAAGCTGGATGATGCAGAGTGGACCGTCACCTGCACACAAGGTGGGTCAGATCATTTGTCCTCCTTAGCCCGATCATCCGATTCAGTTCGCCTGTTGTATCACGGACTCGATCTGGATCGCTTTGAAACGCCATCTGCCGAACAGATTAGCAGTGAGCGGGATGGTTCGAAGCACGAAGACCCTGTGCGTTATTTGAGCGTAGGCCGCGCGGTGGAGAAAAAGGGATTGGACACGCTGTTGAATGCGTTTGCCAAACTTCCACCCGAATTGAACTGGCACTGGACACATATCGCGGGTGGCCCGTTGTTGAAACAGCTCAAGGAACAGGCTATTCAACTTGGACTTTCTGACAAGATTGAATTTCTGGGTAGTCAGGCCCAGTCGCGCGTTCTTCAGGCCTATCGTGAATCTGATTTGTTTGTATTGCCCTGCCGTATCGCCGCAGATGGCGACCGGGATGGTCTTCCAAATGTCATTATTGAAGCTCAAAGCCAGCAATTACCTGTGGTATCGACACCCATCTCGGGCATTCCGGAATTGATCGAAAACGGCAAAAATGGCCTTCTGGTAGAGCCTGACAATCCCCAACAACTGGCAAATGCACTGTCTGCATTGAGTCGGCAACCAAACCGCCGTCTGAATATGGGTCGGAAGGGCATGGAGATTGTTCATGAGAAATTCAATTCAGCCAATGAGATAATCCAGTTGCTACATTTGTTGGGAGCCAGACAGGACAAAACCCTTGAGAAAGTAAATGGCTGATAAGCCGCGGGTTTTGTTCTATTTTCTTCACCTACTCGGTGTTGGCCATGTGTTCCGTGCCACGCGACTGATCGAGGGGCTGAAGCGGCACGGATTCTGTATTGATGTCATATATGGTGGCCAAAAACTGCCCAATGTCACCATTGATGCTGACAGTATTCACTACCTATCACCCATAAGGGCCACCGATAATTCCTATGAGACTATTCTTGATTCAAATAACAAGCCATTGGACAGACCGTTTCAGGATCGACGCAGTCGCGAGATCTTAAAAATTTTTGAGAGGCTGAGCCCTGACATAGTTCTGACCGAAGCCTACCCGTTCGGCCGGCGCATGGTGCGATATGAATTGCAGGCTCTACTTGAGGCTGCACGGATTCGGCGCCCAAGACCACTGGTCGTGTCTTCAGTCCGAGACATTCTTCAAGAGCGGAGGAAAGCCGAGCGCATTGAGGAAACACGCACATTGATCAACCGCTATTTTGATCAAATACTGGTTCATTCCGACCCCGAAATAATCAAGCTTGATGCTACCTGTCCCCTAGTCGATCAAATCAA
>JBPCWM010000088.1:0-26900 GCA_051009515.1 Rhizobiaceae bacterium | reverse complement strand
CAGCAACACAATTCCAACGATTGCTGTCACGATCACAATTAAATACGGCATGTTAATGCTTATTCGCATCAACGAGCCTCCGGCGAGTGACTTGATGCCACCTGCCAATGTGAAGACCACGGTAGTCACGCCCATGACCCACCCTTGATCTGCCTGAGTGACGGTGCCTGAGAAGAGCCCCAGCAGTGTCGGATAGGCGACACCAAAGAAAAAGTAGAAGAGGAACGGGAAAACGAAGACCACATACTTGTTATCTACGCTGATGAAGCCGATGCCGCAAACCACCATCACTATCAGGCTGGCTAAAACGATTTGAGCTTTTGAAAACCGGTTTTGTGCCGGACTCACCAGAAACGTACTTGATAACGCCAGAGCAAGTCCGATTAAAACCATCACCACGCTGCTGCCAACGATACCGTAACCAAACTTACTGGTTAGGTAATTGTCGGCAAATACATAGAACGTGACGTTAGGCACCATGAAGAACGTATAAACTGGCAGCAGTTTGCGGACATCCGGGAAGTCCTTGATCCGTAACAGGCTGTCGATCACATCCATCGGACGGAAGACAAATGGCGTCCGCTCAGTGCGGATGTCGTCAAAGAAGAAAACCACCAGCACAATGGTAATTGCTACAATCACAAAGGCACCGACAAAAGGCGTGCTCGCCGTGGCCCAGCTGCCCAGCAAAGCCGGCTGCGACAAGATCGCGCCAATGATTGGGCCGCCCACAAGGCCGGTGCTGATTGCAGCAACAATCAGGCCCATGTTGCGGTCACGTTCCGCGTCGTCCTTGCTTGCATCGATCATGGCGGCTTGAGAAATCGGTTGGTTCCCGGCTGTGAAGCCCGTGATTGCGCGTCCAAGCAGCAAGAGCAGCATTGAACTGTACATCACGGCGAGAATTGTCAGCGCATAGCCCGCGAGTGCGCCAAAAAGGCAGACAAGAATGGCCTTCTTGCGCCCGATCGCGTCGGATACTTTCGACACATACATCACGCCCAATGCCCAGGAGATGAAAAAGACGGCAATAACAAAGCCATAGTCAAAATGCCGCCGGGCCGGCGAAGTGGATTCCGGCAGAAAATTTGAATCCGTTGACATGATCATGCTGTTCAGTACGGGAAACACAAGGCCCTGACCAATGAGGTCCACAAAGACCACAAGCATAAGCGCGAATTTTGCCATGTAAGACATCTCAGGTTCCTTTCACCGGTGAACTTTCTTCGTCCCGTGACGGAAAACGTTCGCGAATTGGTCGCTTCCTTACGATATACAGCTCCTGCGACCAGATTCATCCATTGTCATGCTTTCAGATATTGCGACCAAGCCAATCCATCACCTTATGTGCTGTCAGTGGCCATGTTTCGTCAAATTGCAAGTAGTGACAAGCCCCTTCAATGGCCAGAAAGTCCGCGATTTCATACCGGGAAGCCATATTCCTGGCAGTGCTTGTCGCAACCGCTTTGTCTTCCGTTCCCGACACAAAAAGCAAAGGACAGGTTATAGTTGCAGGGTCGATAAAGGTGGTTTGGTGAGCATCGAACATCCAGAAGACAAACTCAAACAGCACGCGACCGGACTCAGTGTCGAGACGCGCATGAATGTCACTCTGCAGATCTTCCGACAGCGTATTCAGTCCGTATTTTGCCAGTAGGTTTATGTCTTGCCCTAGCGCGTGTTCCCAGAAAGCACCGGACGAAATGAACAATTTCCCCAACTCACGTTCTTCTTCCGTCGTTGCCAAAACACCGTTTACTACGCTGCTGTTGAGAAGAACGCCGGCTCTCACAGCTCCTTCACCCGCCAACAATTGTGCAACAACGCCGCCAAGCGAGTGACCGACGACAACAGGAGCTTCGCCGATTTCTTGAATCGCTTTCCGGGCATCTTCTACATAATCTGCAATACTCAATCCGATCAGCTTGTTGTCGCGTTCTGTTCCGGTTGGAAGATCATGATAGCGGTAGGTCAGGCTGTGGCAGGAATAACCTGACATCTCAAATGACGCCCGAACATTCTCCATCGTCCACGCTGCCGCATTTGTGCCTGTTAATAGAAGAACCGGGGGCTTAGCATCGTTCGGCATCCAAACTCTCCACAGATGACTTCAAGACCGCAGGCGCGTTGCCGTCGGACAGCACAACTAGTCTTCACCAGATATGATTCCGTGACAAGGTGCATCAGTCCGCTTCTCGGTCTGGATTCAACTGGTCGCCGCAACACATGCGTTAAAACGTTTTGCTGGGGTTTCGTATTCCAGCGTTTTTCGAGGTCGTTCGCTCAGCTGTCTTGCAACAGCACTCAGTTTTGCCTGACTATGTATCGACAAATCCGTTCCCCGTTCCCTGGTCCCATGTGAGGGAACGGTACAACTCCTTGGGCAGCCTTCGGGACTGCTTTATCAACGCCTGAATGACTTTATCAACGCATGAATGACGCTGCGACTATCTTTGTTACTGGCCTTCGCCAACATCTCAATGCGGGTGTTACGTTCAACCAGTGTCGCAATGAAGCTGTTGCCAGTTCATCAGGGTGTTCATGCATGAGCCAACCTGCGATTTGTTGCGGAGACCACCTACGATGCAGCTTGGTTGATATCATCAGGCAAAGATAGTCATTCCCGACCAGCTTGCAGCGCTTTGGACGATGGGTACGGTCGCAGGCTTTGGCATCGGATGTGGTCGCCCGGGAGTGTTTGGCTCCGCATAGACGCCGGGGCGCTCTTCGCGGCTTGACACATACCCGCCGTACTATGCCTCACGCCGCATACGGCGAAATCGAGCAACACCGTACAAGACGGCGAGACGGCGAGACGGCGAGACGGCGAGACGGCGAGACAGCGAAGAGTCGTTCCGGCTCGCCGCGGTCCGCCCCAGCGGAGCGGAGGGCGCAGGCACGTTAGTGCCGGAGGCCGAGAGCGTGAGCGCAAGCGGCAATGCCGCGCAAGCCCCCCCGCAAACCCAATCCCGCGCAAACACAAACACAAACGCAAATTCAAATCTCTACTTATATAACTGCTTGCAAGTTATCTGATTTCCGCGCAATAGTTATGCATGATTTCAGCTTCAGGGAGGATAGGATGAAAAAACTCTCGTTATTCGCAGCCACATTGATGGTTTTCGCCGTAGCCAGTCTCCAGGCCACGCGTGCAGAGACAATGAATTTTGGTGACGCTGTCGCTTTGTGGGCCAATGCCTGCAAGGCCGATGTGACCACAAAGTGCAAGGGCATCCGAGTTGGCGGCAACCGCCTTGGACAGTGCATTCAGAGCAAGGCTTCGCAGAGATGCAAGGAAGCCACTGCGTTGTTCAACGCCAATATGGAAGCTCGTTTCCAGGCTCAAAAGGACGCTCCCCGCCTGTGTGCCTCCAGCGTCAAGCGGCTGTGCTCTAATTTCAAGCCGGGTTCGGCCCGCGTTTTGCGCTGCATGATGCGCCCTGCCAACTTCCGGGCCGCTAATGTTCCCTGCAAGAACGCATTGTCGAACGCAGGCTGGCTGGATGAAATTTCAATCCGTAGAAATTGAGCCAAGGCACGGCGGCTCCTGATCGTGCCGCCGGCTTGAACATGGACAGACAAGCATTTGGGATACCAAGGAAAATGTTGAAGAAACTGAACACACTATTGGGCAAGCGAATTGGCGGATTGATCATGTCATCCCTGCTCCTCGCCGGCGTTACCGGTATGGCCAGCGCCCAAAATCGAATCTCCACCGCGCAGGTGATGAACTCACTGGCCAAATCAGGCACAACAGCCCGCAAGGTTGGCATTGATGTGGACGCGGTTCGCCGCGATATTCTTGCACGGATCAAGGCCGAAGGAGGCACGGATGCGGCCTCTCCGCCACCTGTTGCAGACATATTGCGTAAATTGCCGGTCTTCATCGTGCAGATCCAGTTCGATCTTGGGTCGGATGTTATCCGCCCTGCATCGTGGGAAACTGTTGGCCGTATCGCGGATGCACTGCATCACCCGCTGCTGCTGGGCAACCGTTTCCTGGTGGTTGGCCACACGGATTCTACCGGATCTCGTGAGAGCAACCTGAAACTGAGCGAACGCCGTGCTGCGGCCGTTACTGAGTTGCTGACTTCCACATTCAGGGTACCGCGCAACAGGCTTCTGCCGGTTGGATTCGGGGAAGAGCAGATTTTTGATACTTCCAATCCAAAGGGCGGTGTGAACCGCCGGGTGGAATTCATCAATCTGGGCCCAACCTGATCTCCGGATCAGATCGTACCATCACACAGGCACGTGCGGGAATTCTACAGCCTGGACTGACCCAGGATAATTGGGGTCGAGCCGGGCTGTTTTGTTATTAGAAGATTGACGACTGAACGAACTGAACTGGATCCGGGCAATGATTAAACACTTCTCACACGGCCTGATTGCCGTGCTGTTTCTGGCCATAAGCGCCATTATCAGCGGAGCGGGTTATGCTCAGAATGTCGATTCCAGTCAGGCGCCTGCTGCGACAACCACCCAGCAGGAACTCTCCGAACTGACGTCCAAACTCAGCACGGATGAATTGAACGCCCTTGCCAAATTGCTGGAGTTGATGGCCAACGACAAACAGGCGGCAACCGATATTGCCGCCAAGGACAGCCCTTCCTTAATCCAGTCTGTTCGGAAAATCTGGGCCGATTACACAAACTATCTGGCCACAAATATTGTCGCACTTCCCGAAGTGCTCTCGGCGATTGGTGCGGCCATCGTGGCGGTGTTTTCCCGGGAAACCCTGCTGGACTCCGTTTTGTTTATCGGCATTTTTCTGGTGGCAATGGCAATCGGCACAGTAGCGGACCGTTTTGTCACCCGTTCAACCAGAAACTGGCGTGAGCAGAGCCTGCAGGGCGATACTGAAACGCTGTTGTCGGCCATTCGCACACTTGGAATGCGATTTGTGCTTGAGATCGCCGGACTGCTGGTCTCCTCGATCATTGCCATCGGCATACTCAGGTTCGCTATGCCCTCCCCGGCTGATTATGCGCTGGCTGCACAAATTATTCTGATTGTGATTGTTCCCGTTCGCATCGTTGCGAGTTTTCTGCGCCTGACCCTGGCACCGAAACGCCCCTCGATCCGTCTTGTGTCGACCGATGACTGGACTGCCGGTTTTGTTACACGCAACCTCACCATGGTTGCCGCGATTATCGGCGTTGCCGTGTTGTTGCTGCAAGTGATGCGAGAAACGGGTATTGATGGTGGAGACCATTATCGCTTTTGGGCAGGAACTGCCATCTATGTCTACCTGATCGCGATAACATGGCGTGCACGCAAGGGCCTGACCTCCATTATCAAGGGCCATGATGAAGACCTGACAACCGGTCTTGAATTCATGGCTACGTGGTGGCCCGCAATCTCTATTGCAGCCATGGTTCTTCAATATTTCGCAGCACAAATAGCCTTGAGTTCAGGGTCGGAAGGTTTGTCTCCTGCACGGGGCATATCCGTGATTGCCATCATTGTATTGGCCCCGTTCCTCGACACCATGTGGCGGGGCATTGCAAAGCACCTCGTGCCTCCAATGCAAGGCGATGGGCCTGTGGCGGAAGCTGCTCATCTGATGACGCGCCAAAGCTATGTGCGGGTTGGCCGTGTTGTCCTGTTTGCAGTTCTGATATTGGCGGTCTTCCGCCTCTGGGGCATCAAGCTTCAAAATCTGGCCGCGGCGGGTGTCGGTGCGAAATTCGCCGCCGAACTGATGAGCGGTCTGATTGTGATCGTTATTGGTTACCTCGTCTGGGAAGTCATCAATCTGTGGATCAACCGCAAACTGGCAGCAGACATGCCTGAAGGGGGAGAAGCCGCCGCGGCGGGCGGTGAAGGCGGCGGAGCCGGAAAAACCAGACTGGCCACCGTATTGCCCCTGCTTCAGGTAACCCTGCAGATCACCATTGCCATTATTACGGTTCTGTTGGCACTCAGTCAGATGGGTATGAACATAACACCGTTGCTGGCAGGTGCCGGTGTGTTTGGCCTGGCAATTGGATTTGGCGCGCAAACACTGGTCAAGGATGTGGTGTCCGGTGTATTCTTCCTGCTGGATGATGCATTCAGGCTGGGCGAATTCATCGACATTGGCGGAACCATGGGAACAGTGGAGAAAATCTCCGTTCGTTCGTTACAATTGCGCCATCCCAACGGGCCTGTTCATATCGTTCCCTATGGTGAAATTCCCAAATTGACCAATAACAGTCGTGATTATGTGATCATGAAACTGCGCTTCACCGTTCCCTTCGATACGGACCTTGAGAAAGTGCGAAAGCTTTTCAAGAAAATCGGACAGGAAATGATGGAAAATCCCGAACATGCGGCGAATTTCATCCAGCCCTTCAAATCTCAGGGTGTGGCTGACGTTGATGATGTGGGCATCGTGGTGCGCGGTAAATTCATGACCAAGCCCGGCGCGCAGTGGATGATCCGCAAGGAGATCTACACTCGGGTGCAAAAAGCCTTTGAGGAAAACGGAATTCAATTTGCCCGCAAGGAAGTTCGTGTTCAAATTCCCGGTCTGGAAGACAATGATGAACTGACAGATGATCAAAAGGAAGAGATCGTGAAAGCGGCCAGCACGGCAGCCAGCGACGCAGCTGAAAAGCCCGCAGACGCCAAGGCGGCCAAACCCGCCGATCCGTTTTAGAGCTCTTCCCGCCCCCCTAACCGCTATGCGTTGCTGCTCGCCGCTATGGTTTGAGCGTGGTTGGTTTAAAGTTCGTTTTGAGTTGATCAACCCGATCCGGTGTCCAACCGCTGGGCGCGGTTACTTCCAGCCAGGCATCAATATAGTTTGATGCGCTGTAGTTGTGGCCGTGGCCAATTGGCACGCTGGTGGACAGTATCATATCGAAACCAACCTGCAGAAAGCTGACCACCGGGTACCATTCGAAATAGGGTGAAACATCCGGGCCTCGTTTGCCGACAAGCCAATCCGGTCGGCGATAGAGCAATGTTGGCGAAAAGAAAACCATGGGATCGCTGGCATACTGAATATAGACCATGCGGATAGGCCCCCAGCGGTCACCATAGGATTTCAGGGCATTCTTTTGGGCCGTGAACCGGGCTAACGAGCCGTCACCGAAGCGGGGCAACCAGGCAGGGCTGCCCGGTTCCCGAGCGGCCGTCATTGCCGCCCACATCTGGCTGGGAAAAGGCGACCCGCTCCAAACGGCTCCCTGAATGAAATCTTCAAGCATCAAAAACAGTTGGGCCGAGGCTTCCGACCCCAGTGCTCCAAGGCTCAGACCGTGCAGGTAAAGTTTTGGGCGATTGTCTTTTGGCAGGGTTTTCCAGTGCGCGTAGACTTGTTTGAACAGACTGCGGGCAGACTTTGATGACTTCTCCGGTTCAACGATCAGCGTCATCCAGCTGGGAAGATAGGAATATTGCATGCTGACAATCGCAGTATCGCCACCATGCAGATATTCCACTGTGTCTACGCCCCCCGGATCTAGCCAGCCGGTTCCTGTTGGGGTTGCAACAATCAGCACCGAACGCTCGAAAGCTTTCACGCGGATCAATTCGGCCAGAGCCAGTTCGGCGCGCTCTTCCAGGGTTTCACCATAGCCAAGGCCTACATAAACACGGATGGGTCGTTTGGCTTCACCGGAGTTAAAGGCGGCAATATCTGCCTGTCTTGGTCCATCAAGGACAAAATACTTGCCCCGGCGCCCAATATCATCCCAGCCCACCAGCGATGCCTCACTGCCGGGAATATCAGGATCCGTCGGCTGGGTGAAGCCATCGGGCACAACGGCATCCAGATCGGCAAAAATTTCATCCGCAGCCGACATGAGCTGGCGAACCAACAGATTATCGGCGGCGGAAAACACGATCAGCAATGCCAGAAACATGCTCAGCAAAAAGGCCAGTCGTACTGGTACGATCTGACCAAAGCGCCGGGCGATTGAAGCCTGCAATTTGATGAACAGTCGTGCCAGTGTGATCAGCAACGCCGCCACTGCCAGCGCAACCAGGGCCACCCAGAGTGAATAACCCGCATCAAGTGTCTCCATCCCCATGAGACCTCGAATAGATTCCTGCCAAATCGTCAAACGCCACAGGAAGACCGCGACCAATATGGCAAGACCGGCAAACAGGGTAATCTTGACAGGACGAGCAAATTTTTTGGGTGGGAATGAAACCTCCAGAAACCCTGTCGACCACCCTAAAATCCACCCCATAAAGTAGCCTACTGAAGCCGACACACCCGACAAAGCACCCTGCACCAGAAAGTTACGTGGAATAAGCGACGGACTGAGTGAAATTGCGAAAAACAGAATACCGACGAACAGACCAGCAAGCGAAAGTGGGGCCAATAGCCTGCCCGCTCGTTTCGCATCATTGTTCATTTCACCCATGAAGCCGCATCCGTTGACCCAATTCTCCCAAATTGGTAACGAAGCGCTTGAATGAGGTCAAACTGATAGCAATTTGACCTGCGCTGATTCCGCTGCCAACGGCCTCTCAAGATGGCGAGGGCGCACGAAGTCAAATTCAGAACTGGATCATGAAGTGCAGACAATCCGACCCGGTGACTATTTCCGCCTGACGCACTGGACAGACTCCACCCGTTACAGGCTGGTGGTCAATTCGCGCGGCATCCATCTCAAGCGCGCCAACAAAGTGCAGCAATGGGGGGCAATGCTGGGAGCAAGCATTTCCCACAACCTGGAAAACAATTCCCAGGTTGCTGTATTCGGCTTGCCGTTTCTCATCAGCGGCAATGAGGACGGCTCAGTCTGCACCATTGAGCCACTTGACCCTGACCCCGATCAGGATTGAGTGAGCGGGGCAATCTCGATTTCAACACGCCGGTTCCGGGACTTGCTCTCGCTGGTCGCATTGCTGGCAACCGGACGTTCCTCGCCATAGCCTACGACCTGAAAGCGTCGTGAATCAGTCCCCTGACTGACCAGGTACTTGGCCACAGTAACACCGCGCTTTTCAGACAATTGCTGATTATACTGGCTCGACCCGTCACTGTCCGTATGGCCATAAACATTGACCAGTGTTTTGTTGTATTCACGCAGGACAAGCGAGACCGAGTTGAGTACCCGGAAAAACTCCGGCCGGATAGCATCAGAACCGGAGGTGAATGTGATATTGCTTGGCATATTCAGAATAATGATGTCACCGTTTCGCGTCACACTAACACCGGTATTGCGCAATTCATCACGCAATTTGGCCTCCTGCTTGTCCTGATAGAGGCCAATACCTCCGCCAGTCAGAGCCCCGATGCCTGCTCCTACAAGCACTGCGGTTCTTCTGTTGGCACTTGTTGCGTTGCCCACGATCAGCCCGCCCAGAGCTCCAAGTGCAGCACCGGTGCCTGCGCCGATGGCAGTATTGGAAATCTGGGTTTGTCCCGTATAGGGATCAGTCGTACAGCCTGCAGCCAGTATCAGGGCTGACAGGGTTAAACAGGTCTTGTTCATTTTGGATTGTCCGTATCTGGTTAACCGCGGCATATTGCGCGATTAACCAAAACATTCGGTTAAACTATGGCCAGATGAATTATTCAGTCCTAAACCAATGCTTCGTTTACTTGAAAAGCAGTCCTCAAAACAGCAGGTATCATGTCAGAGAACCGCGCCTCCAAACCCATCATTTTATGGTTCCGTCAGGACCTGCGGCTTACGGATAATCCGGCCCTTTGCTATGCCGCTGATAGCGGAAAACCAGTAATTTTCTGCTATATTCATGATGAAGTCTCGGAAAGCGTGCGCCCCATGGGCTCGGCACAAAAATGGTGGCTGCATCATTCGCTGCTTTCATTGAGCAAATCGCTACAGGAATTTGGTGGTCAACTGATTCTGCGCTCCGGGCCAGCGGCAGATGTTATAGCTCGGCTTGTGAGTGAAACCGCAGCAGATGAAATCTGCTGGAACCGACGTTATGGCGAAGGAGAACAGGCCGTCGATCGATTTATCAAGGAAGACTTTCCCGGAACGGCAAAGAGTTTTGGCGGCATGCTATTGCACGAGCCTTCGCTTGTGCGCACCGGTTCGGGCAAGCCTTACAAGGTCTACACCCCGTTTTGGAAGAACCTGAGTTCGCAATCCACACCCCGCCAGCCCCTGCCAAAACCAGAATCGATTCATGCCAGCACGCAAGTACTGAAAGGCGATGAACTGGCATCCTGGGCGCTGCTGCCTACGGTTCCAAACTGGGCCCATGGTATTGCTGAGACCTGGCAACCCGGAGAATCCAGCGCTGCACTTGCGATGAATCAGTTCATTAAGAAACATATTCAAACATATGATTCCAATAGAGACCTGCCCGGCCCGGACCAGACGTCGCGATTGTCGCCGCATTTGCGATTTGGAGAGATAAGTCCCTATCAGCTTTGGCATGCATCTTATTCCGGCACCGCGCGCAATGACCGGAACAGCGAGCGGGCGCGCGAAATCTGGCGCAAGGAACTGGTTTGGCGCGAATTCTCCTACCATCTGTTACAGGAATGGCCGTCCCTTGCGACGAGCAATTTCAATTCCAGCTTTGATCGGTTCCCCTGGACTGAAGATCACCACAACATCACCGCATGGCAAAAGGGAATGACAGGCTATCCCATCGTTGATGCCGGGATGCGCCAACTCTACCAGACAGGCTGGATGCACAATCGTGTGCGCATGATCGTAGGGTCCTTTCTGGTCAAACATCTGATGATCGACTGGCGGGTTGGAGAGCGATGGTTCTGGGACACCTTGGTTGATGGAGACCCGGCTGCCAATCCGGCCCAATGGCAATGGGTGGCCGGAACTGGAGCCGATGCCGCCCCATATTTCCGCATATTCAACCCCATACTTCAGGCCAGCAAGTTCGACCCGGACGGCATTTATATAAAAAAATATGTGCCCGAACTGAACAAATTGCCAGCCCGCTACCTGCCAGCGCCGTGGCAAGCGCCTGACAGCGAACTTGCAAAAGCAGGGGTAAAACTTGGCAACACCTACCCCAAGCCGATTGTCGATCACCAGTTTGCACGCAACCGGGCACTGGACGCACTGCAATCTCTCAAATCTGACCATCAATAGCGCTAACTTGACCGATTGAGACGGTTGGCTAAAATTTAAACAGTCCAGTGTCGCAACAGCAGGTTTGATAACTCTGCAGCGTCGCAGAATGGGAGGACCGGACATGGCGAGCCGTACGACGGATCACGAGATCGAAACCATCACAATCACCGCTGATAATATGGCAGAGATCGCGCGTGAACTACCGCGCAAAGTGGGCGTTGCAATGCGGGCACTCACCATGCTTCAGCGGGGGTCTTTGGATATCTCAATACCCGGTGGCCGACGGTTCCGCTATGACGCACCGGAACCTGGCCCGCATGCGGAAGCAACGCTTCACAATTGGGGAGTTGTTCGCCGTGTGCTGTCTCACGGCTCACTGGGGGTTGCTGAAAGCTATATTGAAGGCGAATGGGACAGTCCCGATGTTACAGCCTTTCTTGAGATGTTTCTGGTCAATGCTTACGGGGGCGGTGCGGAATCCTTTTTCAATCGCAATCCGCTGATCAACATGCTGAGCAAGATCAACCATTTCATGAACCGGAATTCCAAGTCCGGAGCAAAGCGCAATATTTCCGCTCATTATGATTTGGGCAATGCCTTTTACAGCCAATGGCTGGACAAGAGCATGACCTATTCCAGTGCGATTTTTCGCGATGGAGCCAATTCTCTGGAAGAGGCACAGGAAGCCAAATACAGATCGCTGGCCAAGATGACGGACATTCAGCCGAACCACCATGTTCTCGAAATCGGTTGCGGGTGGGGCGGTTTCGCGGAATTTGTTGCCTCCAAAATTGGCGCCAGGGTGACGTGTCTGACTATTTCTCGGGAACAATTGAAGTTCGCGCAGCAGCGCATCAAGGACGCCGGACTCGACCATCTGGTGGACATCAAATTTCAGGACTACAGGGACGAAACCGGACAATATGACCGCATTGGGTCCATTGAAATGTTTGAAGCGGTTGGTGAAAGCTATTGGTCGTCTTACTTCGCCAAATTACGCGAATGTCTCAGACCGGGTGGACGTGCCGGCTTGCAGGTGATCACAATTGATGAAAAAGACTTTGAGCATTATCGCGCCAATCCGGATTTCATTCAAAAGTATATCTTTCCCGGAGGCATGCTGCCTTCAGCAGAAATCCTGGAGGAACTGGGCAACGAAGCACAGCTTGATCAGGTCGCAACTCGCGCTTTTGGAACTGATTATGCGTCGACACTTGAGGCCTGGAGGCTCAAGTTCTGGGAGAAGTGGCCAACCATACTGCCCCTGGGGTTCGACGAGCGTTTCAAACGTATCTGGGAATTCTATTTCCACTATTGTGAAGCCGGTTTCAAAGTGGGATCAATTGATGTCCGGCAAATCGTATTTGCCAAGCCTTAGCGCCTGACCACCAACAAAACCAAAACGGGACACTGGCCGTAACTCTTCCATGAGCAATTCCCTTTCCACCGGCCGCGTGGCCCTGTATGCGCTGCCTGCCCTGCCGCTGGCTGCGCTGACCCTACCGCTATATTCCTTCATTCCAGTGTTTTATGCGGAATCCTTTGGCCTGTCTCTGGCATCCCTGGGTGTTACCCTGTTCGCTGTCCGCCTGTTTGATGCAGTCAATGATCCCGCTATCGGTTGGTTGAGCGACAGGTTCCGGCCAGAATTTGGTCGCCGCAGAACATGGTTTGCAGCTTCGATTCCTATTGTCATGGTTGGTGTTTGGAATCTGTTTTGGCCCGCCACCGATGCCACCATCTACGATGTGGGGCTTTGGACACTCGTCCTATCTGTTGGATATACCTGCGCAATCCTGTCCTTCACGGCCTGGGGGGCAGAGTTGCAAACCACCTATGAGGGGCGATCGAAGGTTTCGGCCTGGCGCGAAGGGCTCACGTTAGTGGGAACTCTGATCGCAATTTCCGTGCCCTTTTCCATTGGCTGGCAGGATCCGTCTTCGTTTCACGGCTTTGCAGCATTGGCTGTGTTCATCGTGATCGCCCTTCCACTGTTCGGTGCTCTGACGTTGTGGTCCACCCCTGAACCAGTCGAACGCAGCACCACACGGGTAAGTTTCAGGGATGGCCTGTCTCAGATGAGACGGAACAAGCCCTTTTTGCGCCTGCTGCTGGCGTTCTTTCTCAACAGCTTCGGCAATTCCATTGCCGCCACCCTGTTTCTCCTCTACTGCGCCCAGGCTCTTGATCTGGAAAATCTGCGCGGTCCGCTGATCTTTGTCTATTTCCTGTGTGGCATTGCCGGTGTGCCGATCTGGATGGCTATCGCCAAGCGCACATCAAAACATCGCTCATGGTGCATTGCCATGGTTTTTGCCGCCATCGTATTCTCCCCCGCCCCTTTTCTGCCGGAAGGCTCGGTAATCGCCTTTTCGCTGATCTGTATCTTCTCTGGCCTCGCCCTGGGAGCTGATATCGCATTGCCCAGCGCCATTCAGGCGGATGCCATTGATGTCGATACAGCCTCCTCCGGTGAACAGCGCTCCGGCATATATTTCTCGCTTTGGAGCCTGGCCACCAAAATGGCATTGGCACTGACCGTGGTTCTGGTTTTGCCTGCACTCGAATGGGCAGGATTTACCGCAGACCCCGCCAAAACCTCTACCGCGCTTGGATTGACCCTGCTTGGTTTTGTCTATGGATGGGGACCGATTGCGATGAAAATGCCCGCCGTTGCCATGATGTGGAACTTTCCGCTAACGCGCGATCATGTCGAGCGTTTGCGCGTGAAAATTGGAGAAAGCGCAAAATCGGAGAAGTGAAAAAGCAATCTCCGATTTCCGCTTTCTGCAACACGCCGATTGCTTGCTCCTTGTGGTGAACAGGGCTAGTTTTGCGAAAAACTGCTAATTGATTTTGGAAACTCAATGACAATCCACAATTCTGTCATCTCACTGATCGGCAACACCCCGCTGATCCGATTGAACAAAGTGTCTGATGAAACAGGGTGTGAAATTCTGGGCAAGGCCGAATTTCTAAATCCCGGCCAAAGCGTCAAGGATCGCGCTGCCCTGTCCATCATTCGTACAGCCGAGAAAGCCGGAGATATCAGACCGGGCGGGTTGATAGTTGAAGGAACTGCGGGAAATACCGGCATTGGCCTGGCCATGGTGGGCAATGCGTTAGGATACCGGTCCGTGATTGTAATCCCAAACACCCAAAGCCAGGAAAAGAAGGATGCCATCAGGTCTTTTGGTGCAGAACTTATTGAAGTGCCTCCAAAACCTTACAGCAACCCCAACAATTTTGTTCGCCTGTCTGGTCGGTTGGCTGAGCAACTGGCCAAGACCCATGAGCAGGGAGCGATCTGGGCCAATCAGTTTGACAATGTTGCCAACAGACAAGCTCATATAGACACAACCGGACCAGAAATCTGGGATCAGACCGATGGCAAGGTTAATGGTTTCGTTTGCGCAGCCGGGTCAGGTGGCACGATTGCAGGAGTGGCCACAGCCCTGCGCGCCCGCAATGCCGATATCAAGATTGGTCTGGCAGATCCGGGTGGAGCAGCCCTGTACGGTTATTTCGCCAATGGCGAATTGAAGGCCGAAGGCACGTCAATTACCGAAGGCATCGGACAGGGGCGCATTACAGCTAATCTGGAAGGTCTGAAAGTAGACTTTCCTTATCGTATTCCCGATCAGGAGGCGCTGCCCTACATATTTGACCTTATGGAAAATGAAGGTTTGGTGCTGGGGGGATCGTCCGGCATAAATATTGCCGGGGCTGTACGTCTGGCAAAGGACCTTGGCCCGGGACACACGATCGTGACGATACTTTGCGACTATGCCAACCGTTATCAGGCCAAGCTTTTCAGCCCGGAATTCCTGCGATCCAAGGAATTGCCGGTTCCTGCATGGCTGGAACGTGACTCGGGCCTGGAAATTCCTTTTGAAGAGGTCGACGAGTGAGCAAGACAAGACAGATTTTTGCTGAAGACGCCTATGCCAGCACCTGCGACGCAGAAGTCGTCACCATCAACGAACTCGGTGGCATTATTTTGGATCAAACAGTGTTTTACGCGACCAGCGGTGGCCAACCCGGCGATTCCGGTTTTCTGGAACTGCAAGACGGGTCTCAAATCGTAGTTGCCAACACTGTCTATGAAAAGGGCGGCAAGGAGACTATTGTCCACGTTCCCGCCGCAGACCAAAAGCCGCTTTCGCCAGGTGATAAAGTGGTCGCCCATATAGACTGGGACCGGCGTTACAAACTGGCACGCATGCACACTGCCTGCCATCTGCTGTCCGTAGTCTGCAGCCATCCGATTACCGGCGCAGCGGTGGGCGAAAATGAAAGCCGTATTGATTTTGACATGAGTGAAACGGCCGACAAAGCTGCCATCACCGAATCCCTGATGGAACTGGTACATCAGAACCACCCGGTTTATACCCGTTGGATCACGGAACAAGAGCTAAATGCGAATCCTGAAATTGTCCGCTCAAAGAACGTGAAACCACCGCGCGGTGTTGGCGATATCCGGCTGGTATGCATTGGAGAAGATTCAGCCGTGGATTCGCAACCCTGCGGAGGCACCCATGTCAGCGAAACCGCAGAAGTGGGTGAAATCCATATTGGAAAAATTGAAAAAAAGGGTCGTGAAAACCGTCGCATGCGCATCCGCTTCGGCCCCCAGCCCCAGACATGAATGGTGATTTAATGAGCAAAAGACCTTTCCTGGTAGACTGCGACTGGCTGAACCAACACCTGTCTGATTCTGATCTGTCGATTGTCGATGCATCCTGGTACCTGCCTACGATGTTGGTTGATGGAGAATCCCGCAATGGCAAGGCCGAATTCAACGATCGGCATATTCCAGGAGCTGTTTATTTCGACATTGACGAAATTACCCAACCCAACAGCCAATTGCCCCACACACTTGCCCCTGCCGCCCTGTTTGCGCAAAAGGTGAGTGAATTGGGCATATCCGATCAGGACAGGATTGTGGTCTATGATGGAATGGGCCTGTTTTCGGCCGCCCGTGTCTGGTGGAATTTCCGTATTATGGGTGCGCAAAACGTCTTTATTCTCGATGGCGGATTGCCAAAATGGCTAGAGTGTGGGTTCCCCGTCGAATCCGGGCAACTCCAAGCTCAGCCAAAAACCTTTTCGGCGCTTCCTCAATCCGAAACGACCGTTTCGTTTGACTCGATGATGGAACTTGTTGGGAACGCCTCCGCACAGATTGCCGATGCCCGCCCGGCTACACGTTTTACCGGGGAAACACCGGAGCCTCGCGCCGGCATGCGGTCAGGACATATGCCGGGGGCCTATTCCGTTCCGGCCTCGGATCTTGCCCCCAACGGGCAATTGCTGCCCGTTGAAGACCTGCGCTCAATTTTCGTCAATGCTGGGATCGATCTGAACAGTCCGGTGGTCACAACCTGCGGATCCGGCGTCACAGCTGCCATCCTTACTCTTGCGTTGGAAAGCATCAAGCACACTGACAACCGCCTCTATGACGGCTCATGGTCCGAATGGGGAGGCCGCGATGATACAGCGGTCGTGACTGGCAACTGATCACTCGTGTGCCTAAAATGAAAAGGGGCGCTCCATTTTAGGAACACCCCTTTTTAAATTCTCTCAAAGCATCAAGACCAGCCTGACGCAACAGACTTAGTTGCTATCGCGGTCCCGGTCAGGGACAACCATTGCACTGACTTCAGGCCGCACCAGAACCGAAATCCGCGAGGAACCAACCCGGCTATACAAGTCGATAACGTCTTGGTTGATCATTCTGAAGCAACCCGAGGACGCAGCTTTACCGATAGAGTAAGGCTTGGTTGTCCCATGAATACGGTACATGGTGTCGCGGCCATCCTTGTAAAGGTACATCGCGCGAGCCCCCAATGGGTTTTCCGCACTTCCCTTCAGACCGTCGGCGTATTTCTGCAATTCCGGCTTGCGAGCGATCATTTCCGCTGGAGGCGTCCATGTGGGCCACTTCTGCTTCCACTGGATAGTCGAGCTACCCGTCCAGCCAAATCCCTCTTTACCCACGGCAATCCCGTAGCGAATGGCTTTCTTGCCAGGCTGAATGAGATAGAGATGCTTGCGGCGTGCATCGACAACAATTGTACCCGGACGTTCAGGACCGAAGTAACGAACTTCCTGACGCAAATATCTCGAGTTCATCTTCCTGTGGTTGAACGCGGGAATGGAAATTCCGTCATCGACCACGGCACCATAAACCTGATCATAATCGTAGCGCTCTCGCGGGCTGCCCGAATTTTGAATGCGGCGGCTCAACTCAGAGCTGGCGCCAGCATCATAATAAGCCCTGCTCTGCAGAGATCCTGTTGATGGTGATGTCGCACCATAGCTCGATGTAAGTGAAGACGAGGTCGAAGAGCACGCTTGCAGGCCCATAAGTGCCACTGCAAGACCGGCGAAACGACCGACGGTTACATATCTACTAATATTTTGTCCCAATTTGCTCATAGCAATGAACTCCAACGCTGCCCGTTACCCTATTGAAGCAAGATTCCTTATTAAAAGAAACCAAAAACGGCGCACTTCAAAAAATGGTTAATCTTTGGTTAACGCATTGAGTAAGCAATTACAATAGTGCGAAAAAAACGCCCCTATCGGAAAACTTTTTCAATGCTCCACAAAAAAGGGCCACAACTTATAGTGTTGCAGCCCTAGTTGCTTGTTATTTAAGCTTTTATTCTGCCGCTTCTGTATCGCTCATGTCTGCCAGCATGGCAGCTTCCGCTTCAGCAACTTTTCGATGTTCGTCAATAATCAGATCATCACGAGAATTTGCAATGCGGCGGACCTGATTCATCACCCCGCCGGTACCAGCCGGGATCAGACGTCCAACAATGACATTTTCCTTCAGCCCTTCCAGCGTATCTGACTTACCGGCTACAGCCGCTTCGGTCAGAACCCGGGTGGTTTCCTGGAAGGACGCGGCAGAAATGAACGACCGTGTCTGCAGGGAAGCCTTGGTTATACCAAGAAGGATTGGTATTCCGTTTGCCGGTGCACGTCCTTCTTCTTCCAGCTTCTCGTTCATCAGGTCGAGCTCGATACGATCCATCTGCTCACCGCGTACGAGGCCGGATTCACCTGGATCGACGATTTCGACCTTCTGCAGCATCTGGCGAACAATCACTTCAATGTGCTTGTCGTTAATGCCCACACCCTGCAAACGGTAAACTTCCTGGACTTCGTCAACGAGATAAGACGCCAGCGCCTCAACACCCTTCACCGCAAGAATGTCATGCGGAGCAGGATTGCCATCGAGCAAATAATCACCCTTTTCAATTGGGTCACCATCCTGATGATGGAAAGGCTTGCCTTTCGGTATCAGATGCTCAACCGGCTCGACGGTCTCATCATTTGGCTCAATGTGAATACGTCTCTTGTTCTTGTAATCACGGCCAAAACGGATGGTTCCGTCGATTTCAGCAATAACCGCTGCATCCTTTGGACGACGTGCTTCAAACAATTCCGCAACCCGTGGAAGACCACCGGTAATGTCCTTTGTTTTTGCACTTTCCAGAGGCACACGAGCGATAACGTCGCCCGCATGGATTTCAGCGCCCGGCTCCACTGACAGGATGGCATCAACAGACAGAAGGAAGCGGGCATCGCCCTGTTTGGTGGAAACCACCTTGCCTTTCTTGTCCTTGATAACCACGGCTGGTTTCAGATCAGCACCACGTGGGTTCGAGCGCCAGTCAATGACCACACGCTTGACGATACCGGTATTTTCATCGGCGCTTTCCGAAACAGAAACTCCGTCCACCAGATCTTCAAATTCCACGACACCGGATTCCGGAGTGAGGATCGGTCTGGTATAGGGGTCCCATTCAGCAATACGCTGACCCTGTTTCACCGAATCCCCATCATCGACGAGAATTCGCGACCCATAGGTTACGCGGTGCACGGCGCGTTCATTGCCCTGCTCATCCATGATAAGCACAGCCATGTTACGACCCATGACCATCATATTGCCACCGGAATCGCGCACCATGTTGCGGTTGCGGATCTGCACTGTGCCTTCATAGGATGCTTCAATGAAGGAAGAATCCACAACGTTGGCCGTACCCCCAATGTGGAAGGTCCGCATGGTCAGCTGTGTTCCAGGTTCACCGATGGATTGGGCGGCAATAACACCTACCGCTTCACCCATATTGACAGGCGTACCCCGGGCAAGGTCGCGACCATAACAGGTGCCACAAATACCGGTGCGGGTTTCACATGTCAGAGCGGAACGGATTTTGACGGTTTGAATGCCTGCTTCGTCAATCGCCAAAACATCGGGATCCTCGATAGACTGACCAGCTTTGACGATCACTTCCTGCGTTTCAGGATGCAGCACATCTTCAGCTGCAGCACGACCCACAATGCGCTGACCAAGGGTTGCAACCACCTGTCCGGCATCAACAATTGCCTGCATTGTCAGGCCATTTTGAGTACCGCAATCGGTTTCGTTGATGATGCAATCCTGCGCAACATCAACCAGACGACGGGTCAGGTAACCGGAGTTGGCGGTTTTCAAAGCAGTATCTGCCAGCCCCTTACGGGCACCATGGGTGGAGTTAAAGTACTCCATCACGGTCAGACCTTCTTTAAAGTTGGAGATAATCGGAGTTTCGATGATCTCACCTGACGGTTTGGCCATCAGGCCACGCATTCCAGCCAGTTGCTTCATTTGCGCTGGCGAACCACGCGCACCGGACCGGCTCATCATGTAAACGGAGTTCATCTGCAATTGACGTCCGTCCTCGTCGAACTTTGTCTCCTGCAACCCGTTCATCATCTCATCGGCAACCTTGTCACCACATTTGGCCCAGGCATCGACAACCTTGTTGTATTTCTCGCCCTGAGTGATCAGGCCGTCATTATATTGTTGTTCAAATTCCTTCGCCAAGGCTGCGGTTTCAGCAACCATGCCTTCCTTCGTGTCGGGAATGACCATGTCATCCTTGCCGAAGGAAATGCCCGCCTTACAAGCGTTGGTGAAGCCAAGTTTCATGATCTGGTCAGCGAAAATGACGGTGTCTTTCTGACCGCAGCGGCGATAGACCTTGTCGATCATCAAGGAGATGTTTTTCTTGGTCATTTCCTGATTGACAATTTCGAAGTTGACGCCGGGGCGACGTGGCAACAACTCACCCATCAACATCCGGCCCGGAGTCGTATCGTAAACTGCCGAGGCGGGATTGCCATCCTCGTCCACATATTTGAAACGGCCTTTGATTTTGGAATGCAGAGTGACGATCTTGTTGTCGAGCGCATGCTGCAACTCGCCCATATCTGCAAAGATCATGCCTTCACCGGGCTCGTTCTCTGCCTCGATGGACAGATAATAGAGACCCAAAACGATATCCTGTGACGGCACGATGATCGGTTGACCATTGGCCGGGTGCAGGATGTTGTTTGTCGACATCATCAAGACACGGGCTTCCAACTGGGCTTCCAGTGAAAGAGGCACGTGAACCGCCATCTGGTCACCATCAAAGTCTGCATTGAACGCAGCACAAACCAGCGGATGCAGGTGGATAGCCTTGCCCTCGATCAGGACTGGTTCAAAAGCCTGAATACCAATACGGTGCAAGGTCGGGGCGCGGTTCAAAAGAACCGGATGCTCGCGGATAACCTCATCGAGAATATCCCAGACTTCCGGCTTTTCCTTTTCGACCAGCTTCTTGGCCTGTTTAACGGTTGAGGAATATCCCTTTGCGTCCAGACGGGCGTAGATGAATGGTTTGAACAGTTCCAGCGCCATTTTCTTTGGCAGTCCGCACTGGTGCAGTTTCAGTTCCGGACCAACGACGATCACGGAACGACCGGAATAGTCGACGCGTTTGCCGAGCAGGTTCTGACGGAAGCGCCCCTGCTTGCCTTTGAGCATGTCGGAGAGCGATTTCAGCGGACGTTTGTTCGCACCGGTGATGGTGCGGCCACGGCGTCCGTTGTCGAACAACGCATCGACAGATTCCTGCAGCATGCGCTTTTCGTTGCGGATAATGATGTCCGGTGCTCGCAGTTCCATCAACCGCTTCAAACGATTATTACGGTTGATCACACGGCGATACAAATCGTTCAGGTCAGACGTTGCAAAACGACCGCCATCCAGTGGAACCAGAGGACGAAGGTCCGGTGGGATCACCGGAATAGTCTTCATGATCATCCACTCGGGACGGTTGCCTGAATCGAGAAATGCCTCGGCAGTTTTCAACCGCTTGGAGATTTTCTTGTATTTCAGTTCCGAAGTTGTCGTCGCGATTTCTTCGCGCAATTCATTGACCAGCTTTTCAAGGTCAAGACCGGACAGCATCTCATGGATGGCTTCGGCACCAATCATCGCCGTGAAGGAATCATCGCCATATTCTTCGCAGGCGATCATATGTTCTTCTTCTGACAGAAGCTGCAGTTCCTTCAGCGGGGTGAGACCTGGTTCGATGACAACGAAGTTCTCAAAGTACAGGACACGTTCCAGATCCTTAAGCGTAAGGTCCAGCAACAGACCGATGCGGGAAGGCAGGGATTTCAGGAACCAGATATGGGCAACCGGAGAGGCCAGATCGATGTGCCCCATACGCTCACGACGCACCCGCGAAAGGGTGACTTCCACGCCACATTTCTCGCAGATAATACCTTTGTATTTCATACGCTTGTACTTGCCGCACAGGCATTCATAGTCCTTGATGGGACCAAAAATACGAGCACAGAACAGACCGTCACGTTCCGGCTTGAACGTACGATAGTTGATGGTTTCCGGTTTTTTGATCTCACCGAAAGACCAGGACATGATTTTTTCAGGTGACGCGATTGAAATCCGGATGGAATCAAAAGACTGGGCTTGCACCTGCGGGTTGAAGAGATTCATGACCTCGTGGTTCATGTGATTTTCTCCTTTTGGACTTTCGTCCGATTTGGCCTGTCAAAAGAGACAGGCTGAAAAACAGTTCTTATGGCGATAGAGGGAGGGGCCGAGGCCCCTACTCCGCTGCGTCCGGCATTTCGTCAAAGCCTTCTTCCTGCTCGGGTTCTTCTTCGAGTTTGGAATTTTCAAGTTCGACAGAAAGACCCAAAGAGCGCATCTCTTTGACCAGAACGTTGAACGATTCCGGAATTCCGGATTCAAACGTGTCATCGCCTCGTACGATGCTTTCGTAGACCTTGGTGCGGCCTGCAACATCATCCGATTTGACGGTAAGCATTTCCTGCAAAGTGTATGCCGCGCCATAGGCTTCCAGCGCCCAGACCTCCATCTCACCGAAGCGCTGTCCACCGAACTGCGCCTTACCACCCAATGGCTGCTGGGTGACCAGCGAGTATGGACCAATAGAGCGGGCGTGGATCTTGTCGTCCACCAGGTGATGCAGCTTGAGCATGTAGATATAGCCCATGGTCACCGGACGGTCGAAAGCTTCGCCAGTCCGGCCATCGTACAATGTGGACTGACCTGAACCGTCGAGGCCTGCCTGTTCCAGCATTTCAACAATGTCTGGTTCATGTGCACCGTCAAAGACCGGGGTTGCAATACGAACACCAGTTTTCAACTGGTCTGCGATACGAACGATCGATTGATCATCGTAATCGCGAACCGGTTCGTTGCGGTCATTGGCGGGATAAAGGCTCTCAATTTCCTTGCGCAGCGCGGCCTGTTCGCCGGTGCGCTCGTATTCTTCGAGCAATGCCCCAACTTTTCTGCCCATGCCTGCGCAGGCCCATCCAAGATGTGTCTCCAGAATTTGTCCGACATTCATACGCGATGGCACACCTAGCGGGTTCAGAACGATATCAGCATGGGTTCCGTCTTCCAGGAACGGCATGTCTTCAATCGGCATGATGCGGGATACAACACCTTTGTTGCCGTGACGGCCGGCCATTTTATCTCCAGGCTGCAGCTTGCGCTTGATAGCCACGAAAACCTTGACCATTTTCATCACACCCGGTGGCAATTCGTCACCGCGCTGCAGTTTCTCGACCTTGTCCATGAAGCGGCCTTCCAGCAACCCCTTGGAATCGTCATACTGGCCACGCAGAGCTTCGATCTGCCCCTGAAGTTTTTCGTCTTCAACGGCAAACATCCACCATTGACTGCGCGGGTAGTCCTGCAGGATTTCCAGGCTCAGTTTCTGCCCCTTTTTGAACCCTTTGGGGCCAGCAATGGCCTCCTTGTTGTTCAACATGTCAGCCAGACGACCATAGACGTTGCGGTCCAGGATGGCTTGCTCGTCGTCACGGTCCTTGGCGAGGGTTTCGATCTCTTCACGCTCAATCGCCATGGCGCGTTCATCTTTTTCGATGCCATGGCGGTTAAATACACGCACTTCAACAACGGTACCGAAAGCACCAGGGCTCATACGCAGTGAAGTATCGCGCACATCGGAAGCCTTTTCACCAAAAATGGCACGCAGAAGCTTTTCTTCCGGCGTCATCGGGCTTTCGCCCTTTGGAGTGATCTTGCCAACGAGAATATCACCCGGACCAACTTCTGCACCAATATAGGTGATGCCTGCTTCATCGAGGTTTTTCAGAGCCTCTTCAGAAACGTTGGGAATGTCGCGGGTAATTTCTTCCGGTCCAAGCTTGGTGTCACGCGCCATCACTTCAAATTCTTCGATGTGGATGGAGGTAAACACGTCGTCCCGCACAATGCGTTCAGACAGCAGGATGGAGTCCTCGAAATTATATCCGTTCCATGGCATGAACGCGACAAGCACGTTACGTCCAAGCGCCAGATCACCCAGATCGGTCGAGGGACCGTCCGCGATGATGTCGCCCTTGTTCAGCACATCACCAACCCGAACCAGCGGGCGCTGGTTGATACAGGTTGACTGGTTAGACCGCTGGAATTTCTGCAGGCGGTAAATATCAACACCCGGCTTGGCCGGGTCGAGATCTTCGGTCGCTCGCACAACGATACGGGTTGCGTCCACCTGATCCACTACACCGCCACGTTTAGCACCAATGGCAGCGCCGGAATCACGGGCCACGATCGGCTCCATACCGGTTCCGACATAGGGTGCTTCCGCCCGAACCAATGGCACGGCCTGACGCATCATGTTCGATCCCATCAGGGCGCGGTTGGCGTCATCGTTTTCAAGGAACGGAATGAGAGCCGCAGCAACAGATACCAGCTGCTTCGGCGACACATCCATCAGGTCAACCGAGCTGGTTGGCATCATCTGCACATCACCTGCCTGACGGCAGATCACGAATTCATTGACGAATTTACCCTTGTCATCCAATTCGGCATTGGCCTGAGCGACAATGTGCTTGGCCTCTTCCATCGCAGACAAATAGACAACTTCATTGGTCACCTTGCCGTCTGCAACCTTGCGATAGGGACTTTCGATGAAGCCGTATTTATTGATCCTTGCAAATGTTGCCAGCGAGTTGATCAAGCCAATGTTTGGACCTTCGGGTGTTTCAATCGGGCATATGCGACCGTAATGGGTCGGATGCACGTCGCGCACCTCAAATCCGGCCCGCTCGCGGGTCAGACCACCCGGTCCAAGCGCTGACAGGCGGCGTTTGTGGGTGATTTCCGACAACGGGTTGGTTTGGTCCATGAATTGCGACAGCTGAGACGACCCGAAAAATTCACGAACGGCTGCAGCTGCAGGTTTCGCATTAATCAGGTCCTGCGGCATCACAGTATCGATCTCGATCGAAGACATGCGCTCCTTGATGGCACGCTCCATGCGCAGCAGACCGACACGGTACTGGTTTTCCATCAATTCGCCGACAGACCGTACGCGGCGGTTGCCGAGATTGTCGATATCGTCAATCTCACCAATGCCGTCACGCAATTCCACCAGTGTTTTCATCACGGCCAGAATGTCGTCCTTGCGCAAAACGCGCACTGTGTCTTCCGCGTCCAGATCAAGACGCATGTTCATTTTCACACGACCAACGGCAGACAGATCGTAGCGTTCGCGGTCAAAGAACAGCGACTGGAACATGGCTTCTGCCGTCTCCAGTGTTGGCGGCTCACCTGGGCGCATGACACGGTAAATGTCGAACAACGCTTCCTGACGGGAGTTATTCTTGTCAGCCGCCAGTGTTGAACGCATGTAGGCGCCAATGGTTACATGATCGATATCCAGAATGTCGAGTGTGTCATAGCCGAGATCCAGCAGTTCAACGACAGAACCGGAAGCGTCTCCGGTCTTTTCGTCAACCACATAAGTCAGCTCGTCACCGGCCTCGAAATAGATTTCACCAGTTTCCATATTCACTATGTCTTCAGACAGATAGCGTCCATTGAGCGCCTCGGGCGCAACCCGGATGTCCTTGACCTTGCCATCCAGGTCCTTGAGCGTGCGCGCGGTGACCTTTTTGCCGGCTTCAATGACAACTTTTCCATTTGCTGCATTAACAATGTCTTCGGCAGGCTTGGTGCCCTTCAGGCGCTTGCCATCAAACGGCATGCGCCAGCCCTTTTTGGCATCGTACTGGAACTGCACAGTGTTATAGAAATGCGACAGGATTTCCTCACCGTCCATTCCAAGGGCCATCAACAAAGTTGTTGAAGGGATTTTGCGGCGGCGGTCGATACGCGCATATACAATGTCCTTGGCGTCAAACTCGATGTCCAGCCAGGAGCCACGATACGGGATCACGCGTGAGGCAAACAACAGCTTGCCGGAGGAGTGGGTTTTGCCCTTGTCATGGTCAAAGAACACGCCGGGAGAGCGGTGCATCTGGGAAACAATCACACGCTCTGTGCCGTTGATCACAAAGGTTCCATTGCCGGTCATCAGGGGCATGTCGCCCATATAGACTTCCTGCTCCTTGATATCCTTGACCGATTTGGCACCCGTATCTTCGTCGATATCAAATACGATGAGACGCAGGGTGACCTTAAGCGGTGCCGAATAGGTCATATCGCGCTGGCGGCATTCTTCTGTATCGTATTTCGGTGGCTCAAAATCGTAACGCACGAAGTCCAGTTGTGCTGCGCCAGTGAAATCCTTGATTGGAAAGACTGAATTGAATACAGCCTGCAACCCTTCATCACCGCGCCCACCTTCAGGTTCGTCAACCATCAGGAATGCATCATAGGAAGACATTTGAACCTCAATGAGGTTCGGCATGTCGGTTACTTCTGTGATATTTCCGTATACTTTGCGGACGCGTTTGCGGCCGTTGAAGACATGAGCTTTCGAAGCCATGGATAATCCTCGTATTGTAGGCTCTGTGAATTGTGAGCCGAACACACAAAAACAGCCCTTACGCTCCCCCTGATTTTTCAACCCGGACGGCATAAACGCTGCATATGGTCTGTTGCGTTGAACAAGTCGCCAAAAAGTCCTATCCAATCGGACCTTCAGGACACCTGCCAATCAACAGGTTGGGATCAAGCCGCCCCGAAACGAATCATACGGGAAGGCTTGGTAGTCTATTTCGCAACATTGTGTTGCGAATGGGGCAAAGCCAGGCCTTGCCCCAACGAGCAAAGAGCTTACTTGAGCTCGACGGTGGCGCCGGCTTCTTCAAGCTGCTTTTTGAGTTCTTCGGCTTCTCCCTTGGAGATGCCTTCCTTGACAGCCTTTGGAGCGCCTTCGACGAGGTCTTTGGCTTCTTTCAGGCCGAGACCTGTGATGCCGCGTACTTCTTTAATGACGTTGATTTTCTTGTCACCAGCAGCAGCAAGGATAACGTCAAATTCGTCTTTTTCTTCAGCAGCTTCAGCTGGAGCAGCGCCACCGGCAGCAGCAACAGCAACAGGAGCAGCAGCAGAAACGCCCCAATGCTCTTCGAGCATTTTGGAAAGCTCAGCAGCTTCCAGAACGGTCAGTGTGGAAAGTTCGTCTACGATCTTTTGAAGATCAGCCATTTTATTAGTCCTTAAGTAAGTTCAAACGAAGTGTTTGTGAGTTGAATTGGTTTTGAAGTCCGCTCATGCAG
>JBPCWM010000087.1:0-4320 GCA_051009515.1 Rhizobiaceae bacterium | reverse complement strand
CATGCATTCATTGATGGTGCAAAGTCGGTCAATCCTGATATCCAGTACAAGGTAACCTTCATCGGCTCATGGTATGATCCGCCAAAGGCAAAGGAAGCCGCCTTTGCGCAAATCGAAGCTGGTGCGGACATCATGTATGCAGAACGGGCCGGCGTTGTAGATGCCGCGCGCGAAAAGGGTGTGCTGGCCTTTGGTAATGTCAATGACATGAACAAGGAAGAAAATGGCACTGACGTCGTCGTAACTTCTGCGCTGTGGCACATGGAGGCCGCCATCGCCCATGCGATATCCCTGGTGAAGGCCGGTAATTTCAAGGCCGAGGATTACAAGGAATGGACCATGATGCGTAAAGGGGGAGCGAGCCTTGCCCCTTATTATGAATTTGAAGATAAAATTCCGACTGACGCGAAGGCCAAGGTTGAGGAAGTCAAAGCCGCGATCCTGTCCGGCAGCTTCGATGTCACCATTAATGACAGCGAGCCGAAATCCTCCTTCTAGTTTTGGATAGAGACCATCAGCTTGTCTGACACCATACCGGTCCTGGAGTTCCAAAACGTAACCAAACGCTTTGGCGCCCTGACGGCCAATGATGCGATATCCCTGACGCTCGGCAAGGGTGAGGTTTTGGCTTTGCTCGGTGAAAACGGGGCGGGTAAGACCACGTTGATGAATATCCTGTTCGGACACTACCGGGCAGATGAAGGGGAGATACTGGTTGACGGCGAGCCATTGATCGCCGGGTCAACCAGCGCTGCCATCGGGGCAGGGATTGGCATGGTGCATCAGCACTTCACCCTGGCGGATAATCTCACGGTGCTTGAGAATATCACTTTGGGCACAGAAAGCCTGTTGGCATGGCGCCAGGATCAGGGAGCAGCTCGATCCAAACTGGCCAGGATAATCGAGGACTATGGCCTCATCGTTGATCCGGATGCGCCCGTCTCCGAACTGTCGGTTGGCGAGCGCCAACGGGTAGAGATTTTAAAGGCCCTATATCGCAATGCGCGGATTCTGATTCTGGATGAACCCACCGCCGTGTTGACACCGCAGGAAGCAGATAGCCTGTTCGCCACGCTCAAGTCGATTACCAAACAAGGGCTTTCGATCATATTCATTTCGCATAAATTGCATGAAATTTTGGCGATTAGTTCACGGATTGCGGTCCTGCGCCGCGGTGCGGTTGTCGCAACGCTTTCCAGGCAAGAAGCCAGTCGGGAGAAACTGGCCGAACTCATGGTGGGCAAAGTCGTAACACGACCAAAACTCTCACCATTGGCTAAGGGTGGACCTGTCGTTGAACTGAACCAGGTTTCCACAACGGGCACCGGGTCAGCGTCCCTGAAAGATATGGGGCTAACGATACATGCCCACGAAATTGTTGGCATCGCAGGCGTCGCTGGCAATGGGCAGTCGACCTTGGCTGATATTCTAAGCGGGTTGAAAAAAGACTATACAGGCAGCGTTCAAATTGGCGGAAAGCCTCTTCCCGCCGGTGATCCATGCGGAATTGTCCGGTGTGGGGTGGGGCGTATCCCCGAAGACCGGCATTTGCGGGGCATTGTCGGTGAAATGGAAGTCTGGGAAAACTTAATTTCGGAAGACATTCGCTCACCTGAAATTTCACGCAAAGGCATCTTTATCGATGCTGGCAAGGCGAAAGCACGGGCGAACCGTCAGATAGAAAAGTTTGATGTAAGATGTGAGGGCCCGGAAGCAGAGACCAAACTCCTGTCAGGCGGCAATATGCAAAAGCTCATTCTAGCGAGAGCCCTTTCAAGGTCTCCGGCTTTCATCTTGGCCAATCAGCCTGTGCGAGGGCTGGATGAGGGGGCCATAGCCTATGTGCAACGCCTTTTACTGGAGGCCCGGAAACGGGGAGCCGCCATTCTGCTGATCTCGGAAGATCTGGATGAGTTGCTGTCGCTCTCTGACCGCATTGGCGTCATGTATCACGGCCATTTGAGCAATTTGGCACCGACGTCGCAGCGCGGCGCCACCGAGATCGGTTTGATGATGGCCGGGCAGGGGCTGCAAGATGTTTCGTGGCGTATGGACAATGAGCAATCAGGAGCGGTCTGTTGATCATTGAGCAAAGAGAAGGTGTTTCCGTTTGGCGTGCAGGCATGGCACCCGTTTGGGCGATTGTTGCATCAATGGTGCTCTGCTCGGTTCTGATCATATGGGCGGGCGCATCTGTACCGGTAGCTTATGGCTTGTTGGTGAAGGGGGCGTTTGGCTCGTCTTTTGCGGTAAACGAAACATTGACCAGATCCATTCCTCTGATCCTGACAGGCCTTGCAGTGTCCGTGGCGTTCCGCGCGAAGTTTTACAATATTGGTGCCGAAGGCCAGCTTTATGCCGGAGCCCTCGCGGCCACTTATTTCGGTACGGGGTTGATCACAATGCCTCCCGTTTTGATGGTGCCATTTTTGATAATCTTGGGTGCAATAGCTGGAGGTGCATTGCTGATCATACCAGTCTTACTGAAAACCCGTTTCAAGGTTGACGAGGTTGTGACCACATTGCTGCTCAATTTTGTTGTTCTGCTCATGGTGAGCTACCTGATCGAAGGCCCTTGGAAAGACCCCATGTCTCTTGGATGGCCACAGGCTGCATCCATCATTGATGAGGGTGTTCTTCCCGCTCTGATGGCAAAAGGTCGGTTACATGCCGGATTAATTCTGGCCCTGGGTCTGGCGGTCATCATTTGGGTGATGATGCGATTCACAGTGTTTGGTTATGAAATACGGGCTGTTGGTCTTAACACCAAGGCAGCCGAATTCTCCGGAATCAATGTTGGAAGAACTGTAGTTTTAACGGCCATGATATCAGGTGGTCTTGCAGGTATTGCCGGGGTGAGCGAGACGGCAGGGTTAAAGGGATATCTCACCCTCGATCTGTCACCTGGCTTTGGGTATACGGGCATAGCCGTTGCGATGTTGGCGCAGCTTCACCCGCTTGCTGTCATTCCTTCAGCAATTTTTCTGTCTGCGGTTTATGTGGGATCCGATGCCATGAGCAGGGCGGTTAATATCCCGACCTATATCGCCGACGTCCTTGTGGGCGTTTCTGTGCTTGCAGTGCTTTGCAGCGTCATGTTCAGCCAATACCGGATAAGGTGGCTGAAATGAGCGATATATTTGACATTCTTTTGACCGCCGGATTCTGGGCAGCCACTATTCGAATCGTCAGTCCGCTCATATTCGGAACTCTCGGCGAGTTGATATGTGAACGTGCGGGCGTTCTCAATCTTGGTATTGAGGGCATCATGACCATGGGGGCCATGTCGGGCTGGATGTGGGTTTATATGGGTGGCGACCTTTGGGGGGGCGTGCTGTTTGCAGCAACCATTGGTGCGACATTTGGCTTACTGCATGCGATATTCACGGTTCATCTTGGGCTGTCGCAACATGTAACCGGAATCGGGATAACGCTGTTTGCTTCCTCACTGAGTTACTTTGTCTACAGAATGCTTTTGCCCGATGCGACAACGCCTCCAAAAATTGAGCCATTCCAGCCCATAGCCATTCCCGGTCTGTCGGATTTACCGCTGATAGGGGAGGCACTGTTTACTCAGTCAGCACTAACCTATCTGGCAATATTGATGGTTCCGATGGTTTGGTATGTACTGTTTAGAACACCGCTTGGTCTGGCGGTTCGCATGTCGGGGGAGAACCCCGTGGCGGTCGAAGCACAGGGGATTAATGTACTGGCCGTGCGCACCGGAGCCGTAATGGTGGGAAGTGCGTTGATGGCCATTGGTGGGGCATTTATCACCATGTCCTGGTTTGACGCCTTCTATTTTGGAATGATTAACGGGCGGGGGTGGATCTGTGTGGCGTTGGTCATCTTTGCTTCATGGAATCCGGGCCGTGCCTTGATCGGTGCCCTTCTGTTTGCCGGGTTGGAGGCGCTACAAGTTCGGGCGCAGCAGTCGGCAGGAGCATTTATTCCCTATCAATTCTTCCTGATGCTGCCCTACATAATGTCAATTATAGCGATGATCGTAATGGCGCGAAAAACGAAATATCCTCAAGCCTTGCTGGTTCCGTTCCGGCGGGGTGAACGAGTCTGAATGGAGATTGCAATGCTTAGTGATGATGACAGTAAATTTCTCAAGCTTGCCTATGACGAGGCCAAATCCGGGTTCGATGAAGGCGGATGCCCCATTGGCTCGGTTCTTGCCAAAGGAAGCGAATTGATTGCGCGGGGCCGTAACCAGCGGGTGCAGGGTGGCGATCCAATTGCCCATGGAGAAATGGATTGCCTGCGCAAAGCCGGACGGCAGAAATCCTATCGCGGGATGACGCTTTATACGTC
>JBPCWM010000086.1:0-4155 GCA_051009515.1 Rhizobiaceae bacterium | reverse complement strand
GGGTTGAGACCATTTATGGTGTGCCAGGTATTCCGATCACTGATTTGGGGCGGATGATGCAGGAAGAAGGACTGCGGGTATTGTCTTTTCGCCACGAACAAAACGCTGGCAATGCGGCTGCGATCGCAGGATTTTTGACCAAAAAGCCGGGTGTTTGCCTGACCGTGTCCGCGCCCGGATTTTTGAACGGATTGACCGCTCTGGCCCATGCTACAACCAATTGCTGGCCCATGATTCTGATTTCCGGTTCATCGGAACGCGAGGTCGTCGATCTGATGCAAGGCGACTACGAGGAAATGGATCAACTGGCAATTGCCAAACCACTCTGCAAGGCAGCCTATCGGGTTCTGCATGCGCAAGATATTGGGATTGCAGTTGCCAGAGCCATCCGATCAGCCGTTTCAGGCAGACCGGGCGGGGTTTACCTCGATATTCCCGGTGCCTTGCTGGGGCAGGTCATGGGCGAGATAGAAGGGGCAAAATCCCTTGTCAAAGTGATCGACCCGGCGCCGGCTCAAATCCCCGCTCCCGGCGCCGTAGACAGAGCAATTGAAGTTATCAAAAGTGCCAAGAAGCCGCTGATCATATTGGGCAAGGGTGCTGCCTATGCCCAGGCTGATGATACGGTTCGGGACTTTGTTGAAAAGAGCAAGATTCCTTATTTACCAATGAGCATGGCCAAGGGCTTGTTGCCTGACACCCATTTGCAGTCTGCCGGTCCGGCACGGTCTCTGGCGCTTAAAGAGTCCGACGTGGTTGTAATGGTAGGTGCGCGATTGAACTGGTTGCTTTCCCACGGAAAAGGAAAAAGCTGGGGTGAGCCTCATTCAACAAAATTTGTGCAAATCGACATCGAGCCGAGAGAGATGGACAGCAATGTGGAAATTGCAGCCCCGCTTGTAGGTGACATTGAATCATGCTTGTCAGCGTTGAACGAGAAAATGGGAGATGACTGGTCTGGACCACCGCAGGAATGGATCGATGCTGTCCGTGAAAAGCGAGATGCTAACGTTGCGAGGATGGCACCAACGCTGCAGAACAATGCTTCTCCCATGAACTACGCCGGTGCGCTGGGTGCAATCAAACGGGTGATCGACAAGCGTCCAGAGACCATGTTTGTAAACGAAGGGGCCAACACGCTCGATTTTGCACGTTCTATGGTCGACATGCATCGTCCGCGCAAGCGACTGGATGTGGGTACCTGGGGTGTAATGGGTGTTGGCATGGGCACGGCCATTGCCGCTGCTGTCGAGACGGGGCTGCCTGTACTGGCCGTTGAAGGGGACTCCGCCTTCGGCTTTTCGGGAATGGAGATAGAAACCATCTGTCGATATAATCTGCCGGTTTGCGTGGTAGTGTTCAACAATAATGGCATCTACCGTGGAACTGATCAAAACCTGTCCGGTGGCAGTGATCCGGCACCCACCGTATTTGTGGAAGACAGCCGTTACGACATGATGATGCAGGCATTTGGTGGCGAAGGCGTCTACGCAACGAACCCAGATGAATTGCAACGTGCGGTTAGTGAGGCGTTGGAATCCGGCAAGCCCACTTTGATCAACGCAGTTATCGATCCAAAGGCTGGCAAGGAGAGTGGCAATATTGGCAACCTCAACCCCACCAGCGTCGTTACCAACACGAAAAGCGACGAAGTCGCTGAAATTTTGAAGAAAAAGGCAGCCCAATGAAAGCTCTGGAAGGTATCAAAGTCCTCGACTTCACTCATGTTCAATCCGGCCCTACCTGCACACAACTGCTAGGCTGGTTCGGTGCCGATGTGATCAAGGTCGAGCGTCCTGGCGTTGGTGATGCAACGCGAAAACAATTGGTTGATGTTCCAGGCGCGGACAGCCTGTATTTCACCATGCTGAATCATAACAAGCGCTCAATTGAACTCAATTCGAAGAATGAGACCGGCAAGGAAGTGCTCACCCGATTGATTGAAACTTGTGATGTGCTGGTGGAAAATTTTGCACCCGGTGCGCTCGATCGAATGGGTTTTTCATGGGAGCGCATTCAGGAAATTAACCCGCGCATAATCATGGCGTCGATCAAGGGGTTTGGCCCCGGCAAGTATCAGGACTGCAAGGTCTATGAAAACGTCGCCCAATGTGCCGGCGGATCAGCTTCGACTACAGGCTTCCGCGACGGTCCACCTTTGGTGACCGGTGCGCAGATTGGCGATTCAGGTACCGGACTTCACCTTTGTCTTGGCATCGTTACCGCGCTGTTCCAGCGTGAGAAATCAGGACGGGGGCAAAAAGTATCCTGTGCCATGCAGGATAGCGTTTTGAACCTTGCACGTGTAAAACTGCGCGATCAGCAAAGACTGGCTGCCGGGCCATTGAAGGAGTATTCCCAATTTGGTGAAGGGGTACCGTTTGGTGAGGCAACTCCACGTGCGGGCAATGATTCCGGTGGCGGACAGCCTGGCCGCATTCTCAAGTGCAAAGGTTGGGAGCAAGACCCCAACGCCTACACCTATTTCATCATTCAGGCCGCTGTTTGGGAGAAGGTTTGTGACGTTATCGGTAAGCCGCAATGGAAGACCCAGGAAGGCTATGCAAAACCGCCAGAGCGTCTGGACAAGCTCAATGAGATTTTCGAAACTATCGAGCAATGGACCATGACCAAGACCAAGTTCGAAGTCATGGATATCTGCAATCCGCATGACATTCCGGTGGGACCGATTTTGTCAATGAAAGAAATCTCAGAAGATGAGGGCCTCTTTGAAACGGGAACCATGGTCAAAGTCGATCATCCCGAGCGAGGAGAATATCTCAGTGTGGGATGCCCGATCAAGTTGTCTGACAGCGAAGTCGAGGTGACAAGGTCCCCGCTGCTGGGCGAACATACAAGTGAAATCCTGTCTCAAGTTCTGGGCTATAGTGGTGATGATTTTGACCGGGTGGTCGGATCGGGCGCCGTGGGTGAAATCAAGGCAGAGGCGGCGGAATAGTTTTCGCAAATCGGGCGATTGCCCGGGAGGAAAGAAATGCGATTGATCGTTATGGGCCAACAGGCCTTCGGAAAGGACGCACTTGCCAAGCTGCTTGACGCAGGGACGGATGAAGTTGTTGCGGTTTATTGCGAGCCCGATCGGGAAGGTAGGCCAGTTGATCCGATCAAAGAGTTTGCACTGGAAAAAGGACTGCCAGTCTGTCAGCCTGCCCATTTCAAGGATCAGGAGACCCTTGATGAACTGAGTTCGCACAATGCTGATCTGATGGTCATGGCCTTCGTTAATGTCTTCGTGCCGGAAGCCGCCCGCGATACGCCCAAAATGGGGTCGATCTGCTTCCACCCCTCCCTTTTGCCTTTGCACCGGGGGCCTTCTGCGGTGAACTGGCCGATCATCATGGGCAGCACGAAGTCAGGCTATTCATGGTTTTATCCTACCGACGGGCTTGATGAGGGTGACGTGCTGCTCCAATGGGAGTGCCCAATCGATGCCGATGACACTGTCATCAATCTGTATTTCAAAAAGATTTATCCTTCAGCTGTTGAGTCAGTTCTTGAAGTCTGTGACTTGTTTCGTTCCGGGAATCCGCCGCATATCCCGCAAGATGAGGCGCTTGCAACCTATGAACGCCGCTGTACTAAAAAACATGCCAGGATCGACTGGAACAAACCGGTCGGTCAGGTTTACGATCTGGTCAGAGGCACAAACCCCGCCCCAGGCGCCTGGACGACTTTGAACGGTGAGGAACTCGGAATTTTTGATAGCGCGCGGGTTCCAGGTGACGGAATTTCGGGCAAGGTGGTCGATATTTCTGACGACGGGTTTGTGGTTCAGTGCATAGGTGGCAGAGTTCTGGTCAAACGGGTTCGACCTGCAGGCGGAGACAAACAAGCAGCAGGGGACTGGGTGAAGAGCGCGGGCCTTTCCGTCGGAGACCTGATCGGCAATTGATTTAATAAAGAAAGAAAAATAATGGCGTTTAAAACAGATATCGAGATTGCGCGCGAAGCCAACAAAAAACCGATCCAGGAAATCGGCGCTAAACTCGGCATTGGACCCGAAGACCTCGTCCCCTACGGCCATGACAAGGCCAAAGTCAGTGCGCAGTTTATCAAGGCGCAGGCAGGCAAGCCAGATGGCAAGCTGATACTTGTAACTGCCATCAACCCGACACCAGCGGGTGAGGGCAAGAC
>JBPCWM010000085.1:0-6330 GCA_051009515.1 Rhizobiaceae bacterium | reverse complement strand
AAGAAGCCAAGGGCTGATGCATCTTCACCGGTCAATTGCACGAAGTCAGCCCCGCAAGTCGCTCGTTGCCAACTGCAGCGAGTCACATCGCCGGTCGCGTCCTTGACGCCTGCAATATTTTTGTATTTTGCCGCCAACTCACCCATGGTTTCCGGGGTCATATCAATGATCGACCGACCTGGGATATTGTAGATATAGATGGGAAGATCCGTTGCCTCGGCAATTGCGGAAAAATGGGCTTTCAATCCCCGTTGGCTTGGCTTGTTGTAATAGGGTGTAACCACGAGAATAGCGTCGGCACCGGCCCCTTGCGCGTGTTCTGCAAATTCAATGGCTTCTGCAGTATTGTTGGATCCGGCTCCGGCCATGACCGGTACACGCCCTGCGGCCGTTTCAATGCAGATCTCGACCACGCGCTTGTGTTCAGCGTGAGTCAATGTAGGCGATTCTCCCGTGGTTCCCACCGGCACCAGTCCGTGGGTTCCCTGCTCGATCTGCCAGTTGACGAAATCTGCAAAACCCTTTTCGTCTACCGAACCGTCCTCAAACATAGGGGTGACAAGCGCGGTATTGGACTTGCTAAAACTTGGGTGCGACACCAGATCTCTCCTGAACTGCATAATTTTGACCGAATTGGCCTGTATGGGCGACCAAGGGACATGTGAACTGCGCCGCAACATAGTGATGGGGAATGGATCGGGCAAGCGAGAATGGCGCAATTGTCTTAATTGAAGTAACTTCTCATTAACCCGTCCTAAACCTGTTTGCATGACAATGACTGGCTTATTCCGCTTCGCAACAACGACGCAACTCAACCCAGTATCCAGCATCGGGCTTGCCTGTTCATGACCATTGCAAATTTCAAACATTTTCGCCCCGCTTTCCTTACCACGTCCCTGATAGCTGGCCTTGGTCTGTTTGCCGGCCTGGGCAACGGTCAGTCCTCGGCGGCCAGTTCAGGTGCAAAGCCCATCACAACCGGAAGCATCGTTGCACGAGCCGGTGCAAGCGGACTGGTAAAGAGTGGTCCATCATCCTCGCAATCGGACACATCACCGGCTTCCCGGACCCTCAAACGCGGCCTTAACGCCATTGGTAAAGGGGACATGGCGACTGCGATCTCCAGTCGGGCCAAGCTGAAGTCAGGCTCTGTGGAGCGCAAAGTGCTGGCATGGGCGATAGCCATGAACGGCAGGGTGAAGGCTGATCTGCTTCACAAAATTTCCAGCGACCTGGCCAATTGGCCTGGCGCACGTACCATGCGAGCCAATCTGGAAACGGCAATTGCTGCAGAAAACAACGCTGCAGACATTCGCGCAGCATTCAGCAAGACCGCTCCGGAATCATTCAATGCAACCTTTAAACTTGCCGTTGCCCACAAAAAGGCAGGTGCAAAAAAACAAGCCCGCAGCACTATCGCTCCCTATTGGCATGGTAAGAAACTGACTGCGAAACAGGAAAGGGCCGTTGTCAAACAACTCGGTTCTGTTCTCACTCGCGATGACTATCGCGCTCGCGTGGAATATCTACTGTCCGTGGACCGGTTTCGTGGCGCGGAACGTATTGCTGGAAAGGCTGGAATGACCAGGTTGGTCAAGGCGCGCATTGCCGTCGAACGCAAGTTGAAATCTGCCTCCAAAGCCCTGGCAAATGTTCCCAAGTCCCAGAAGAAGAGTGCAAATTATCTCTATTCAAAAGCGCGACATCTGCGCCGTGCCGGAAAACTATCACAAGCTGCAAAGGCCCTTCGTCAGGCTCCCATAAAGAGCATTCATCCCCAGGCAGCCGATGATTTCTGGACAGAGCAACGCATCCTTGCATCGGACCTGCTTGAAGAAAACATGCCAAAAACCGCCTACCGCCTGGCTGCACGAAACGTAGCAAAGTCCAAGCGCAAAAGGCTTGATGCTGAATTCTACGCTGGCTGGATCGCCCTGCGCAAACTGAAAGATCGGGCAACGGCAACCCGTCACTTTGAAAATCTTGTCGGCCTCGCCGGAACACCATTGAGCAAATCTCGCGGGCACTACTGGCTGGCCCGTGCACAACGCACAACCGAACAGGCGCAGCCGCACTATGTAGCAGCAGCAGCCTATGACACGACCTATTACGGTCAACTGGCGGCCCGCAAGCTAGGGCGGTCGACCATTGAAATATCACGTGCCAAACCGACCCCTGATGTACGCGAAGCATTTCCCAAATACGAACTGGTGCAGGCAATTGCGAAGCTGGAATCCGCTGGCAAGTCCAGCCTGGCCCGTCCGTTCTATCGTCATTTGGCCCGACATATGGACGATCCCGGTGAATTGGCTCTGTTGTCAGCGCGTGCCGAGCGATCCGGCGATCACCAACTTGCGCTGCAGATCGGGAAAATCGGATTCATTCGAGGCATGAATGTCGACACGCTGGCCTGGCCAATCGGTGCTATTCCTCGCGATGTCAAAACCGGCAAAGCCGGATTGCCGCTGGCCTACGCAGTGGCTCGTCAAGAAAGTACATTCAGAATTGACGCCCGGTCTTCGGCCAATGCGCTGGGCCTGTTGCAATTGCTGCCGTCGACAGCAAAACGCACCGCTAGATCCATCGGAATTAAATATTCAAAACGTAAGCTAACTACCAGCGCACGCTACAATGTCCGCCTTGGTACGGCTTATCTGGATAAGCAATTGGACAGTTTTGGCGGGTCCTATATTTTGACCTTTGCAGCCTATAACGCTGGGCCATCGCGCGCCAAACAGTGGGTTGAACGATTTGGTGACCCACGCGGCAAGCCCCTGGATTTCGTCATCGACTGGGTGGAACAAATTCCTTTTGCTGAGACACGCAACTACGTGCAGCGGGTCATGGAGAACTACCAAGTCTACAAGGTTCGTCTCAAAGGTGCCAAATTGTCCACCGATCGCGACCTGCGGCGCGGACGTCGGACCTAAGTGTAGAACTTTCAAATTTCTACCAGAAAAAATGATATTTGGCAGCTTGGCCCCATACCAGACACGACGAAAGCGAAGATTGATTCAAGTCGTCTTGGACTTGAGGATATTGCCTGGTGAACACCAAAACATTTTCATAACGTCCAGTTCATTTGCAGGCTCGACTGGAGGCTCTATAGTGCACCGACATACCAGAAAGTCATTGTCGGCTTTTTTCCTTCTAAGTGATATTTGCAATCGCACTCAATGACGGCATCGGAACAGGTTGAATTGATACAGGATCAGGTGGAAATCGCGCGAGACTCTGTTTCGGCGTCGATGTCAGACGGGATTGTGCTGCGCGGTTATCGCTTTTCGGGGGGGCAACCGACAGCATCCAGCCGCCAGAAACTTAAACAGTCCCCTGCCCCACTTCTGTGCCTGGCTAGTGAATTGGGCAATAGTCGAGAGCATGATAAATTTGTGCTGACAATCGCCAACGACGCCCGCGCTCCCGCTCGCATATACACTCTTGACCTGCGTGGGCGCGGACGTTCAGATTACAAGAATGTTGCCCAGAGTGATGTGTCCACAGATGCAGATGATTTGATTTCATTTTGCGACGCCAACAATCTGCATCACATTGACATAGTTGTTTCTGGATACAGTGTATTTGCCCTCCTTCACGCACTGACCAAACGCCCCGGACTTGTCCGCAAACTCGTGCTCAATGATGCCGCCCCCGAATTTGATCCCGTTGGCATTGCGCGCCATGCAGCCTTGATGCATCGTAACGCTACGCCGTCAAACTGGTCAGACTGTGCTGCCCAGTTGGAACGCGACAAGGGTGCTGAGTTCCCGCAATTCGATACGCAGGACTGGCAGGATATGGCACACCAGATCTGGCGAGATGATAATGGACATCCTTTCCCAGACTACGCAAAAGATCTTAAACGATGGTCCAATCTGGTTGACTATGACAGCCGCAGGCCCAGCCTTTGGCCAGAATTTGGAATATTGCGCAACCGCCCTGTCCTACTTGTCCGGGGTGAGCATTCTGATCTCGTCACCCAGCAGATTGTCGAGATCATGCAATCCAGTCATGATGATCTGAACATACTGCTTGCAGCCAACCAGGGGCACGTACCCCAGCTTGATCGCGACGGGTTGTCAGTTCAGGTTTTGGAATTCCTGCTTGAATAGTCTGTCTATGCACAAGTATGCGAATTGTCCAAAAGGCACATTGCCGTGGTCAATGTCAGGCTGTTAAGTTAGATAACATGTTATCTAACTCCATCTGGCTCGAGAAAGCGGAACAATGAAACTGGTATCTTACACAGGAACGTCCAATCACGGCGTCAGAATTGGTGCATTGACCGATAACGGCCTGGTCGATTTGAGCGACGGGCTCAGACTGACCTCGATGCGGCAATTGCTGGATCAGGGACTGGTGGGCAAGGCCGAAGATCTGGCCGACAGTGGCAGCGCTCCTCGGGTAGGCGACTACCAGTTGGATCAACCGGTGCCCGACCCTGGCCGCATTTTCTGTATTGGTGTCAATTACGGCAATCGCAATGCAGAATACAAAGACGGTAGCGAAGCTCCCAAAAACCCATCCATTTTCATGCGCGGCCCCCTGTCTTTGGTGCCCCACGGGCGCCCACTGGTTATCCCACCGGAATCTGAACAACTTGATTATGAAGGCGAGATCGTATTGGTGATCGGACGGCCGGGACGTCGCATTTCGCAAGACAAAGCAATGAATCATGTGGCTGGGCTGACCATCATGAACGAGGGAACTATCCGCGATTGGGTACGTCACGCCAAGTTCAATGTGACGCAGGGCAAGAATTTTGACCGAACCGGAGGAATTGGCCCCTGGATAGAGACCGATCTCAGCGGTCTTGATGTCAATGACATGCAGATTGAAACCCGCGTCAATGGCGAAGTCAGGCAGAGCGATTCAACGGCCACAATGGCTTTCCCTTTTGCCCGGATCATCGAATATGTCTCCACGTTCACAACCCTTCAGGCCGGTGATTTGATTGCAACAGGCACCCCTACGGGAGCCGGTGCGCGGTTCGACCCACCTATCTGGCTACGCGAAGGCGATATGATCGAAGTTACAGTTGAGGGAGTCGGGACGTTGCAAAATGGAGTAATCAAAGAGCGCTAAATGACTGAGGACATTGATCAGCGCAAATCTCCAACTCACGGTGCACAGCCCGGGCAGTCCAACACCATTGAGAATGGATTGCTTAGGGCATTTGAAGAGGCTCTGCCCATTGCCTTGCTGAGGACTCGCGAGACAGTCATGGCCCGCTTCCGGCCTCATTTGGCCGAGCACGGAATGACCGAACAGCAGTGGCGAGTGATCCGCGCAGTCCAGCAACAACCGGGCATAGATGCAACGGCGCTGTCGGAAAGGTGCTGCATCCTCATGCCGAGCCTTTCCCGGATGCTCAAAACCCTTGAGCAGGACAAGCTGTTAAGTCGTGAAAAAGTGGAAGGCGATCAGCGTCGGCAAATCATTTCACTGACATCTCAAGGAGAGGACCTGTTCCAGCGCATGGCCCCGGCTTCAGAAGCTATTTATGCGGAAATTGAAGCCGAATATGGCAAGGACAAGATATCGCAGCTTATAGAACAATTGCAGACCCTGCGGCGCAAGCTCAGCTCACCTGATCAGTAACCAGAAAACCGCCGGACTGGCGCTGCCACAACCGAGCATAGAGGCCGTCGCGGTCCAACAGAGTCTGGTGATCGCCGTCCTCCACGATTTGCCCGTCATCCATAACGATGAGTCGGTCGAGATGGGCAATGGTGGACAGACGATGGGCTATGGCAATGACTGTCTTGTTTTCCATCAAGGCTTCGAGATTTTCCTGAATGGCAGCCTCGACTTCTGAGTCCAGCGCCGATGTTGCTTCGTCCAACAGCAATATTGGGGCATCTTTGAGAAACACACGCGCCAGAGCGATGCGCTGTCGTTGACCACCGGATAGTTTGACACCACGCTCTCCCACATGCGTGTCATATCCGGTACGCCCACGTATATCTTCAAGTTCGACGATGAACTCGTGCGCATTGGCGCGCTTTGCCGCCTCTTCAATCTGTTGATCTGTCGCATCCGGACGACCATAGGCGATATTGTCTCGAATGGAGCGATGCAAAAGGGACGTATCCTGAGTCACCACGCCTATATGACTGCGCAAGGAATGTTGGGTTACTTCAGAAACATCCTGACCATCCACCGTAATGGAACCTCCGTCTACCTCATGGAAGCGCAGGAGAAGATTCATGAGCGTTGTTTTTCCTGCTCCTGAACGTCCGATAATGCCGATTTTTTGAGCGGCTGCTATGGTCAGGTTCAAATCGCGCAGAACGACATTGGTGCCCGTATAGGCGAAGTTTACAGAAC
>JBPCWM010000084.1:0-3384 GCA_051009515.1 Rhizobiaceae bacterium | reverse complement strand
TGGAAATGGGAGCGAGTTTTTTCAGCGGCAATAATTGCGTGATTGAATCGGGGCAATTCCCCAATGACTTTTTGCTGGGCGTGTCTACTGCGGCAAGTGACATTCAATATCGCCGGCAGATGCGTTCCAGGATGAGCAAACCGATCACGGTCGTTGGTAATCCGCCAATCAGGATAGAAGCGAAACAGTCGGCAGAAGTTGACAATGGTTCACCGAGCCTGCCCCTGTTTTTTACCCGCATCCTGCTCAATGACGTTTTCAGCATGAGCTTCCTGCCGTCTGCCCACATTTCATTTTACGCTGCGGTGTTCATGGCCTTTCTCAGCTTGAACCTGAATCCGCTGTTTGGCTCAGCCCTTGCATTGATCGTATCCAGTTTATTGATCCTGTTGTTACTGATCGCCCTGAAACGTGCGCTGATTGGCAACAGATGGGGCGTGGATCATTCGACCCAGTTCTGGTCCTGGAAGCATTTTGCCTATTTCTTTGTGCAGGATTGTTTCTTTTCATGGTGTCGGGTGCCGCTTGGATTTTCGGCAGGCACATTGCTTTCCAATCCGATCCTCAGGCAGATGGGGTGTAAAATTGGCAGGCGGACCCTTGTTATGGACCCGATGCAGGCATCGGACTGGAATGCGGTGGACTTTGGCGACGATTGCATTGTGGCAGGCTTCCTTCAGTTTCACACATTCGAAGATATGGTTTTAAAGGTCAAAAGAACTGAAATTGGAAACCGCAGTTCCATCAATTTTGGAGCAACCATCATGAGTGGTGCAAAACTTGAGGAGGACACCACGGTTTTGCCACTTGCAATGGCATTGAAGGAAATGCAACTGCCGCCCGGTCTGTATCAGGGCAGTCCCGCAGAGTTGGTTTCAACTGGGCATTTGGAAAAGGATGGCTAGCTGTGATCAGGACAGGGTTCGTCGTCACTTTGATGCATGCTCCAGCAGTTTGTTTTCAACTGATGAAAATGAGACCGTATCTGAGGTTTTCGCGCCGTTCTCCAGCCATCCCCAAGTGAGTGAGATTTGTTTCGGCCTGTTGTCACCACAAGAACGATATCGCGCGGACAGATTTGCCAACGGTGATGACAGAGACAACTTCATCCAGCGTCGTGCGTTTCGACGTTATTTCGTATCACGGTTTACCAATCCCGCACGCGACCTTTCGCTCATCAATTTTTCCAGTGCCCGAAATGGCAGGCCTGTCCTCAACGAGTTTCCAAAAACCTGGTTCAGCTTCGCTTCAACCCAATCTGGTTTCATCGCAGCGCAGTCGACCCGCCATGCAGTTGGTGTTGATTTGGAGGACTGGAAAACCGTTCCTGAAAATCTCGAACTGGCAAGGCAATTTTTTACAGCAGAAGAGGCAGACCTTGTTACACAACTCCCGGAACCCGATCGCAGTCGGCAAGTATTGCGGTTGTGGTGCCTGAAGGAAGCCGCGTTGAAATCCATTGGCGAAGGTTTGCCATTTGGGATGCAAAGGTTCGCCCTGAAATCTGATACAGGAAATGGCTTTTATAAAGTGCCGGATGGCTTTGGGATGCTGGAAAACTATTTTTCAGAACAGGCAGATCACCCAACCTTCTGCGCAGCCATGGTGCTCAGAACCATCTAAGGCCACCATGGCCGTCATTGTTTGCCCAGCGGGCAGACAATGACGGTGCTTTGATGTTTCGGTGCTTTAACATCAAGTATGACGTAAAATCTGTTTTTGGCCAGTCTAGCGCGCAAATCCGGAGAACTGCGTATGAAGAACAGCGCCCAATGGTGCAAGCGCCTCCTGCACCTGCTTATCCGCATCACCATAGAGTAGAAGGCTGGTCGGGGTGACACAGGCCATGAACCGTTCCGCAAATTTGGTGCCGAAATTTTCCAGATGGACCATTGTTGCCGCAGAATCTGTGTAGCGCTCGTAGATATGGCACTCAGTCTGGTCGTCATTCAAAAACCATTCATAATTCAACGCACCCGGTTCGTCGGCCATAGTCGCAGCCGACATTTCTTCTGCCAGCGTCTTGAACGTGTCCAACTTTCCTTCATTGATCGACAGCTTTAAAAGCCAATGCACATTGTTTGGCATTTTGGTCTCCTGATATATTGAGCGAAATGGAAATTTTAAGCTGCATGTGCCCAATAGTCATCCAGCCTGTCATAAATCCTGTCCGAATTCCGATATCAGGGATCGCACCACTTCCTTTAAGGCTTCATGGTGGGATGCACCCGATGCTTTGGCATTGTGGTAAACATCAACCTGTCGATCAGAACTCGTGCCTCTTTTCACAATGTGGCTTGCGCTCTGCAGTTCTTCTACGCAACCAAGCGCTTCGGCATGGGGCATTAAAAGCTCGATCAGTTCATCAATCAGTTCAGCGAATGGAACGACCTCACCACGGCCGAAATCTATCAGACCCTCCGACATCCCGTACCGTTGCGCGCGCCAGCGGTTTTCTTCGATCAGGAAACGGTCATAAACCCGCCACCGCTGGTTGCTGCGCCTTAGAGTGTACAACATGTGGAACAGGCACTGTATGATTGCTGCTATCGAAATCGTATCGCTTAGACGGGGTGAAACATCGCAAATGCGCGATTCAAGTGTTGGAAAGCGCGCTGAAGGCCGCAGATCCCACCAAATCTTGGTCGCATCTTCGATCGTGCCGGAATTGATTATGGTTTGGACTGAGCGCTCGTACTCAGCATAGCTTGAGAATTCCGGTGGCAATCCGGTGCGAGGCAGGTTGTCGAAAACAGTAAGCCTGTAGGACCTTAAACCCGTTTCCGCACCTTCCCAAAATGGAGAAGAGGTCGAAAGAGCCAGCAGATGCGGCAAAAAATATGAAAACTGATTGAGCAGGTCGGCGCGCAAGTCATTGTCGTCCAAGCCGACATGCACATGCATTCCGCAAATCAGCATTCTGCGTGCGACACCTGCAAGGTCTTTTTCAAGCGTGCGATAGCGCTCCTTGTCGGTAAAGCTCTGTTCCTGCCATCTGGCAAATGGGTGTGTGGATACGGCCAAGGGTGCCAAACCAAATTTACCGCAGACTTCGGCGATGGTTTTACGCAAATGACTGAGATCCGAATGCGCTTCCGCAATGGTCTCGCAGACGCCCGTTCCAACCTCAATCTGGCACTGGAGAAATTCCGGGCTGACCTTGCCTTCCAGTCGATCCACACACTCGTTCATCAGGGCGTCGGGTGCGGCGGTCAGATCAAGCGTTTCTTGATCAACCAGCAGGTATTCTTCTTCAATTCCGAGGGAAAAACTTGGTTCTTTCACAGTCATTGAAAAAGTCTGCCAAATGCAAAGCCGAATAAGCAACCAAAAAATGCGGAGGTTTCCTGTCTGCTGGTAACCACAGCAGACCTATTTGGATGT
>JBPCWM010000083.1:0-30485 GCA_051009515.1 Rhizobiaceae bacterium | reverse complement strand
CCGGTGAAGCTTCTACCCGCAACCAAATGCTGGTCTATGCCGTACTGCTGGCGCCGCTTAGCGCATCGCCCTACCTTCTTGGCTTCTCCGGTGCGTTGGTTGGAGTGCTTTCCTTTGCACTTGGTCTTATGTTCCTCTGGTTGACGTTTCTTGTCTGGAAAAATGCCGGGGCTGATGAAAAGTTGCGGGCGGAAAAGAAACTGTTCGGCTTCTCGATCTTCTATCTGTTCGCTGTCTTCGCTTTGCTGCTGATTGACGCGGTGGTGTTCCGTGTCAGCGGCTCCTATTTGCTGGCTGGAATGGGAGTATAGGGATGGAAGCGCGCGAAGGTAAAATTGAACCCGGTGTGATGATCGAGCTTAACGAGGCGCAGAAGCGTGCTCGCCGTATGCGAAATCTTGCCATTGGAGGATGCCTGCTCGGGCTGGTTGCCGTGTTTTACGTGGCCACAATTGTAAAGATTGGCCCCAACATGATGAAAGCCCAGCAGACCAAGGGGCAGAGCCAATGAGCGTGGAGCCAGCAAAAAATCCAACAGGCAACAAACGGGTTGTAGGGATTTGTGTAGCGGTAACCCTTGGAATGTTGGGCATGTCCTATGCCGCTGTGCCTCTGTACGAAATATTTTGTCAGGTCACAGGCTATGCGGGAACAACGCAGCGAGCTGAAGATACCTCTGGCAAAGTGCTGCAGCGCAAAATTACAGTGCGTTTCGATTCCAATATATCGTCTGAGTTGGACTGGGAATTTGGACCCAAGCAACGAGAGATCACTTTGCCGATTGGTGAAAAGTCACAGGCGTTTTACGTTGCCAAAAACCTGAGCAATTCAACAACTTACGGAACGGCAACTTTTAACGTCTCGCCTGGCGCAGCCGGCATCTATTTCAACAAGATTGATTGCTTCTGCTTTACTGAGCAGAAACTGATGCCTGGGCAGTCCGTTGACATGCCTGTCGTGTTCTTCATCGATCCGGATATTGTCAATGATCCATTGATGAAAGACGCCACAACCATCACTCTGTCCTATACGTTTTTTCCTGATGAAGACGCGGAACCAGAATTAACCCAAACTGCACCATCCATTATTGATGGTGGTACAAGCAAAACAAGTCTTTAGATCGCAGCAAATGCGGTGTAAGAACTGACAAGAGAGAAAGCATCGCTGGAGACCAACATGGCCGACGCGCACACAAAAAATCACGACTATCACATTATTGATCCAAGCCCGTGGCCGTTAATCGGCTCCATTGGCGGGTTGCTTATGGCAATCGGTGGTGTGGTTTGGATGCAGTCCATCCAAAACGCTGAAGCGACAACAATGGGCATGAGTGGCCCCTGGCTTTTCATCATCGGACTGATTGTCGTGCTTTACACCATGTATGGCTGGTGGGCTGATACGATCAAGGAAGCCCATGCTGGCGACCACACTAAGGTTGTTTCGCTTCACTTGCGTTATGGCATGATCATGTTCATCGCGTCCGAGGTCATGTTCTTCGTTGCATGGTTCTGGGCGTTTTTTGATGCGGCCCTATTTCCCGATGAAGCTGCACAGGTCGCCCGTTTGGCCTATACGGGGGGGCAGTGGCCACCAGCTGATATCGCTGTTCTGGATCCGCTGCACCTGCCGCTGTTCAATACTGTGACCCTGCTTCTGTCAGGAACAACAGTCACATGGGCCCACCATGCGCTTCTTGAAGGCGACCGCAAGGGATTGGTCTGGGGGCTGTTTTTGACGGTGGTTCTGGGCCTTATCTTCACGTCAGTGCAGGCCTATGAATATATAGTTGCTCCTTTCGCGTTTAAAGATTCCATCTATGGGGCCACATTCTTCATGGCGACCGGTTTCCATGGTTTTCACGTTCTGGTTGGAACCATATTCCTGATTGTCTGTCTGGTGCGCGCCATGCAGGGCGAGTTTACCGAAAAGCAGCATTTCGGCTTCGAAGCTGCTGCCTGGTACTGGCACTTTGTTGATGTCGTGTGGCTGTTTCTGTTTGTGGCCGTTTATATCTGGGGGAGCGCCGGAGCCACGATCGAAGTGCATTAATCTCAGTTGAGCAAGTTCACGAGCAAGGCGGCGTCTTCGGATAGCCGCCTTTTTCATATCCACTAATCAATCCTTTCGACCCCGGAGGGCGGTCATGCCAGATCACCAACACTATCCCCCCCTTGATCCAGTGCCTACCGGTATGAAAGGACGTTGTCCGCGGTGCGGGGAAGGCAATCTGTTCACCGGTCTGTTGACGGTCAAGGACCGCTGCAGTGCTTGTCATCTGGATTATGACTTCAACGACTCCGGCGATGGTCCGACCGTTTTCATCATCATGGGACTGGGTTTTCTCGTGCTTGGCATGGCACTGTTTGTTGAATTGAATTACGCACCACCCGGTTGGGTACATGTGCTGCTTTGGCCCCCTATGATATTGATCATTGGTCTTCCGGCATTGCGCATGTTGAAGGGGGTGCTGATCAATCTGACCTGGCACCATGATGCCGCATCCGGTCGCCTTGACAAACCACAGGACTAGGCTCACTTCACTGCCATGAAACTCGGTAATATTGTTTTGGCGACGGCTATTGTTCTGGGGCTTGTTGTGCTCGTTGGACTGGGTACCTGGCAGGTCAAGCGACTTGTGTGGAAGCAGGCACTGATCGACCGGGTCGAGGCCAATCTCTCCGCCAGCCCTCTTTCTGGCCAACAAATCGCGACCATGGTTGAGGGAAAACAGGATATTGAGTACCGTCCAGTCAGCGTGTCTGGCACATTCCGTCATGACCTTGAACAACACTATTTTGCTACGTTCAAGGGTAGTCCCGGCTATTTTGTCTATACGCCGCTGCGTCAGGATGATGGTCAGTTTGTGTTCGTGAACCGGGGCTATGTGCCTCTCTCCAACAAACAGTCGGACAGTCGGGCAGGGGGCTTGATCAAGGAACGCATTGCAATCGATGGATTGGCGCGCTCGGCTCCGGAACAAAAACCCAATAGTTTTGTGCCCGACAATGATCTGGATAAAAACATCTATTACTGGAAATCGTTAGCGCAGATGACGCAAAAGGCTTTTGGGCGAAGTTCGGTTCGGGTCGCCCCCTATTTTGTTGATGCGGGTGCCAACCCGACGTCAGGCGGACTGCCGGTGGGTGGCGTGACCCGTATAGAGTTTCCAAACAGCCATCTGCAATATGCCATAACATGGTATGGACTGGCGCTGACTTTGCTGATTGTTGGCGGATATTTTTTGTTCGGCCGAGTTAAGGCCAGTTAATCGTTGAAGTGGTGTGATGTTTTTGTCTAAACCCAGTCAAAGCGGAGATGCACAAAGGTGCAGGTGATGACGAATAAACCCAAGGCAAAGTTTCTTTTGTGCGGCCCGCGTGGCTTTTGTGCCGGCGTTGATCGCGCAATCCAGATCGTGGTTCTGGCGCTCAAGAAATATGGTGCACCGGTCTATGTGCGCCATGAGATCGTTCACAACCGTTTCGTGGTGGAAGGACTTGAGAATTTGGGTGCAATTTTCGTCAAGGATCTTGATGAAATTCCGCCTACTGAACAACCAGTGATCTTTTCGGCCCATGGCGTACCAAAATCTGTTCCAGCTGCCGCGGAAGCCCGCAACATGTTCTACCTGGATGCAACCTGCCCCTTAGTGTCGAAAGTACACAAACAGGCCATTACACATGCTCGCAAGGGGCGTCATGTCTTGTTGGTGGGGCATCGGGGACACCCTGAGGTTGTTGGTACAACGGGCCAGTTGGAACCGGGTGCGGTAACCTTGATTGAAACTGTGGAAGATGTGGATGCCTTTGCGGCTGAGGACGAGTCAGCCTTGGGCTTCGTCACGCAAACTACTTTGTCCGTCGATGATACAGCAGAGATTATCACCCATATGAAGCACCGGTTCCCGGACATCCAGGCACCGGCAGCCGAAAGCATTTGCTATGCCACAACCAACCGTCAGGAGGCCGTTAAGGCCGTTGCAGGTCGTTGCGATGTGTTCCTGACTGTCGGGGCACCCAATTCATCCAATTCAAACCGCCTTGTGGATGTGGCCAGAAGGGCAGGGGCCAGACTTTCCGTTCTGGTCCAGAACGCCAGTGAAATCGAATGGTCAACATTCGACAAAAACCAGGACGAGCTGACCGTCGGCCTGTCCGCCGGGGCGTCTGCTCCCGAAGTCCTCGTGGAAACCATCATTGATGCTTTCCGCACGCGCTACGATCTTTCTGTCGAACTGGCCGAAACGGTGGTTGAGGATGAACAATTTCTGGTAATGCGCGAATTGCGTGATGTGACGCTGACGCCGCAAGACATGGCATTTGTGAACGGGTCTGCATGAATGGCTGTTTATACCGAAGTCTCCGATGAAGCCCTGGCGGGCTTCCTTGCCAACTACGATCTGGGTGCCGTCCTGTCATTCAAGGGAATCGCAGGGGGGGTGGAAAACACCAACTACTTGCTGCGCACAGAATCGGGCACATATATTCTCACCCTTTATGAAAAGCGTGTTGCAGAAAAGGATTTGCCGTTTTTTGTTGGCCTGATGGACCATCTTGCCAGCCGGGGATTTGTTTGCCCGTTGCCCATTCGCAATCGTCATGGATCGGCGCTTGGGCGTTTGGAAAATCGGCCCGCAGCAATCGTTTCCTTTCTTGAAGGCATGGAAGTGTCACACCCCACACCTGCTTATTGTCATCTGGCTGGTCAGACCATGGCCAACCTGCATCAATCAGCTTCGGGTTTTGATATTCAGCGACGTAACGCGCTGGCACCTGCAGGATGGCCAGCACTTGTAGAAAGTGCGATTGGTGAAGCCGATTCTGTTGAACAGGGTATGGCCGACCTCATCCGGGGAGAATTGGCCCATGCACAATATAACTGGCCGCAAGACATTCCCTTCGGCGTAATTCATGCGGACCTGTTCAAAGACAATGTGTTTTTTCTCGACGGGCAACTTTCCGGCGTCATCGACTTCTACTTCGCCTGCAATGATTACCTTGCCTACGATCTCGCGATTGGAATTAATGCCTGGTGTTTTGATGATGATCTTGCATTCCAACAAGACGCCTGCGATGCGATGATTGCAGGATACCAATCTGTGCGTCAGCTTTCGATTGAAGAGACCAACGCGCTCCCTACACTCTTGCGGGGGGCAGCATTGAGGTTCTTGTTGACCCGCTTGAACGACTGGCTGAATGTGCCGCCGGGTGCGCTTGTTGTGCCGCATGATCCAAAAGCTTTCAGCGCTCGGCTGAAATTCTTCAAGACAGCAAGTGCTGGCAAGTTGGGGTTGGCATGAAGTCGGTAGAAATCTGGACGGATGGCGCATGTTCGGGCAACCCAGGCCCCGGCGGCTGGGGTGCATTGCTGCGATTTGGCGAGCATGAAAAAGAACTGTCTGGTGGCGATTTTGAAACCACCAATAACCGCATGGAACTGATGGCCGCTATTGAAGCCCTCAATGCGCTCAAACAAGCCTGCAAGGTCGACCTTTACACCGACTCTCAATATGTCAAGGGCGGGATGACAGGCTGGGTTGAAGGCTGGAAGCGCAATGGCTGGCGGACCGCGTCAAAGAAGCCGGTTAAAAATGCCGAACTCTGGAAAGCTCTTGATGAAGCGGTATCGCGGCATGAGATCAACTGGTATTGGGTCAAGGGCCATGCCGGCCATGCAGAGAATGAGCGGGCCGACGAATTGGCACGCTCGGGGATGGAACCCTATAAAATGCAGGACCACTAAACCTGCAACTGCTCCAGAATCGTTGCAGCGGAGCTGATTGTCGCCTGACCGGGTATATCACCTGAATTGAAAGATGTGACCGTACCGTCTTCAACAATCATGGAATAGCGTTTCGTGCGTAGTCCCATACCCGCCACGGACAGATCAATATCCATGCCGATATCCTTGGCAAAATCTGCATTTCCATCGGCAAGAAACAGTATTTTTCCATCACCATTGGTTGCTTTTGCCCAGGCGTCCACCACGTGCACGTCATTGGGTGCAATTACCGCTACTTCATCGACACCTTTTTCCTTGATGGCCGAGACATTTTCAAGAAACCCGGGCAGGTGGTTTTGATGACAGGTTGGGGTAAATGCCCCTGGTACTGCAAACAGAACAATTTTTTTGCCCCTGGTGATTTCTTCGACGGACAGTTTGGCCAGTCCTTCATCAGTTTTGATCATGAACTCGGCATCCGGCAATTTGTCTCCGACCTTGATCGACATGTGAAATTCCCCAACACTTGCATTTTGATGTCAGTCCGTGGGCCTATGCGACGTGCCGGTCAAGAGACCTATTGTCGCGCTGGCGTCATGTCCGCCTCAACCGCAGCACCATCGCTGATCAGGGTCAATTTCAGCTCTGTGCTCATCGGATCTGCTCCCTTTGGAAGGTCCTGCAAGCCAACCTGAAAACGGGCTATCGTACCATTGATGGATTGTGCGTTGGCGGGCGTAAGATACCAGGATGCCGGCCCTTCAATCAGTATGGTACTTGAACGTGTTCCTTTGGGAACGGTGGCAATAATTTCAAGATGATTACCCCCATATATCAGCTTGTTGATATGGAAGTCATCACTTGGTTCTTTTGCCAGGCTGGAGCGGGCCCGATTTAGATTTGAGGCCACATCGCGCGTCGAAATACCTTTGCCGTCTTCGTTGACAGCAAGATTGAACCGCACGGGAATACAAACTTCAGCACAAATTCCGATCAATCCTTCCACCGCGATCTGAACCGGCCGGTTGGCAAATAATGGCTCAATCTGAATGGGAAAAGTGACTGACTGATCGTAACCAACGGAGAGATTGTGCCCTTCTCCGAATGTGATGGGTACCGGAAAATGCATATGTGATTTGGCAATGTTTTTTGAAGCTCCGAAATCCAGCTGTGGTGGCAGTCCAGAAGCACCCGGAGAACGCCAATAGGTTTTCCATCCTTTTTCAAGCTTGACCTCAAGCCCGGCATCGATGGTTTTGCCATCGGCAGAGGGCTGCGAGATCAAACGAAGTTTTGCACCTTCGGTCTCAAACCACGGGCTGTTTGCTGCCCAAGCCGGGGCCACCAAAAGCGAAATCAGAAATATAAGTGTCAGTAGGACCATGGAGTATCAATAGAACAGGCCCGCAAACAAATCGACTGCCACATTCACACTAACGGTCATAACATCGTGAAATCGTGGGTGCTGACACGTTTCATTGAGATCGGTTTCTTGCTATTCTTGGTCATGAGCTCTGCAAAGACCGAACAGATGCAATTAAAAGGCCACTTGCTGGTGGCTATGCCGGGCATGCAGGATCCGCGTTTTGCCCGCTCGGTCGTATTCATATGCGCCCATTCCGACGAAGGCAGTATGGGGTTTATTCTCAATCAGCCGGTTGCCAGCCCAAGTTTTGCAGAGATTCTAGAGGAGCTCGAAATGCCGGAAGAGGGTATCGTGCAAGCAAAAGCCGATGCGATCCGGGTTTTTCGTGGTGGCCCGGTAGAGCAGGGGCGAGGCTTCGTATTGCATACCCTGGACTACGGTACAACGTCTTCAACCAGAGTGGATGATCTGGCCGGAATAACGGCGACAATGGATGCCTTGCGACGTATTGCCAGCGCAGATGCGCCACAAGGACATGTCCTGTTTTTGGGATATGCAGGTTGGTCGTCTGGACAGTTGGAAGAAGAAATATTGCACAATGGCTGGCTCACATTGCCTGCAACCCGTGACATCCTGTTCAACACCCCGTCTGACCGGCAATACGAAGCCGCGCTTGCGTGTTTGGGAATTAGCGAAGAATTGCTGTCGGCCAACCCCGGACATGCCTGACGAGCCTGGTCTGATGGAAAAGATCGAAGAGTTTTGCTTCTATTTTTTGGGGAAATCCTGCATCAGTGCGCGATAGGCGACCTCAGCGGTCATTGGTTCGCCAAAGAGAAAACCTTGTGCATATTCACAGCCCAACTGGTGCAATTCCAGAGCGTCCTTTTCGTTTTCTGCCCCTTCAGCCACCACGGTCATGCCAAGGTCATGAGCCATGCCAACGATCGACCTCAGGATGATCGGACGACCCCGCCCACTAGAATTTGATACAAATGACCGATCAATCTTGATCGTGTCAAATGGGAATTCCATCAGATAGGACAATGAAGAATGGCCGGTTCCAAAGTCGTCCAGCGACAATCCTGCACCGGCCTTGCGAACATGTCTCAGTACCTGTGAGGAGTGTTCCGGGTTTTCCATTATCTGGGACTCGGTCAATTCCAGTTTCAAGGTGTTGGGCATTAATTTATTTCGATTCAATGCGGATTTCACGTCATTGATCAGATCATGCCGCAATAGTTGGTGGCTGGACATGTTGACGCTGACGAATATTGGAGTTGACTGCAGTTTTTCCTGCCAAATCGCGAGTTGATGAGCAGCCTGATCGAGAGCAAATCGCCCAATGGGCAGAATAAGCCCACTGCGTTCGGCCAGCGGAATGAATTCGGTTGGAGATATCAATCCTTTTTTGGGATGATTCCAACGCATCAGTGCTTCAAATCCGGCGACGGTCTTTTTCTTCAAATCAATAATCGGCTGGTAGTACAGCTCCAACTCTTTGCGGTCGAGCGCGCCACGCAATTCAGATTCCAGATGGCCAACTTGGGCAGGTTGGGATTTGAACGCTGGCCTGAACGGTTCAATACGGTCACCACCAAACCGTTTGGCCTGGAACATGGCGATTTCCGCATTCTTGATCATGTCATCGGGCTCTTCGATCTCGGCAGACCAACTTACGAGCCCGATTGAGGCAGTGAGCAATATTTCCTGACCCGAGAAGTTTACCGGAGCCTTGATTGCTCGTTGCAGCGCATCAGCCAATACAGCAATGCGATCCGGTTCGGTTTCAGACATCAGCAGTAGGGCGAACTGGTCGCCATCCAATCGCGCCAGACAGTCTTGCGGCTTGATCAGCCTCCCCAGTCTCCGGGCCATGGTCAACAGGATGGAATCCCCAACCGGATAGCCAAGGGAATCGTTAATCGCAGAAAACCGGTCGAAATCGAGGATAAAGACAGAGGGCTTCAGCTGCGGCTGGGTTTTAGATAGCGAAATTGCAGAATCGAGCCTGTCAAAGAACAATTCCCGGTTCGGCAATCCGGTCAGATTGTCATGAACGGCATCATGCAGCAGTCGCTCTTGCGAGGATTTTTGCTTTGTGATGTCAGAAATTGTCCCAACACACCGCAACACTTCACCATCGTTACCGATGACTGGTCGCGCACGGATTGTTAGCCAGTAATACTGACCGTTTTCGGCACGCAACCTGAAATCCTGACGAATACGGCCACGACGGTGATCAAGAACAACATCAAGTGTGGATTTGAAACGGTCACGGTCATCGGGGTGTAGCAGGGCAAGCCACTTGCTCGGTGATCCTTCAAGTGCGTCCGGTTTCAGGCCCAGAATTTTGCTGATTTCCGGCCCGGTATATACTTCATCCCGGTCGACATCCCAGTCCCAGACCGCATCCCCGGATCCTGCCAGTGCAAGGGCTTGCCTTTCAATGTCGCTGACCAACCCCTGGATTAACGTTCCTCCGGCAAAGGCGTGCTGCATTACTGTAAAAGACAAAAGCATGATGATCAAAACCAGACCGCCACCAAGTGCGGGTTGGACGATATCATTGTCCAATCGCCCGACTATGGTCAGCCAACCGGCAGCCACCCACGCCAATGTAAGACACCAGGTGGGAATGAGGAGAATGGCCCGGTCAAAGCCGCGAAAGGAAAGGATCAGAATAATGATCAGCCCGAATACTGCTGCAACGGCAATAGACACCCTGGCAATTCCAGCGGCGTAGGCCGGAGTCACGACAGCAATGCCGAACAGCACGCCCAATCCGACCAGCCAGACCAGTACAAGATAATTGTAATGGGTGTTCCAACGATTCAGGTGCAGGTAGGCATAGAAAAATATCACGAGACTCGCGGCCAGAAAGACCTCCGAGCCCGCTCTCCAGATATTCAGGTCTCCGGGTTGCAAAACCACGATTTTTCCGATGAACCCGAAGTCCACGCAGATATAGGCCATGACCGCCCAGGCAAGCGCGGCAGTGGCCGGGAACATGGCCGAACCTTTGACCACAAATAAAATGGTCAAAAACACAGCCAGCAATCCTGCAATTCCCAGAACGATGCCTTCATACAAAGTGTAACTGTTTATCGTGTCCTTGTAGGCTTCCGGCTCCCAAAGAGTTAATTGAGGTACCTTGTCTCCCACCATCTCGGCCACAAAGGTAACAACCGTTCCAGGGTCAAGCGTTATGCGGAATACATCGGCATCATTGGCGGTTTGCCGGTCGAGCGAAAAGCCCTGGCTTGGAGTAATCGATTCAATGCGGTTGCTGCCAAGGTCCGGCCAGAAAAAACCCGACCCGGACAATCTAAAATGAGGCGCGACGATCAGGCGGTCGATCTGTTCATCTGAATTGTTGGCCAATGCAAAAGCCAACCAGTTGCCACTGCTGGTTTCCGAAGTTGAGCGCACCTCAATTCGACTGATTACGCCGTTGCTGTCCGGTGCGGTCTTGACGCTGATCGATGCACCTGACCCATCAAACTGTTCTGCTGAATTTGTCAGGTCAATCGCTGCTGTTTCTGAAACAACATCGACGGCTTCCAGCGCAAGTGCCGCGCTGTTGAAAGGGAGGATCAGCAGAAGGGTCAATATGCCAAAAACCAGTTGCCGAAGCGGTTTCGCAATCATTACTCGCGCTTTCAATTGGCTCTAGGGTTGGCAAAAAGACTTTGCTTACTTACGCCACCAATGGCAGCAGGTAAATGTCGCAGATGGCCAAAAGTGGAAACACAATGCGGCTGTTTCATGCCGAAAGCTCTCAAATTCGGTCCTCCGCCAATCTGGCAAAAAGAATATGGTCACGCCAAGTGCCATTAATGCGCAAATATTGACGCGCAATTCCTTCCTGTTGAAAACCGCATGACATCAAAAGCCCCTGAGATCTTTGATTTTCCAATACTGTTGCGGCCTCAACCCTGTGCAGTTTGTGAACTTCAAACAGATTCATGCAAACAGCAAGCAGGGCTTCCTTCATCAATCCGTTTCCTGCGTACTTTTCACCCATCCAATAGCCCAGTGTGCCTGTATCGGAAACGCCCCTTCGAATGTTGGAAATGGTCAGCCCGCCCAAAAGAACGTCCGGATTGTACCGGTCGAACAGAAACCATGGCAGACCTCGTCCACTCACAATATCTGCTTCCTGACGCCGCAAACGTGCTCTGAAGGCCGACTTGCTCAATTCATCATGTGACCATCGGGGTTCAAAGGGTTTTAGAAATTCGGAACTTTCCCGCCGCAGATCTGCCCAGACCTGATAATTGGCCATTTGCGGACGCTGCAGGATTGTGCGTTCTGTTTCCAGCTGTGAGGGTTCTGGATATCGCGATGCAAAGCTGAGCAGGCGCATGGGTCCGACTGTCTTTACTGTGCTGCGTCTGGCAAGCGGGCTCCCAGAGTTTCAGCAATTTCCGCCTGAGCTGGAACGTGGCTTACCGGGCCGATGGCGGCAATGGTTGGGATATTCTCGGTGAACAACCGCGATGCCAGGTCGCGCAGGCGCTCAATCGTAAGTGCATTCAGCCGGTCCATGAGTTCTTCGTTGGAAATGGGGCGCCCAAACAACAGGATTTGCCTTGCGATTTGCCCGGCCCGCGAGGCTGGGCTTTCCAGGCTCATCATAAGTCCGGCATTAATCTGGGCTCTTGCCCTGTCCAGCTCTTCCTGATTGATCGCCTGTCCAGCTTTTTTGAATTCTTCCATGACAACTGGAATCAGTTCGGGAATATCGCTTTCTTCGGTTGCCGCATGAACTCCAAACAGTCCAGTATCAGAAAAGCCCCAGTGAAAGGCGTAGATAGAGTAGCACAGTCCGCGTTTTTCGCGCACTTCCTGAAATAGACGCGAGGACATGCCTCCGCCCAGCAGCGAAGCCAAAACCTGCGAGGCATAGAAATCCCGCACATGATAGGCTCGCCCCTCGAACCCGAAAATGATCTGGGCTTCCTGCAGGTCGCGCTTGGTAATCATCTCACCACCTGTATAGACACAGGTGTCCGGTTCACGTGGAGGGCTGCCACCAAAATCGGAAAAACGGGTTTCGGCCATTTTCACCAATTGATCATGATCGATATTGCCAGAGGCAGCCAAGACCATGTTGGGGCCGTGATAATGATCACTGAGATAATTGCGGATGTCGGAGGCTTTGAACGAGGAAACTGTTGTGGGCGTCCCCATAATCGGGCGCCCCAATGGTTGTCCCTTAAATGCTGCAGACTGGAAATCGTCAAAGGCCACGTCTTCCGGACTGTCTTTGGCGGCTCCGATTTCCTGCAGGATCACATGCTGCTCACGGGCCAGCTCTTTTTCATCAAACAGAGAGTTGTTCAATATGTCGGATAGTATGTCGACAGCCAGCGGAACATCGTTTTTCAACACGCGCGCATAAAACGACGTTGTCTCCACACTTGTGGCTGCGTTGACATCACCGCCGACATTCTCAATTTGAACAGCAATATCACGTGCAGTTCGACTTCGGGTTCCTTTGAAAGCCATATGCTCCAGAAGATGGGCAATTCCGTGCTCTCCAGGGCGCTCATCTCGCGATCCGGCCTTGACCCACACACCAAGAGCAGCACTTTCCAAATGCTCCATACGGTCTGTGACAACAGTCATGCCGTTTTTTAGCTTTGATACCTCGACATTGCGCGGAAGGTTTGGCATTGCCCCGGCGCCTGAGCCTCGAACAATTGGCGAATGGTTTGTCTTGCCTGATGTCATATTGCGGGCGCCTCCCAGTCACCCGAACATTTATGCGGATTTCATGAACCCGCTCTTGTATGCTCTGAAATATAGGCTTCCACCGCATCCAGCTCGTTGGGCAACAATGTGAAGCGTTCTTCGCCATCCATCAAGTCTTTGTTTCGCACCGGCAACTGCGGATGCACACCACTGGCGGTTTCAACAGCGTCGGGAAACTTGGCCGGGTGGGCCGTGGACAGGACAATCATGGGTGCACCAGTGCTGCGCATGTTGCGGGCCACATGAACGCCAACGGCAGTATGAGGATCAAGCAGATAATCGCTTTGTTTCAGCACTTGCGCAATTGTGTGATCAACCGTCTGGTTGCTGGCGCGACCCGCATCGAACTCTGAACGAACTGTCTTCCACACTTTGTCACCCAGCGAAAATACCCCTGATTGTGAAAGTGAGGACATTGATTGCCTGATATAGTCGGATTGACGGTCGGAAGCTTCATACAGAAGGCGTTCAAAATTCGAGGAAACCTGAATATCCATGCTTGGAGAACTGGTTGCCGCCACGGCAGCCGTCTCATAGCGGCCCGTTTCCATTGTTCTGGCCAGAATGTCGTTGGCATTGGTGGCGATGAGCAATTGATCGATGGGAAGTCCCATCTTCTTGGCGCAATAACCAGCAAATATGTCACCGAAATTGCCCGTTGGAACGGTGAACGAGACTTTGCGCGCAGGAGACCCCAGCGACAGGGCCGACGTGAAATAATAGACGATCTGGGCCATGATCCGGCCCCAATTTATCGAATTCACGCCCGACAGGGCGTATTTGTCGCGAAAACCATGGTGATTGAACATGCTTTTAACAAGTGCCTGGCAGTCATCGAAATTGCCTTCAATGGAAAGAGCATGAACATTGGCGTCTTTTACCCCAGTCATCTGCCAGCGCTGGACATCGGACACTTTGCCATCGGGAAAAAGAATGAAAATGTCGGAATTCTCACGCCCCCGAAACGCCTCAATGGCAGCTCCTCCGGTATCGCCAGAAGTGGCGCCGACGATGGTGAGCCTTGATTGACGCTGGGCCAGAATATGATCGACCACTCTTGCCAGCAATTGCATGGCGACATCTTTAAATGCCAGTGTCGGGCCGTGAAACAATTCCAGAATAAATTCGTTGGGACCAGTCTGTATCAGGGGTGCGATGGCCGGATGGGCAAAACAAGCATAGGCCTCGTCCACCATTGCTGAAAACTCGGCAGAAGAAATTTCTTCTTCGATGAAGGGATAAAGAACGGTCTTGGCTACCTCCTGGTATGACTTTCCTGACAGTGCGGCGAGTTGTTCGGGGCTGAAGCGTGGCCAGGTTTCAGGCACATACAACCCGCCGTCGCGAGCCAGGCCCGCCAATACCGTGTCGCAGAATCCGAGCTTGGGGGCGTCGCCCCGTGTACTGATATATTTCATTTGACCACTTTATTGACGCGATTTCATGCGTTAGTCACTCTGCTGGCGGGAACCTAGTTGATGGCGCATGGAATTCCAATAGGAAAGCGACTTGAAACAAGCGGGTCTCGCCAAGTAAATTTACTCCTGCTATAGGCTGAAACAGGCATTGCAGATCAAAGTTGAAGGCCAGATGTTGAGTACCAAGCGTTTCAAGACCAGAGGCAGACAATTCATTGCGGTTGCGGGCTGTTGTTTAATCATGGCGGCGTGTCAAACTTCCAATCCGGATGATTTGTTTGGAACCAATCAATCAACAACTACAACACCATCAGATCAACAGGCTTCACTGACAAATCCAACGGGGACAAACCCGAATGCGCGCACCAAATTGGCAAATACGCGCAATGCTTTGTCGGATTATTGTCCCACGGTACGCATTCACGCAGGTACAGAGACCTTTCGCCTTTATAAAGGCAAGGATCGCTCCAAGGCTGACAACCTGCGCTATCAGGCAACGCTGACAAAAGTAGCCCGTGAGTGTTCTTATGTTGGCGAAAATCTGGAAATCCGCGTAGGCGCGCTGGGACGTGTCATCTCCGGTCCTGCCGGAGGTGCCGGGTCATTCAAAATGCCAATCCGCGTGGCCGTGCAGGAAGGCAGTTGCTCAAGGCATTTCGAGCTGCATCAATTGCCTGCAAATGTTACATCCGGGGCGTCTTTTGCGAAGTTTGAGTTTGTAGACGAGACGATTGTCATTCCGGCTCCGAAGGCAACAAATGTGCGCATTTATCTTGGTTTCGATGAGACTCCAAGTGCAAAGCCCACTGCCAAATCCTGTGAGACCTGAGGCCAGATCGACGCAATGGCGTGCTATCCCATGGGGCGGATGCAAACCGGGCTATGCTGCTCGAACCTAAAAATCTGTGCCGTCCCAGTGTTCAAAGGCAGCTATGATCGGTGGAATGTCCTTTAGCCGACTGACAACCGTTTCAGCTCCGGCTTCGGTGAGTATGTCGGCGTGTCCGGGTTGTGAATGCGATCCGCCGGTAAATCCAATGACCCGCATTCCGGCAGCCTTTCCAGCCTGAATACCTGCGACTGAATCCTCGACTACAACACATGCTGCAGGATCAACGTCAAATTCTTTTGCCGCATGAAGAAAAATATCAGGTTCAGGCTTGCGCTTTTTGCTTTCAATCTCGTGGGCGGAAAAAACATAGGGGCGAAACCGGTCCCATAGCTCGCCTCGGGTCAATTCGATTTTCAGCTTTTCCATATCGGCATTTGAACACACGCACCGGGCCTGATCCAGCGTATCCAGCAACTCATGCACCCCGGGCATGGCTTTCACCTCTCGCCACAATCGTTCCTTCATTTTTGCTTTGACAGTCTTGATATGGTCATCAGGAAGGCTTCGGCCAAGTTCCTGCTCCATTGTGGCCTTTACAACTTCAGACGCAGTACCCGCAAATCGCGCGGTGAATTCTTGAACACTCAGCTCGGCACCATAGGCCTTCAGTGCCTCCACTTCGCATTCAGCGGCAATGGTTTCTGAATCCATGATGGTTCCGTCACAGTCAAAGATGACGAGTTCGCATGCAGGCATAACAGGGCTCCTGGTGAAATAATGGCCCCTCAATAAACCAAGTTGAAGAACAATGGCACCGGCTTAAAGAAATATTCACTCCGTTGAGTAACCTTACCCAAAGCCTAATTAGTTTTGCGTTCAGGTGACATATGCGAATAATCAACACAGCCGACCTTGGTGGGCAATCTTTATCGACTTCAAAAAACAAGTCTGATCAGCCAGCCTGGATGAACAGCATTATCAAAGGCGATTGTGTCGCTGCCCTTGAAGCCTTGCCTCCAAACTCGGTCGATGTGGTTTTTGCTGATCCGCCCTACAATCTGCAACTTGGTGGTGATCTCTCTCGCCCGGACCAGTCAAAGGTAGATGCATGTGATGATCACTGGGACCAGTTCGACACATTTGCAGCCTATGACGATTTTACTCGCGCCTGGTTGTTGGCCGTGCGCCGGGTGTTGAAACCCAACGGAACAATTTGGGTCATCGGCTCCTATCACAATATCTATCGTGTCGGCACGATCCTGCAGGATATGCGGTTCTGGATTCTCAACGATATAGTCTGGCGCAAGACCAATCCGATGCCGAACTTTCGTGGTCGCAGATTCACCAATGCCCATGAAACCATGCTTTGGGCGTCCCGCGATCAAAATGCCAAGGGCTACACGTTCAACTATGACGCCATGAAAATGGCCAATGATGAAGTGCAGATGCGTTCTGACTGGGTTTTCCCGATCTGTAATGGTGGTGAGCGGTTGAAGGGTGAAGATGGAAAAAAAGTTCACCCTACCCAAAAACCGGAAGCTCTGTTGCATCGCGTTTTGATGTCTTCAACCAAGCCCGGTGATGTTGTGCTTGATCCGTTCTTCGGCACCGGGACAACCGGAGCGGTTGCCAAACGTCTTGGTCGCAATTTTGTAGGTATAGAACGGGAACAGGACTATATCGAAGCCGCATCTGCCCGCATTGAAGCCGTAACACCGGTGCGCAAGGCGGAACTGGTGGTGACGACTGGCAAAAAAGCCGAACCCCGTATTCCATTTGGATCAATTATCGAAGCGGGCTTGCTTTCGGTTGGCGATGTGCTTGAGGACAGCAAGAAGCGCTGGCAGGCAAAGATCCGTATGGATGGTTCATTGGAATGGCAGGATGAAACCGCCTCCATTCACAAAATGGGTGCAAAGGTTCAGGGTCTGGATGCATGCAATGGCTGGACGTTCTGGCATATCGACAAGGGAGATGGTTTTCTCCAGATCGACGAATTGCGCAAGCAATATCGTTCCAGCCTGGGAGCAGCCGCCTGAATTCGGAACTGCCGTTAGGCATGCAGCTAAACTGAGATACCAAAGTTCTTGAGTTCAGTAGCCAGCTTCGCCGCGCCCTCACGCCCGGCGAAGTGTACGGCATGCCACCCGAATTCGCGTGCCCCAACAACATTTTTTTCACTGTCGTCAATAAACAGCGTTCGCGCCGGTTCAAGATCAAATGCTTCGGTGTGATGGTGATAGATGGCGTGGTCGGGCTTCACAAAAGCGATGCTGCCAGATACTGTTTCACCACGTGCCTTTGAAAGAAAACCAAATTTGGCTTTTGCTTCCGGAAGCGTCTCGTGGTTGAAATTTGTTAGCAGGGTGACATCGTGGTCCGCCTCTATCAACGCCTGAAACAGGTCTACCACGTCGTCAAATGCGTGGGGAACGCTTTTGATCCAGTGCTTTCGATAGGCCCGAATCCACTCGCTCAGTTCTGGATGATCCTGGATGAGCGCATCTTCGGCGACTGTCCAGTCCCGCCCACGGTCTTGTTCCAGGTTCCAGTCGGGGGAGCAAATGTTTTGCAAAAAATGCTTTCGATAGTCCGCATCTTCTATGAGGTCGAGGTAAATCAATTCCGGGTCCCAATGGATCAACACTGAGCCGATGTCGAAAACGATATGCCTGATCTGTGCCACTGGATTAGTCTCTCGTGTGCTTGTCCAAAGCCTTCGCAATAACCTTCTTCATGAGGCTAGGCAATGCCTCACCATGGATGTCATCTGGAGCAGACCACCAACCTTCGCCGAGGGTCTGGTCGCATTGGCTGATCCAAACTGTCAGTTCCAGATCAAAGTGTGTAAATGTGTGGCGCACTGATCCAACTGATGCCCAGTCAGCCTGAACCGGTGCGGCCGTGGCGTTTATGGCTCCATCCTGTCGCGCGGACCATTGCGTGCTGGGGACCACCGACATGCCGCCCAACAGTCCGGTATTTGGCCTCTTGGTCAACCAGATTGCACCGTCCTGGCGAAACTGTACAAAGGCCGCTCCGACCCTGGTGGGTTTGCTTTTTTTGGCGGGTTTGACCGGGAAGTCCAGCATTTTACCCAAACTGTAGGCCTGACAATCTTCATTGATTGGGCAAAGGGCGCAGGCAGGAGACTTTGGCGAGCAGATTGTTGCCCCCAGATCCATCATGGCCTGCACAAAATCCCCCGGCCGATCTTTTGGCGTTGTCATTTGCATAAAGGCCGCACAGTCGGATTTGGCCTTGGGAAGGGGGGTTGAATTGGCAGTGTGGCGGGTGCTGACCCGCTCGATATTGCCATCCACGACTGCATCATGTTGTCCAAAGGCAATTGTTGCGATGGCTGCCGATGTATAGGGGCCTATTCCAGGCAGTTGTTGCAGCTCCCTTGCAGATTGCGGAAACCGTCCCCCCATTTCGTTGGAGACCACACGTGCACAGGCAATCAGATTTCGAGCCCGCGAATAATAGCCCAGCCCAGCCCAGGCCTTCATGACATCCTCGTCTTCTGCGGCGGCTAGGTCATCAACACTGGGCCACTGGGTGACAAATTTCTCGAAATAAGACTTAACTGCTGCAACAGTGGTTTGTTGGAGCATGACTTCCGATAACCACACGTGGTAAGGATCAGGCACAACGCCAAATTTGCCCTCTTGCGGGCTGACGCGCCAAGGCAAGGTTCTGGCGTGTTGGTCGTACCAGGTGAGCAGGCGTTTATTAAGCGGTTTCATGGAGGGCACGTGTGTGTCGAATAATGGCAAAAAGCAATGGACAAACCGTCGCGGTGCACAGCCAGTATCCGATCTGGTGTCCAAACTGCTGGACCCTGTAATTGAGCGGCGTGCGGGCATGACCATGGACCTGATCGGGTCGTGGCGCGACATTGTAGGAGATCGTCATGCAGCCAAATCCTTGCCGGATAAACTGCATTGGCCGCGCCAAATCAGTGACGATGACCCCTTTGAGCCAGCAACACTGATTGTCGCCTGCGATGGCGGGCACGCCCTGTTTCTACAGCACGACAGTGATGCAGTGCTGGCAGCGGTGAACGACTATTTTGGATATACTGCCGTAGCGCGTTTGAAACTGGTGCAAAAACCGGTGGCTGTGCGTGGGTCGATGCCCGCAGCCGGACAAAAGGAGCTCGGCCAGGGTGAATCAGCCCGTTTGTCCAGTCTGATTGATCAGGTTGACGATCCACAATTGAAGAGCGCTCTTGAAAAAATGGGCAAGGGAGTGTTCAGCAAAGGTTCAGATGCTACATGAAAATGTGCCTGGGAAGGCCTACGACCCAATAAACTGAAGGTCACGCAAATATGTTGATGGGGACAGAAAGTCTTCTGGAAATTGCCACGAAAACGCCATAGCTTGGCGGCAAACAGAATTAAACATCCAATCGCTTCAGGCGTTTTGAGGAATAACCAACCATGACACTACTTGATCGCAGACAATTTGTTGCTTTGTCCGGTGCCTTTGCACTTTCACCAGTTTTGATGTCGTCCGCATCTGCGCAGACCGTATCAGGCCTGTTTGATGACATTCCGCTGGAAGATAATGTTATGGGTGACGTCAATGCGAAGGTCACAATTGTTGAATACGCATCCATGACCTGCCCGCATTGCCGCTCGTTCCACGAGAAAATCCTGCCACAGATCAAGGAAAAATATGTTGATACGGGAAAGGCGAAATATATACTTCGCCCATTCCCGTTTGATGGGGATCGTCGCGGCGAAGCAGCCTTCATGCTGGCCAAATGTGCCCCCAATGATGCCTATTACGCCATGGTTGACGCCCTTTTTGACACTCAAAGTGTGTGGGCGGGCAAAGGCAATCCGGTGCCGGAACTGCTGCGCCTGTCCAAATTGTCAGGTATGACGGAAGCAGACTTCAAGGCCTGCCTTGGCAATCAGGAGTTGCTCACCAAAATGGTAGAAGGACGCAACAAGGCCGTTCGTGAATTTGGCGTCTCATCGACCCCCACTGTGTTCGTGAATGACAAGAAACTTGGGGATTCAACATTTGAATCCGTATCGAAAGCCGTCGAAGCCGCTCTGTAATGCTATAAGCGACCCAAGAAGCGGTCAGATCGTGTTATGATGTATCGGTCTGCCCGTTGATTCGGTTTTATGATTTGGGTCGCCAGATGGAATTCAACAAACTCCGCCTTTTGGGCTTCAAATCCTTTGTCGAACCGACCGAGTTCGTCATTGAAAAAGGGCTGACTGGTGTCGTGGGCCCAAATGGTTGCGGAAAGTCGAACCTTGTTGAAGCCCTGCGCTGGGTTATGGGAGAGAACTCTTATAAAAACATGCGGGCATCCTCCATGGATGATGTCATTTTTTCCGGGTCAGGTGGCCGCCCTTCCCGTAACATGGCCGAAGTTGCGCTGTTTTTGGACAACAGCACCCGCGAAGCGCCTGCTGCCTTTAATGACAGCGATGAATTGCAGGTTTCACGACGTATCGAGCGTGAGGCTGGATCTGTCTATCGTATCAACGGCAAGGATGTGCGCGCCAAGGATGTACAGTTGCTGTTTGCCGACGTTTCCACCGGTGCCCGTTCGCCGTCCATGATCGGTCAGGGACGGATCGGTGAACTGATTTCCGCCAAACCCCAGGCCCGACGGGCTTTGCTGGAGGAGGCTGCCGGTATTTCCGGGCTCCATTCACGTCGGCACGAAGCCGAACTTCGTTTGAGGGCTGCCGAGAACAACCTTGAACGGCTGGATGATGTGATTGCCCAGCTGGAAGGACAGTTGGACAGTCTCAAACGTCAGGCCCGTCAGGCCAATCGATACCGCAATATTGCCGGAGATATCAGACGCACAGAAGCCACCATCCTGCATCTGCGATGGTCTGCTGCAAAAGCCGGTTTGTCAGAAGCAAAAAGCGCATTCAACCAGGCGACAGTTACGGTTGGGGAAACCCAGATTGTACAGACGGAAGCCGCGAAGGCACAGGCTATTATCGCTGCCAGGTTACCCAAGTTGAGGGAAGATGAGGCCAAGGCCGCGGCTGGCCTGCAGCGCTTCAACATTGCCCGCACTCAGTTGGACGAAGAAGCCAAACGTGCAGACCGGCGCAAGTCTGAAATGGCGGCTCGGGCATCACAGCTGGAAGCGGATATTCAGCGCGAAGAGCAAATGGTGGCTGAAAATAGCGATATCCTGTCCCATTTGGCCCGTGAGGAAAAACAACTGAGTGATGAAACTCATGGGCGTGAGGAGCGAGAAGTAGAAATTTCTGCCCGTCTGGAAAGTGCTACCCAGGAATTGGCGTCCAGCGAAGAAGTCTTGACCGGCCTGACACAGGAGCTGGCCTCTATTCGCGCCCAGTCCGGCCAGATTGAACGCACCTTGCGGGATGGACGGGTGCGCAAATCCCAGTTGGAAGAACAGATTGCCTCTGTTGAGCGGGAATTGCAGGAACTGACGGCCAAGATATCCGCGGTGACAGACATTCAGGAAAAATCGCATCAGGTGGCTGAACTGGAAGAAGCCCTAACTGCTGCGGAGACAGCTTCCATGTCGGCAGAACAGCAGGCAGAAGCGGCGCGTGAAGGTGAGCAGACCAGCCGCACTCCCGTCCTGGAAGCCCAGACCGAGATCAACAGGATTGAAACGGAAGCTCGAACTTTGTCAAAAGTTCTCAATTCCGGAGGCGGTGACCTTTTCCCCGCAATTTTGGAACAAATCAGGGCTCAGACCGGATATGAAAAGGCGCTGGGTGCGGCCCTCAGCGAAGACCTTGAAATGCCGCTGGACGCCTCTGCGCCGGCCCACTGGTCCCTTGTACCCAAGAATGATGATGCAGTGTTGCCAAGCGGTGTGCCAAGTCTGGCTGAATTCATATCAGCACCACCGGAACTGGCGCGTCGTTTGGCCCAGATTGGTGTTGTAAGTGTTGAACAGGGCCGGGAGTTGGCTGGTTCATTGATGCCGGGGCAACGGCTGGTATCGGTAAATGGAGACTTATGGCGCTGGGATGGCTATCAGGCCAGTGCGGAGGCCCCAACAGCGGCTGCACTCAAGCTGGAACAGAAAAACCGGTTGGCTGAGCTCGATGCTGCTGCTGTAGAGGCGACCAAAAAGTTGCGGGCGGTAGAAATGATCGCCGAGCAAGCCCGCAACAAGGCGCAGGAGGCGCGCGAAGGCGAACGGGCCTCGCGAGACAGGCTGCGTGATTTGCAATCATCTCTGGGTGAAGCACGCAAGGCTTTGTCAAAAGCAGAACGGTCGATCAGCGAATTGTCGAACCGTCGATCCGCTCTTGAAGAAGCCAGACTGCGGCTGAATTCCAGCCTTGATGAGTCCCTTGCTGTAATTTCGGAAGCTGAAACGGCACAAGCCACATTGCCAGCCATGGAAGCGTTGGAAAGCAAGGTTCAGATCGCGACCAATACCACGACGGGTCATCGTGCAAATCTTGCCAAGGTCCGTGCAGAGCACGACAGTATGGCGCGTGAAAACGCCATGCGATTGGAGCGGTTGACCGCCATTGAACGTGAGCGCTCAGCCTGGAACGAGCGGGCGCTCAATGCCGACAGGCAAATCAAGACATTGCGGGATCGCCTTGCCAAGACTCTGCAGCAAAAGCAGGAAGTCGAGGAAGTTCCTGATCGGATTCAGGAAAAACGAGTGGCGTTGAATGCACAGATTTCACAGGCCGAAGTCAATCGCAAACACGCTGCCGATCTTTTGGCCAATGTCGAAAATGATCTGCGCGAGGCCGACAAGGTTGCAGCCGACGCGTTGAATGCACTTTCTGAGGCAAAACAAGTGAGCGCCCGTGCGGAAGAACGCGTGACCGGGGCCAGTGAACGGCGTCAGGAGGTTGAAGCACGCATTCGCGAAGATTTGAATTGCGAACCCCATCTGGCTCTACAGCAAACCGGCGTTGATGATGAATCCAAGCTTCAAGATGCCGATACCATGGAGCGTAAGCTGGATCGCCTGAAGAGCGAGCGGGAGCGGCTGGGGGCGGTCAATCTGCGTGCAGAAGAAGAGCAAAACGAGGTATTGGAGCAGCGCGACACGCTGGTTAGCGAACGCGACGATCTGATTGAAGCGATCCGGCAGTTGAGAAGTGGAATTCAAAGCCTTAACAAAGAGGGGCGTGAGCGGCTGCTGACTGCGTTTGATGAGGTCAATGCCCAATTCCAGAAATTGTTCACCCATTTGTTTGGTGGCGGTACTGCCGAACTGCAATTGGTGGAATCAGACGATCCGCTTGAAGCGGGCCTTGAAATTCTTGCCCGCCCTCCGGGTAAAAAGCCACAAACCATGACCCTTTTGTCCGGTGGAGAGCAGGCATTGACTGCAATGGCGCTTATTTTTGCGGTGTTTTTGACCAATCCTGCACCAATATGCGTGCTCGATGAGGTGGATGCCCCTCTCGACGACCAAAATGTGGAGCGCTTTTGCAATCTAATGGACCAGATGAGCAGCAATACTGACACTCGGTTTGTCATCATCACCCATAATCCGATTACCATGGCCCGCATGAATCGGCTATTTGGTGTTACGATGGCGGAACGGGGTGTGAGTCAATTGGTGTCAGTCGACCTGCAAACCGCAGAGTCCTTCCGCGATGCGGGATAACACCACCTCTGAAGGCCCCTTGCTATTCCCCTTTGCTTTCGGTGAGCAAGTTGCGGATTCAGATCCTCAGTTGATGGGTATTAAGGGTGCCAATTTGGTCGAGATGGCCCGGCTGGGTCTTCCAGTGCCACCCGGTTTTGTTCTCAATACCGCGCTTGGCCAACGAGTTGCCAGCGGTCAAGATGCCTTGGCGCGCGCGGTCCGTGAATTGGTAAGGCAGACCATTGGCAGACTCGAGCGGCACATCAACCGGCAATTCGGCAAAGGACCGAGCCCGTTACTGTTATCTGTCCGATCCGGCGCAGCAATCTCTATGCCGGGAATGATGGATACGGTCCTCAATCTGGGATTAAATTCACAGACTGTGGAAGCTCTGGCCGCGCAAACCGGTGATGTACGCTTTGCGTGGGATAGCTATCGACGCTTTGTTCAAAGCTACGCGATGGTTGTTTTGGATCTCGACGGTGCTGAATTTGAAGAGGTGTTGGAAGAGTTTCGTCTGCGCGAAAATGTGGAAACAGATGCCGAACTTGCTGCTCCGGTGTTGCAGGAAATTTGTACGCTGTTTCTCGAACTGGTGGAGCAGGTGACAGGAGAACCATTCCCGCAGGATGTTTTTGACCAGTTGGATCTGGCCTTGCTAGCGGTATTTAATTCCTGGAACACATCGCGCGCCCGTCGCTACCGTGACATGTACAATATCGAACATGATGGGGGCACGGCCGCTGTTATCCAAACCATGGTGTTTGGCAATCGCAACGCCCAGTCCTGCACTGGTGTCTATTTCACCCGCAATCCATCCACTGGCGAAGCCAAGCCTTATGGGGAGTATATGCCCAACGCGCAGGGAGAAGAAATTGTCTCCGGTATAAGAACCCCGATGGAACTGACGGCGGCTGCCCAACAGGCAGCAATGTCGGAAAATCCCTCATTCGAAGAAACGATGCCCAAAATATACGAGGATTTGCTGGCCGCTGGGCAGGTGCTTGAACGCCATTTCTGCGATATGCAGGAAATCGAGTTTACTGTTGAAAGCGAAACGCTCTATCTGCTGCAAACCCGGAGCGGTAAACGAACACCGAAAGCTGGATTGAAAATCGCCGTGGATATGGTCAGTGAAGGATTGGTGACCAAAGAACAGGCAGTAAGGTCTTGCGATATGACCGCGCTGGAATCCATGCTTGTAGCCAAAGCTGAGCCCACTCCCGGCACACCATATATCGCAAAGGGTCTGCCCGCATCTCCGGGCGTTGCGACAGGTGGCATTGTCTTTACGGCGGATGATGCGGTGGCAAAACACAAGGCTGGTGATGCGTGCATTCTGTTACGATCGGAAACGGACCCGCGTGATGTACACGGAATGCATGCCGCCAACGGCATTCTCACCGCACGCGGCGGCATGACCAGCCATGCAGCAGTAGTGGCAAGGGGAATGGGCAAGCCCTGCATTACCGCTGCAATGACTTTGAAAATCGATCTGGCAAATAGGGTTTGCCTTGCCGCAGGGCTGGAACTTGGTGCCGGAGACATAATCACGATCGATGGCAGTGCCGGCACTGTTTACCTGGGCGAACAACCAGTCACAATACCCAAGCCCGATGGTGATCTGGCACTATTGCTGAAATGGCAATCTGAATTGCAATAAACCTTGTGTTGGAAAGGTGCGGTCAAGCCGCGCGCAGTCCTTCACGATGCACCGAGACTTCCGTATCGTCTACGGCGCGTTCAAGTCGGTCAAACAGCTCATTGAGCTCATCGGCACTTATAATCATGGGAGGGCATAAAGCGATTGTATCACCGATTCCGCGCAATATCGCACCATGTGTCTGGCAAAAATCTGCGCATTTGGCGCCAACTCCCTGTTTGGGGTTAAAGGCACGTTTGGAGGCCTTGTCTGCAACCAACTCGACACCCCCCATGAGACCCGAATTGCGCACTTCGCCAACAAGCGGGTGTTCAGCCAGATTTTTTAGTCTTTGTTCAAATAGGGGTGTCAATGCCCGCACTTTTGCGCAAATATCAATGCGCTGGTAAATCTCGATTGCTTTCACCCCAAGAGCACAGCCCAGCGGGTGACCACCATATGTATAGCCATGACCGAATATACCAATCTTTTCAGATTGTTGTTCAAGCGCTTCCGACATGAAGTCCGGGATCATGACAGCGCCCAGCGGGGCGTAGGCGGACGTCATTTGCTTGGCCACGGAAATCGTATCTGGAACCATGCCGTGCGAAGTTGCACCAAACCATTCGCCGGTGCGGCCAAATCCGTTGATCACTTCATCGTCGATCAGCAGGATGTCGTGCTGTTTCAGGATCGGCTGAATAGCTTCAAAATAACCTGCCGGGGGGACGATGACACCACCAGCACCCATTACCGGTTCTGCAATCATGGCGGCAATCGTATCACCACCTTCGCGCTCGATCAGCTCCTCCAGAGATGAGGCAAGGCGGGCGACAAATTCTACTTGCGTTTCACCTTCCTGCGCAAAACGGTAGTGATGTGGGCAGTCAGCGTGCAATATCCCGTCAAAAGGAAGATCAAAATCCATATGATTATAGGGCAACCCGGTGAGCGACGCCGACATCATCGTCACGCCATGATAAGCTTTGATCCTTGAAATGATTTTCTTCTTCTTTGGCCGTCCAAGGGCGTTGTTGTAATACCAGACGAGCTTGACTTGAGTGTCATTGGCTTCCGAACCGCTTGACGTATAGAACACCTTCGATTGCGGTGTTGGGGCGAGTTCTTTCAGTTTCTCTGCCAGTTCAATAGCTGGTTCAGTGCCACGGCCGCTAAATTGGTGGTAGTAGGGAAGCGAGCGCAATTGCTGTTCGGCAGCTTCGATCAATTCCTCATTGCCAAAGCCCAGTCCGGTGCACCACAGGCCTGCCATACCTTCAATATATTCATTGCCCTGGGTGTCCTGAATGAAAACACCCTTTCCGCTGGCCATGATAGTTGGCCCGGTTTCACGAAGCTTGTGCAACGGCGAATAGGGATGAAGCACAGCATCAAGGTCACGTGCCTGAAGGTTTGAGAGCGGTTGAGACATGGATTTTCAGCCTGTTAAAATATTTGTTTCAGCCTAGAACCGTTTTGTCGCTGCGTGCAATACAATTTACCGGATAACAAGGCTTTACCCGGCCCGCGACTTCAATCAGAATTGCGTCAACAAATGGGAGAAATCGATGCTCGGATTGATGCAAGAATGGCCGTTGTTGTGCCACAAACTGATTAACTATGCGGCGCAGCAACATGGAACGCGCGAAATTGTATCAAGGTCGGTTGAGGGGCCGATTTTGCGTACGACCTATGCCGATATTCACCGACGTGCCAAACAGACCGCGCAGGCCTTGGCTCGTGATGGGTTCAAGCTGGGAGACCGCATCGCGACGCTCGGTTGGAACACTGCGCGCCACATGGAAGCCTGGTATGGAATTATGGGTATAGGGGCGGTTTACCACACGCTTAATCCGCGCCTGTTTCCCGATCAGATTGCCTGGATCATGAACCACGCTGAAGATCAGGCAATCTTTGTCGATTTGTCCTTTGTTCCGATCATGGAAGCCATCGCAGATAAAGTGCCATCATTGCGCAAGATCATTGTTCTTACCGACGATGCACATATGCCAAAGGGCAGCAAACTTGATCTGGTTGCCTATGAGAGCTGGATTGGCGATCAGGATGGTGATTTCGAGTGGCTGGAATTTGATGAAAATACGGCCTGTGGCATGTGTTACACATCGGGCACGACAGGTGACCCCAAGGGCGTGCTGTATTCCCACCGCTCAAATGTGCTGCACGCCTTGATTGCGTGCCAGCCAGATGCTCTCAATCTCGGTGCCAATGAAGTCATTATGCCGGTGGTGCCGATGTTCCATGCGAATGCCTGGGGGATTGCACATGCTGCCCCCATGGTGGGGGCCAAACTGGTCAACCCCGGCCCGCTGATGGATGGGGCGTCGATCTACGAATTGTTGGACTCTGAAAAGGTCACCATGACAGCTGCGGTACCAACGGTCTGGTTGATGTTGCTGTCTTATCTGGAGGAAACGGGTAAAATCCTGCCGCACCTGAATCGTGTGGTTATTGGTGGCTCAGCCTGTCCGCGTGCGATGACCGAAAAATTCCAGAATGAATATGGAGTTGATGTGATTCATGCCTGGGGAATGACTGAAATGAGCCCCTTGGGATCACTGGGAACGTTGAAACCGCATTATCAGCACTTGTCGGGCGATGCCAAACTCGATCTTCAGGAAAAGCAGGGCTATGCGCCATTTGGGGTGGAGATGAAGGTCACAGATGATGACAATAATGAACGCCCCTGGGATGGTGAAACATTCGGCAAGCTGAAAGTCCGTGGTCCGGGTGTTGCCAAGGCTTATTATGGTGGAGCCGGGGCTGAGCAATTTGACGAAGACAACTGGTTTGACACCGGCGACGTGGCTCACATCAACGAAAACGGCTATATGCAGATCACGGACCGGGCCAAGGATGTCATCAAGTCTGGTGGCGAGTGGATATCCACGATTGATCTTGAAAATATTGCGGTCGGTCACCCTGATGTGTTGGAAGCTGCCGTTATTGGAATTGCCCATCCCAGATGGGACGAGCGCCCGTTGCTGATCTGCATCTGCAAGGAGGGTAAAAACCCGACACAAGAGGACCTTCTGCAGTTCATGGAAGGCAAAATCGCTAAATGGTGGATGCCAAATGCCGTGTCTTTCGTTGATGAAATTCCCCATACGGCAACAGGGAAAATCCAGAAAACGGAACTGCGCAAGCAGTTTGCGGATTACAGTTTTCCCGACGCCTGACAAAGTATAGCTGTGCAAGGAAGATTTGCAGCTTGTGACCTGCGAGCTTGATATGTGTTATGCGGACCAATGACCAATTACGTTGAAAGATTGTCCAGGGTTGAACGTTCCCAGTCTGCGGCGGCAGTCTGGTGCGTTCGGCTGGCTGTGTTTTGCGTTCCCTATCTTCTCATTGTTATTTTAGGGCACCGCTCCGGTGCAATCGATACAATCTCGACGTTCTGGTTGCTTGGGCTGGCTGTCCTGTTGCTGTTTGGATCAGTTGCAGCCGGCATTTTGGGTTTTTATGAATTGTGGACCTTTGGGTACAAAGGTGGCATCGATTCCACCCGCGGTGCCTTGCTTGCCATTCTCCTGCTATTGCCATTCGCATATTTCGGCATTCAGGCTTTGCTGTTACCACAAATTTATGATGTCTCGACCGATCTGGATGATCCTCCAGCCTACGACACGGCGCTTGGCGATCGCACCGCTGCGATGAATCCGATTACCGACCCCGGAGTGGTACAAAAGCGTTTGCAATTGGCAGCTTATCCAAGGGTTGCTGCCCGTCGGTATCCATTGGATACTGGTCTGGTATTCAAACAGGTCGTGGCATTGATTACCGATCGGGACTGGACCATCCTTGCCTCTGCAACGGTGCAGGGGCAGGCACCAATTGATGCAGAAGGCTCAGGACTGGTCGCTGAGGCCACAGTGGATTCAAAGGGGCTTCCGCTGCGCATTCCAAAACCCGTATTTCGGCCCACAAACATTTTTGAACCGGGTGCTGCATTCGAAACCGTGGAAATCTCACCAATAGATCGCGCCTCTCAGCCGGTTCTTGAAGAACAGGAGGAACGGTATATCGAAGCGGTAGCCACTTCATTTCTCTTTGGTTTCGAGAGCGATGTTGTGATCCGCCTTATCGAGGATGAGGCAGGGACATTGGTGGACATGCGATCAACTTCACGTTGGGGTGCTCATGATCTCGGGTCCAATGCTGACCGAATTATCAGCTTTCTGGCTGAACTGGATGCGTCTTTACAAGGCTTAAGCCGATAGACCGTAATTTTATTCTTCACGGCAGTTGAAAGACACCATCAATGGCCACCGGACCGTCCGTCTCTACAACGCCACGCGCCACAAGATCCTCCAGATGGGCCAGCACTGACAGACCGGCCGCCCCGTGCAATTTCTTGTCTGTGGTTCGGTAGATCACAGCAACCATCTCGGGAACCGTCAATTGACCATCGCGGATTTGGTTGAGAATGGCTTTTTCCCGCATCCGACGGTGGGATTTTAACGCTCGAACAAAGGATTGGGCATTTTCCAAACGACCTCCATGCCCGGGAAAATAAGTCGACTGGTGTTGTTGTTGTAAAACATCCAGCGAATCCATGTAGTTGGCCATTGCTCCGTCTGGAGGCGCAACAATGCTTGTCGCCCAGGCCATAACGTGGTCGCCTGGAAAAAGATAATCCGTATCTTTCCAGCCAAAAGCCATATGGTTGGCGGTATGGCCCGGGGTGAACAGGCAATTCAGTGACCAGCCATCTCCTGAAATTTCATCGCCATGCTGCAGAATATTTTGGGGCTGAAACTCATTGTCACCACTGGCGTCGAGCGGGTTGATTTCGCCGATATTAAGCGGGCGGGCCGGTCGGTGGGGGCCTTCGGCATAAGTTTCGGCACCCGTCAGTTCAGCCAACGGATTGGCCAATGGTGAATGGTCCATGTGGGTATGGGTGACAATAATGTGGCTAACGGGTCGTCCGGCAATGGCTGCTTTAAGAGCTTCGAAATGTGCCTTGTCAGGCGGGCCAGGGTCTATTATCGCGAGTTTGTCTTCGCCAAGTAAATAAGTGTTTGTCCCATGGAATGTAAACGCGGAAGGGTTGCTGCAAACCACCCGGGCAAGACCCGGGACCAACTCAATCGCATCACCATGGCGGGGTTCGAATTCGGTTT
>JBPCWM010000082.1:0-4163 GCA_051009515.1 Rhizobiaceae bacterium | reverse complement strand
CGGCTCGGGGTCGCGATTGAATACGACAAAAACGGTATCTCCATCTTCGGCATAGTCTGGTGCTGTGGCCGAGCCGCGCAATGTCAGGCACAGATTGGATAGACCGGAATCGCGCCATTGCAGTGGTGCACCATCAAAGCCGCTCCATTCTACATCCTGCAAGCCGTCAACCTGTCGAACCTGCCCATGCAGAAACCGGCTTTGGCGCAGACAGGAATGCTGTTTGCGGAATGCGGACAGTCTGGCCACAAAATCAATCATATCGTGATCGGCCTGCTCCCAGTCCAACCAGCCGGTCGGATTGTCCTGCGCATAAGCGTTGTTATTGCCCGATTGAGAATTGGAAAACTCGTCTCCACCCAATAGCATGGGGGTACCTTGCGACAGGAACAAGGTGGCAAGCATATTGCGTTGGCGCAGCGCCCGGAGGGACTTGATGTCCGGATCGTCGGTTTTGCCTTCCACACCGCAATTGTCACTTAAATTATTGTGGTGTCCATCTGCTCCGTTTTCGCCATTGGCCTCATTGTGACGGGTATTGTAGCTGGTTACATCTGCCAGCGTGAAACCATCATGGGACGTGACAAAATTAATCGAGGAATAGGCGTTGCGACCGTTTTTCTCGAATTGATCCGCGGAGCCAAGCAACCGGGCACCAAGATCTTGGGCGCTGTGATCGTCTCCACGCCAGAAACGTCTCACGGTATCTCGGAAACCGTCATTCCATTCCCCAAATTCAGGTGGAAATTCACCAACACGATAGCCACCCGGCCCGATATCCCAAGGCTCGGCGATCAGTTTGACAGTGCTCAAAACCGGGTCCTGTCGAATTGTATCAAAAAAGCCGCCATGGGGATCAAAGCCGTGATCCTCGCGCCCCAGGGTTGTGGCCAGATCGAACCGGAACCCATCGACCCCCATTTGCTCCACCCAGAACCGCAAGCTGTCCATCACCAGCCGCAAGACGTGCGGGTTGGAGACATTGACTGTGTTGCCCGTGCCGGTGTCATTGATATAAAAGCGGGGCTGACCAGCCAGCAAGCGATAGTAGGATGCATTGTCCAGGCCGCGGTAACAGAGTGTGGGGCCGCGATGGTCTCCCTCTGCGGTGTGATTGTAGACCACATCCAAAATCACCCTGATTCCAGCTGAATGGAAGCGGCGAACCATGGAGCGAAAACCTAGCAACCCTGCAGGGCCAAAGTATCTCGGCTCCGGGGCGAAGAATCCGATCGAATTGTAACCCCAATAGTTTTGCAGTCCCTTGTTCAACAGGAAATCGTCATCGATAAAGGCATGCACCGGAAGCAATTCTATGGCCGTGACACCGAGCTGAATCAGATGATCCAGAATGGCGTCGCTAGCCAGACCGTCATAGGTTCCCCTGATTTGATCAGATACGGCGCTGTGCTCTTGCGTCAGGCCTTTGACATGGGCCTCATAAATCAGCGCATCGGACCATTCCGTATTTGCCCTTGGTTCTGAGTGGATTAACAGGTCAGGTGCTGAAACGACTGACTTTGGCACGAAGGGCGCGCTGTCGCGATTGTCAAAGGATAGGTCCTGAGAACTGGCCCCTTTGACATAGCCCAATGTGGCTGAGTTATTGCTCCAGATCCCGTTGAGTTCGCGGGTATACGGATCCATCAGCAATTTGTTTGGATTGAAACGGTGGCCCTGTTCCGGTTCGTAGATCCCTTCGGCGCGATACCCGTATAGGTTACCCGGTGCCACGCCTCTCACATAACCATGCCAGATGTCGCCGCTGCGCTCGGGCAGGGGAATTCGTTGAAGTTCCATCTGGCCATCATTGGAATACAAGCACAAATTGATCCGGGTTGCATTGGCGGAAAACACAGCGAAATTCGTGCCTTCGCCATCATACCGGGCGCCCAACTGATGCGGTGTTCCTGCCAGGATCTGAGCGCTCATTCGCCGTGTCTTTCAGCTTTGTACGACAGGATTTCGCGATAGAGATCCAGATATCCGGGGGCGGACTGATCCCAACCCACCGGATAGCGCATCGCTGTTCCCATCATGGACCGCCAGGTTCTTGGCCGGGCATGGAGTTCGCAGGCTCTGGTTACAGCATTGCGTAAATCATCCAGACTATCTGGCTCCATCAAGAAACCGGTTGCCGATCTGGATTTGAGATTGGTCGGATTTGCATCGATCACGGTATCTGCAAGACCACCAGTTCGCGCGACAACCGGCAACGTGCCATAGCGCAGGCCGTAGAGTTGCGTAAGCCCGCAGGGCTCAAACCGCGACGGAATCAGAATCGCATCGCTGCCCCCCTGCATCAAATGGGAAAGAGGCTCATCATATCCGATAATGGCACCAACTTTACCGGGATGGTCTCTTTGAGCCTGAGCAAAGCCCGCTTCCAGGTAATCATGGCCCGATCCCAAAAGGGCTAATCGACCACCTTGGGCGATTAGATGTGGAACGGCCTCAAGGAGCAGGTCGAGACCTTTCTGCTCGGTCAAGCGGCTGATCACGCAAAACAATGGAGAGGCGGGGTCCGAATGCAGCCCAAATCGCTCTTCCACGGCCGCGCGGTTCTTTGCTTTGCCGGTTCTATTGTGAACGGAATAAGGGGCTGCAAGGGCCGGGTCGGTCTTGGGGTTCCAAACGTCCAGATCAATGCCGTTTAGAATGCCGGTCAGATCATTGCTCCTTGCCCGCAACAGGCCATCCAACCCCATTCCGAATTCCGCGGTCAACAATTCGCGTGCATAGGTTGGGCTGACGGTTGTAATTTTATCGCAGAAGGCGAGGCCAGCCTTCAGAAATCCGAATTGTCCGTAATATTCAGAGCCTTCAGATGTAAAATATTCATCTGGTACGCCAAACAGATCTTTGTTGGTCCAATCAAAAAGACCCTGAAACGCAATATTGTGAATGGTCATGACACTGGGTGGCGTATCTGACCGGTCAGCCATTTTCAGTAAGAGTGGCACCAGTCCGGCCTGCCAGTCATGTGCATGAACAATATCTGGCCGCCAGTCTGACAATGCACCAAGGGCGATGTCGGTAGAAGCCTTGCAAAGTGCACCAAAGCGCATGTGGTTGTCATCCCAATCCCTGCCGGAATTGTTGAGATAGATATTACCGGGCCGGTCAAAAAGGTGGGGAGCATCAAGCAGAAAAAAGGCAAGCTGTTCTGCCTGGACCGCGACCAGGCGGGCGGACCCACCAAACATTTCGTCATATTCATGGACGACCTGGCCGCTTTGTGAAAGCTCTTTCAGTGCTGGATAGGCGGGCAGTGCGATGCGCACTTCTTCACCCAATTCCCTCATTGATTTTGGAACCGCGCCGACAACATCTGCAAGGCCACCCGTCTTAACAAAAGGGGCGCATTCGGATGCAACATGTAATATTTTCAATTCAGCTATCCAATGCGTCGATCATGTTCTTCGTTATCAGACACACGCCCCCGGGAGATCGTCTGAATCGTTTGGCATCCAGTTCAGCATCCTCTCCGACAATAAGTCCGGCAGGGATATTCACTCCCCGATCAATCACCACATTGGTCAATCGGGCATTTCTGCCAATGTCCACATAGGGCATCGCGATGACACCCGACAGGCTGGCAAAAGAGTGGGTGCGCACGCCGGTGTACAGCAGGCAGCGCTCAAGTTGGGAACCAGATATTATGCATCCACCCGAAACCAGAGACGACAGGGCATGGCCCCGTCTTCCTTCTTCATTGTGAATGAATTTGGCTGGAGGTGTAAGTTCAGAATAGGTCCAGATAGGCCATGAACTGTCATAGAGATCCAGTTCAGGGGTGAAATCCGTCAAATCAATATTAGCCTGCCAGAAAGCATCGACCGTTCCCACATCTCGCCAATAGGGATTTCTTTCAAACCCGCTGCGCACACAGGAACGGGAAAACGGGTGAGCAATGGCTTTGCCAGCCTTGACGATTTTTGGAATGATGTCCTTTCCGAAATCATGACTGGAATTGGGATCTTCTGCATCTTCGCGCAGTAGTCCAAACATGTATTGGGTCTCAAAAACATAAATTCCCATGCTGGCCAGAGCCTTGTCCGGGTGGCCAGGCATTGCAGGTGGATCTGCCGGTTTTTCGATGAATTCCAAAATGTTGCTTGCCTCATCAACATGCATGACCCCAAAACCGGTGGCTTCCATTC
>JBPCWM010000081.1:0-9370 GCA_051009515.1 Rhizobiaceae bacterium | reverse complement strand
TGTCATGGCTGCTGTTTAAGGCCAAACCTGAACTGGAGCAAGCACCCATCAGCCTGATGTTTGAAAACTGCAATCGATCCACTTCTCAACTCCTCTCCATTTGCGCCTTTGCCACCGTCGATACTCGTAGGATTGACAGAATCGAGGCGAGATTAAACAGAACCGTCCGAGGTTAGATATGGCCAAAAATTTCAAACCCGATCCGGGGGCATCCCCGGATGTGCTAGGCAGGTGTTGAGTTCTCCGCCTATGGACGCACGAACTCGGCTCTGGCCCGCTCAATCTTATCCCGGCAAAAACAACCCTCAATATGATCATTGACCATGCCCATGGCCTGCATGAAGGCGTAACATGTGGTGGGGCCGACAAAACTCCAGCCGCGTTTCTTGAGCTCTTTCGACAGGGCTGTTGATATTTCCGTATTGGCAATACCGGCCTGATCGCCGGTGATTTCATCTGGACGCTGATGCAGTGCTGGTTCCCATGACCAGAACCAGCGCCCAAGCGAGCCATCCTGCTCTACCATCTCTATGGCACGAGCGGCGTTGTTGATGGTTGATACAATCTTTCCTCGATGCCGGATTATGCCTGCGTCTTGCACCAGGCGCTCAATGTCAGTATCGCCAAACTGCGCGACTTTGCGGAAGTCAAACCCGGCAAATGCAGCCCGAAAATTCTCTCGCTTTCGCAGAATCGTCAGCCAGGACAGACCGGACTGAAACCCTTCCAAACAGATTTTTTCAAACAGTTTGAAATCGTCATCCTGCGGCAGGCCCCATTCTTCATCGTGATATGTCTGATAATCATCCTTGCCGCCATACCAATGACAACGAACATGTCCATCTTCGCCACGCATCAGGCCCTTGGGCAAGTCTTGTGAATCGATCATTTTCCGTGCTCTTCTTTCCAATGCAGGCAGAGATGCATGTTTAACGGTTTCTAACGTTAACCATAGAAGTTAGCCAGCGATTTACCACGGCCAAAGGTAAAGGCATTATTTCAGTCAAATCAATCATTTGATTCATATTTCGGTTGCGATTGCAGGGCAAGACTGAGAGCAGCGTCGGCTAGAGGCGTAAAACGAACTGGCACCAGTGTATAGAGTAGTGTGACCATGAATGGATTTATGAAAACCGCGGCATTGAGCGCAGCTCTATTGATGATTCCATCTTTGGGCGATGCCGGGCAACGCTATGGCAGCCGTCCCAAGCTCGTGCTCAGCTCTGACCTCTCCGCCCCATGGATGTTGCAACTCAAGCCGCAGAAACCGCGAAAGCGTGGATTTCTTACCCACCAGGTTAAACGGCAATATCCTCGATTCCAGCGCAACCGGATTAACCCGGGACGCACAGGTGTGACTACTGCATCGGTCCAACGCGAGGCCGCGCTTCGCAGGTCTGCAAGCAATGAAATCAATCCAGCCCTCCTGCCAGCCATTGTCGACTATAACGGAGAGTTTTCGCCGGGCACTGTCATTGTCAACACCCCTGAAAGGCGCCTTTATCTGGTCATGCCGGGTGGCAAGGCTCGCCGCTATGCTGTCGGTGTCGGCAAACCCGGATTTGAATGGGCAGGCACTCACAAGGTAACCCGCAAGGCAGAATGGCCCTCTTGGCGTCCACCAGCCGAAATGATTGCTCGCGAAAAACGAAAAGGACGTGACCTACCCACCTTTATGGAAGGTGGTCCGGAAAATCCCCTTGGTGCACGTGCCTTGTATCTTGGTTCCTCCATTTATCGAATCCATGGCACCAACCAGGCCTGGAGTATTGGCAAAGCTGTTTCTTCTGGCTGCATCAGGATGCGAAATGAAGACGTAATGGACCTTTACGAGCGTGTTCCGGTTGGCGCTAAAGTGAAGGTCATTTGACGAGACTCACCGCTGATTCAGGTATCGCCTGAGGAGAGAAAAGTGCCAAATTAATGCTTGGCGTCTTCAGAAGCGGATTGTTGAACGTCACTTTTTTGCAACAAAACCAGACCAATTTGCCCTCGTTGAGCCAATTAAGACCAAAGACTGTAAGAATGTGATTGGGCAAGGTCGACTCAATGATGCGATCTGGGGTAAAGAATTGGAAGCAAATTAAACATCGTCGCGAGAAAAATTGATGCTGCGCCCTGCTAAATCCAGCACATTTGTGAAATTAGCTTTTGCTGCTCTCTTAGCTATCGCTGCTCTTGGCAATTTGGCAACGGGCCCGGCCTTGGCCGAAGGAACGATTTCCGTTTATGGCGGTGCAAATTTTTCTCCGCATTCCGTAGTCAAGACAAATGCACCCGGAGCGATCCGCAATTCAGTTGGTTGGGATGGTGCATCTTTTGAAATGCCGCCCTATTGGGGCCTGCGCGCTACCTGGTGGCTGGAAGACAATCCGGAGTGGGGTATCGGCCTTGATTTCACCCACGGCAAAGTCAAGGCTGACCCCGTGCCGTTAGGCTATACAAAGCTTGAATTTACAGACGGTATCAATTTCCTGATCGCCAATGCCTATTACCGCCATGACATGGGCAATGGATTTACTCCTTATGGAGGCCTCGGGCTTGGACTTTCCATTCCCCACGTTGAGGTTGCCGGGCCGGCCTTTGGCCCCTTTGTCACGAATGGATATCAGGTGACCGGTTTGGCCGCACAGGCTCTGGTTGGTCTGGACTATGAATTCCACCCTGACTGGTCGGTATTTGGGGAATTGAAATCGACCTACGGTCAGGTCGATGCAGACCTGAGTGGCGGATTTAAGCTAAAGACAGATGTAATCAGCAATCAGGTCATCCTGGGCCTAACCTACAAGCTCTTCTGAAGTTTCCGTTTCGCAAGCCGGACTGGTCACTCGCCGCATGCCTAAATCTCGATAAGTTCCTGAGGCTTAGTGCCTCCATGTGCCCAGTTGAGCAATTTGACCGTATGAACTACCGGAACACCTGAAGCGCTGCCGATCTGCGTCAGGCAGCCAATATTTCCTGCCGCGATCACATCGGGATTGGTGCTTTCAATATTTGCTATCTTTCGAGTGCGAAGCCTGGCTGCAATGTCTGACTGCAAAATATTGTAAGTTCCGGCTGACCCGCAGCACAAATGCCCTTCTGGTGGCTCCTTGACGGTAAACCCGGCATTCCGCAACAGCTCCTTGGGTGCGGCTGTAATCTTTTGTCCATGTTGCAGCGAACAGGCTGCGTGATAGGCAATTGTCAAATCTTCCGGTGCTTCAACCAGAGGCAGATCAAGACGACCCAGATATTCACTCACATCCATCGCCAGACGGGAAACAGTTGCCGCTTTTTCAGCATAGGCTTCATCGTGGCGCAACATGTGACCATAGTCCTTGATCGTCGTTCCACACCCTGATGTGGTGATTATGATCGCATCCAGACCCCCATCCTCAATTTCCCGAGACCACACGTCCACCATGTGGCGCGCCGTATCGAGCGCCTGCTTTTCCTTACCCATATGGTGGACGAGAGAGCCGCAGCACCCCTCCCCTTCGGGCAAAACAACTTCCACACCGAAACGATTGAGCAATTCAATGGTTGCCTGATTGATGCCGGAATCAAGTACAGGTTGGGCACATCCCGTCAATAGAGTTACACGCCCGGACACCGTAGTGGTCGGTTCAAAGGAGCCGGGAGACACGAATTTGGTCTTTGCAGCAATGCTGGACGGGGCAAGACGCAACATGGCCGCTACCGGTTTAAGTGGAGCAATGGTGTCAAATAACGAGGCAAATGGCTTTCCCAGAACCGACAGGCGAGTGGCAGCAGCAAAACGGCCTCTATAGGGCAGGATTTTGGTCAATAGATTGCGTATCAGACGATCAATCAGTGGGCGCTTGTAGGTGTTTTCAATATGTACCCGCGCATGATCGACAAGATGCATGTAGTTTACACCTGACGGGCATGTCGTCATACAAGCCAGGCAGGACAGGCAGCGGTCAATATGTTTGGTGACTTTTTCATCGGCTGGGCGATCATTCTCCAGCATGTCCTTGATGAGGTAAATGCGTCCGCGCGGAGAATCCAACTCGTTGCCCAGGGTGACATAAGTGGGGCATGTGGCGGTACAGAACCCGCAATGCACGCAGTTGCGCAAAATGGCATCCGCGTCAGCGATCTTTGGGTCAGCGAGTTGAGCAAGGGAAAAATTAGTCTGCATGTCAGGCCCCCATCCGTCCCGGATTCAAAATCCCCTTGGGGTCGAAATTTTCCCTATATCGCTTGCTGAGCGAGACCAGTGCATCAGGCTGAGGTTCGAATACTGAAAGCGATTGCCGCACCGACGCGTCGGCACGCACCAAGGTTGCATGACCACCGCCATTTGCCCGGACCGCAGCTCGCACCAGGTCGGCTCTGGGGTCATCCTCTTCCATTTGCAGCCAGATCAATCCACCCTGCCAGTCGTAAAAATGTTCAAAAGCGGTTTCGCTGGCCAGCGAGCGGATAATCTTGTGACCCATGCTCGGTGTGCAGGACACGCGCCACACATTGCGGTCCTGGCGCGATGTAAAGGGGCGACAATCACGGATTTTCTGCCATTCTTCTCGCGACGCAGATACATCCAGTTTTTGGTGCTGGCCGAAATCAGCCATTAATTTGCCCAGATTTTCGATGCGATAATCTACCGAGGCCTGAAACCCTTCGAGACGGAACAGGGTTGTGGAATTTGTCCCACCTATACCGGCGGGCAAATGTGCAGTTGCGGATACTTCTCCATTGGACCCCATTGCCATGGCCATAGCGGCACTCGCCTGTTCATCGTCCAGGCCCTTAATGGCAAGTGTTTGTTCAGTCTGCGATTTGGGCAGTACCTTGATGATGATATCCGTCAGGACAGCCAGTGTTCCATAGGCTCCGGTCACGCCCTTTGACAAATCGTAGCCAGTAACATTTTTCACAACGCGGCCACCGGACTTAAATTCCGCCCCGCGCCCGGATACCGCCTTTATCCCCAAAATGTGGTCCCGGACCGACCCAACTTTTAGCCGTCTTGGACCGCAAATATTGGTGCTCACCAGTCCGCCCAACGTACCAAGACCTGGCGCCTTGCCCAGCAATGGCCCCAGATCGGCAGGTTCAAATTGCATTTCCTGATCATGACTGTCCAGCAGGTCCGCAATTTCTCGCAATGGCGTTCCTGCCTTGGCAGACAGGACGAGTTCTTCCGGTTCAAAAAGGGTAACGCCAGACAAGCCGGACATATCCAGCGTATGGGCCGTTTGCGTTGCGTGACCCAGCGCTCTCTTGCTCCCCTGCCCTATCACTTCCAGAGGCACTTCCTCAGCCACAGCCCACTTCACTGCTTCCAAAACGTCTGCATTGGTCTTGGGATGCAGATCGGCACCCGCTTGTGTGTCTTCGCTGCCCATCAGAACCTCGGCAAATCCGGAAATGGCAAATTGCCCTTGTGGACATGCATGCGCCCGAGTTCGGCACATCTGTGAAGTTGCGGAAAGACCTTGCCAGGATTAAGCAATTGATTGGCGTCAAATGCACATTTAACCCGCTGCTGCTGATTAAGGTCTTCTTCGGTGAACATTTCCGGCATCAGATCGCGTTTCTCAACACCGACACCATGCTCACCAGTCAAAACACCACCCACTTCAACACAGAGTTTGAGAATTTCGGCTCCAAATTCCTCTGTTTTTTCCAATTCACCGGGAACATTTGCGTCATACAGGATGAGTGGATGAAGGTTGCCATCTCCAGCGTGGAAAACATTGGCAACGCGCAGATCATACTCTTTTGACAGTTCCCGCATACGTGCGAGGACTTTGGGTAATTCCTTGCGCGGTATGGTACCGTCCATGCAATAATAGTCCGGCGAGATCCTGCCCACAGCAGGAAACGCAGCCTTGCGCCCCGCCCAGAAGGACAGTCGTTCTTCTTCGCTATTGGACACGCGCAAGGTGGAGGAGCGATTGCGCAGTGCGATTTCCTCAACCCGCCCGATCAGGTAGTCAACTTCGGCTTCCGGTCCGTCCAGTTCTACGATCAGCAGCGCTTCCACACCTAGCGGATATCCAGCATGGACAAAATCTTCTGCGGCCTGAATGGCAAGGCTGTCCATCATTTCCATACCACCGGGAATTATTCCCTCGGAAATGATGTCCGCCACGCATTGCCCGCCATCTTCGGACGTTGGGAAGCCAACCAGCAATGCTCGGGCTGTTTCGGGCTTTTGCAATATGCGTACGGTGACTTCAGTCACAACGCCCAACAAGCCTTCTGAACCGGTTATCACTCCCAGAAAATCATACCCTTCAGATTCCAGATGTTTGCCACCAAGGCGCAAGATATCGCCCTCAATTGTAACCAGTTCAACGCCCAATACATTGTTCGCGGTCAACCCATATTTGAGGCAATGCACACCGCCTGAATTCTCTGCCACATTGCCGCCAATCGAACAGGCAATCTGGGAAGATGGATCAGGCGCATAGTAAAAACCTTCCGCCTCCACCGCATGGGTTACACCCAGATTGGTCACACCCGGCTGAACAACCGCACACCTGTTGGCATAGTCAATTTCCAGCACACGGTTGAATCGCGACATGACCAGCAAAACGGCGTCTTCCAGCGGCAAGGCACCGCCAGACAGGCTGGTTCCAGATCCGCGCGGAACAACCTTGATCCCCGAGCCATGGCAATATTTGAGCACCGCAGTGACCTGTTCAACGGTTTCTGGCAAAACAACAATAAACGGCAAGGCCTTGTAAGCTGTCAGGCCATCGGACTCAAAAACCCGCATCTCATTTTCATCAGAAACAACACCTTCACCGGGTACAATCTCACTCAGTGCAGCAATAATCTCACGACGGCGGCTCAATACGGACTGATCAAGCTCCGGCATCAAAAGATGGGACACGGCGACCTCCTTTAAAGTGGTAAACATTCTTTACCACTCTATTCTTTTTTCGTAAACCGTTGCGTCCGCCAGTGCGAATTGCCCTTTAATCCAGCAGCACCCGCGGCAACCATAGCGCAAGTTCAGGGAAAGCGAGTACCAGACCCAAACCGCCCAATTGCAGCATCACAAAAGGAATAATACCGCGATAAATCGCCTGAATTTTGATCTCGGGCGGGGCAACCGCCTTCAGATAGAAGAGCGCAAATCCAAACGGAGGCGTCAGGAAACTGGTCTGCAGATTAACTGCCAGCAGGATGGCAAACCAGTATACGATCTCGATCTGGTTCACATGAGTGCCGAAATCCAGCAATTCGATAATTGGCGAGAACACCGGCAAAACGATCAGCGTGATTTCAATCCAGTCAAAGAAAAAGCCAAGGAAAAAGACGATCCCAAGGATCAGGAACAACAGCCCCCAGGATCCAAGCCCCATGGCTTCCACCAGGTGTATCACCAATTCTTCACCACCAATGGCACGGAACACAAAGGAAAATAGTGTTGCGCCGATGAAAATTCCAAAGATCATCGCATTGGTGAGGGCCGTACGGTAGGTAACATCGCGCAGGGTTGACCAGAAAAAGGACCATGGTTCCTGATCGGCAGACCCGTCGTCATTGGCAACTTCCCCTTCCACGCTGAAATCGATGTCGTTGAATCGGTGCGGATCATTCCCTGCGCTGCGATCCAGAACGGCTTTGAACAATCCGTAAATCGTGGCAAACGCACTTACCAGAAGGGCTGAATTCCCAACGCTAAAGGGCCAAACGCCAAATTGCGACGCGATTGCAAAAAGCCCCGCTGAAATAGCAAGGCCAGACACGCCTGCATAAAAAGGCGCAATCCAGACAAAGCCGATTGTCGGCACGAGAACCAAGTTCAACAGGCCGAGTAATATTGCCCCGGCAGCGCCTACTCCGGCCGCTTCAGTCGGTGTTGCGTAGCCAGCCAGAATCGACCCAAGAACAAGACCAATAAGAATGATCGGTGGAACGAATGACCGCAACACCATCATCCAGATACCGCCACGTGTTTGGGGCCCAACATCAGAAGGCAAGGGTGGAGCCATTGACGGAGAGAGTTTTGTGCGAATGATGATGTACAGCACATAGAGACCCGACAGCATGAAGCCAGGAATAACGGCTGCAACAAACAAATTGCCTACAGAGCGTGACAACAGGTCGGCCATGATCACCAGCATGATCGATGGCGGTATAAGAATACCGAGCGTGCCGGAGGCGGCAATCGTTCCTGAGGCCAGCGACGGCGAATAGTTACGCGCCATCATCACGGGCAGTGCCAGCAACGACATCATGACAACAGAAGCCCCGATGATACCCGTTGTTGCCGCCAGGATCGTACCCATGAGAGTAACGGCAAGGGCGAGCCCTCCGGGCACACGTCGTAAAAGCACCTGCAAACAATTAAGCAGGTCACGGGCAATTCCAGATCGCTCCAACATGGTTCCCATGAAGATAAACATGGGAATAGCGGTCAGTATCAAGCTGACCGAAATATTGCCGTAGATACGAGAGGGTATGGCGCCAAACTGCCCCCAACTGAAGAGGAAATCGTCCACCTGAATTGTGATCAGGGCAAAGATCAGACCAATGCCACCAAGCACGAATGCAACCGGGTAACCTGAAAAAAGAAAAATTGCCAAGCCCGCAAACATCAGCAGCGGCATGGCTTCGGCGAGCGCTTCCATCAGTGGTCTCCCCCGACTGTTTCGGCAATCATGTTTTCAGGCAAACGCCCCATAAGACCGGCTATAGATTTAAAAATCATCGCAATAGCAGCCAGCCCCAACAAAAGGAACATGACTGGCATAAGGCTCTTGAGAATCCAGATATGGCTCAACCCTATTGTCGAATTGGATACCTCATTTTCGAGATAGGACACATAAGCATATTTGGAGCAATAGTAGATACCAATCGCCGAATAGGGCAACAGGAAGAACAAGCCGCCAAGGATCTCGATTACATATTGCGTGTTGAGACTAAGACGTTCACGCAAAAGGTCGATGCGGACGTGTGACTGGCGCAGATAGGCCCATCCAAGTGTCAGCGAAAACAACAATGTGTGCAGCCAGTATTCTGTTTCCTGCACCTGTGTCGAATTGAATCCGAACACCTGTTCCTTGTTGACTCCGAGTTTCCTCGTAACAACGTCAAAGCAAACCACAAGCACGAGGACAACGCCCAGCCAAGCTCCAATTTTTGCGATGAATGAAAGTACGCGATCAATAAGCACCGCAGCGCTGGCCAATGGCGACACGATTCAACCTCCTGCCTGTAATCGAATGGCCCGACCATCGGCGGCAGCAAGGCCTACAGATGTCAGGAAAGGTTGAGCGGCGACATCCTCCGATGTCGCCGCCCGATTTCCTGAACTTATTTCAGGTAACCAAGTTCTTTCCCCACAGCATCTTCCCCGCGGAATGCCCTCAAGTTTTCCCCAGTCTCCCTTAACAAAGGA
>JBPCWM010000080.1:0-2621 GCA_051009515.1 Rhizobiaceae bacterium | reverse complement strand
TGCGTGTAACACCCGCTGGAGTTAAGTCGTGGACCTTCAGGTATCGTAATCTAGCGGGACATCAAAAGCGGGTATCCCTTGGCAAGCTCAGCGACGTGTCACTTGCTGAAGCACGCAAACGAGTTGTGTCCGTTCGGGCGAGTGTAGCTTCAGGGGGTGATCCCGCACTGGATATGCTGTCTGCACGTGATGCAGCTGCTGAGGCTCACGGCAAGGAAACCGTGGCCGACATAGGCAACTGGTATTTTGATGAGTGCAGGGCTGGCAGACACAAGCCAAATGCAAAGGCTCCAAAACGCGCATCTACCCTGCGTACCGAAACCCTGTATTTCAACAAACACATTGTGCCGAAGCTTGGAAAACGAAAGCTGGCCGATCTGACACGAGCCTCCATTCAGGTCTTCGTCAATGATCTGGCGGACAATCACTCTAAAAGTGCTGCAAGACATTGCCGTGTCATTCTTCACGGCATCTATGCATTTGCTCAACGACAGGATCTAACTGACAAGGCCAACCCCTGTCAGCACGTGACTGTGGCAGCTCACACGCCGCGTGTGCGGGTTCTTTCCGATGCCGAGTTGAAGACCATATGGCAGACACTAACACCTCCAGTGAACGTCGAAGGTGCGCCTATATCTGCCAGCGTGGCATATTCAGTGCTTCTTGCAATGGTAACTCTGCAGCGTCGGGCCGAGGTCACTGGCACGGCACTGTCTGAAATAGACCGTGAGAAACGCATCTGGCTTCTGCCTCCGGAGCGAACCAAAAACAAACGTGCGCACGTTGTGCCGCTATCGCCCTTGGCACTCGATTTGATTGATCGGGCATTGTCAGTGAGATCCGTAGAAAGCGACTACGTGTTTCCTTCGCCACGCAATGCAGATCAACCAATTAATCCTCAAGCCATGACCCGCGCATTCATTCGCATGAAGCAAGCATTGGAACTTGGTGACATTCGTCCCCACGATCTCCGCCGAACCGGTGCAACCAATCTCACTGGTGAAGAACTGGGCTTCCCCCGCTTCATAGTCTCGCAGGTGTTGAACCATTCTGGCGATACAGGAAACAGTGCAGCGGTGACCAGTGTTTACGACCGCAATGAATATCTGGCCGAAAAACGCCGTGCACTGGATGCTTGGGCTGAGCGGTTGTTGGAAATTGTAGGCAAACGTCCGCTATCGGTAGAAGCAGACATTGGCCGATAACCCGGCAACAACTGCGATGTGGACAAATGAACAATTGTAGCGACAGCACAATGTCCCTTCTGCGTCGTCAGCTTGAAGTTGTTATTAAAAACGCCAGTGTCCATCCACCAGTCTGCCGTAAATATCAATTTGGAAACTGGCAGCTAGTTGCAAAACAGTTCAATGAACCGTTACATTCGCTCGACTACTCAAATTGAAAAGACAAAGAATGCAGATGATTTTCCGACTAATTTGCTCGATGTTGCAGCGAAAGTCTTTGATTTTGTTTTTGGCGATGAGTGGCTGTATAGCGCTAATAAGCGTTCCAACCAGAGCAGATGACTCGGCAGACCTCGCAAAGAAATTGGCCAATCCGATTGCTTCGCTAATTTCCGTTCCATTTCAATTCAATTACGATAGTGGCTTTGGGCCTTTGAACGGTGATCAGGTTTTGCTCAACGTGCAGCCAGTAATTCCATTTTCTCTGAACGAAGATTGGAATCTGATTACTAGGACCATTGTTCCGGTCAAATGGACAAATGATATTGCTGGTCCGTCTGGAAGGCAGTTTGGCTTGGGCGATACATCCGCATCTTTTTGGTTTTCGCCCAAGGAACCAACGGATGGCGGAATTATCTGGGGGCTGGGTCCAATTGCTTATCTTCCAACAGCTACCGACAGTCTTCTTGGAACAAATCTATGGGGTGCAGGTCCAACTGCAATCGTATTGAAGCAACAAGGACCGTGGACCTACGGTGCATTAGCCAATCATATCTGGTCGTTTGAAAGTACTGCTATTAATTCGACCTATCTCCAGCCGTTTCTGAGTTATTCCACACCATCAGCATGGACCTTCTCGCTAAATACAGAGTCAACTTACGATTGGACGACGGAGCAATGGAATGCACCTGTAAACTTCATGATCTCAAAAGTCCTGAAAGTTCAAAATCAACCGATCCAGATTCAGGGCGGTGTTGGCTATTTTGTAGATAGTCCTACAGGTAGCGCGGATGAATGGCGCGCGCGCTTTGCAGTAACCTTCCTATTTCCGAAATAGGTCTTTCAAAGAAACTGATTTTCTCACGTGGAACTATTCGGAGCGACACACAGCTATGAGCGTCTCAGGCCTAGATGTTATTGCAAATGTCTGGTTTCCAGTAATTTGCAGACTTAACCCACGCCTAATCGATACCTCTGATGTCTATGCAGGCAGGATCGGAATCTAACTATCCTTCAAGCAATCCTGCTCACCACCAATGGTGACCTCGATGATCATGTCTTTTTGAGCGTCAAGTTCATGTTGATTGATATTTTGCTGCACTGATCTGCCATCTGTGCGATCGGCCAGTTCTTTGATAGCAGCCAGATCACCGCTCTCTGCCTTTTCGATCAGTTTACGAGCAACGCGCCGCAGTCCTTTTCGATTGTCCTGTAAAG
>JBPCWM010000079.1:0-19782 GCA_051009515.1 Rhizobiaceae bacterium | reverse complement strand
TCCCGAGCCTGAAAGGTCATATTCAAGGACACCGCGACCTGCTGGCCTGCTATTTGCCCGCCGAAAACGTTGCCGCTATGACGACGGTGATTTCCCATCTGGGTGGCCACACCGAACTGTCGCTCGATGATACTCAACGGGAAGCCGCAAACATCCCCCACGTGTTTGAGTTCTGCTACAACCACACAACGTTGCAAGTTCTGAAATCGGATCGCTCGGCTACCTATCAGCAAATAGGTGTCCCAAACCCGTCAGACGCGGATGCGATTGATCGGCTTCTCCACGATCTGGGGGCTGATGTTTGGAACCACCACGAATTCTTCCGGCTTGGCGGCGAAGTTGGTGCAATTGATATCCCCATTATCTGGTACTCCGGCACCGAACGGTTGGAGGAGATCAATAAAATCTATCAACAGCACGGATTTCCAGTCTACGACGCACATGTCAACAAGGTCGAAGGGGGTGGCCTTCACAATGCTGATTACGCACATCTGGCTTGGAAGAAGCGCCTTGACCCGAAAGGACTGCTGAACAGTTCAAAATCCATTGCTTGGCAAAATGTCAAGCATCTGAGCCCTGAGCAAATTGAAGCAAAAGTCGTAGATTGAGGAGACTCTTATGACGTCTTTGGAAATCTCGCCGCTCAACCCGAATTTTGGTGTGGAAGTCAAAGGACTTCCACTGTCTCAATTCGTACCCACAGGTCGCTTTCAGGAACTGAGGGCGCTTTTTGAGGAGCATTCTGCACTGTTGTTCAAGAAGCAGGACTTCGATGACAACGCGCATATGGAACTGGCGCGTGCTTTTGGTCCGATCGAAGACCGAAAGGCAGATGAACGACAAGAAGACGGGGTATTCGAGATTCCCAAAGTTTCCAATGTAATTGCTGACTCATCACTCGGCGGGGATTCGGACCTGCACCGCCTGCACCTGGAATCCAACTTCTTGTGGCACTCAGACAGCACATTCATTCTGCCCCCTGCCCTGACCAATATCCTGACAGCCCGGGTCGTGACCACCGAGGGGGGGGGCCACTGAACTCGCATCTACCCGTGCGGCTTGGTCAGCCATGCCGTCTGCACTTAGAAAACGCATCGCGGGCCACGGAATCTGGCACCACTATTCAGTATCGCGGGCAAAGATATCTTCCGAACTTGCCAAACACCCAATGTTTCACAAATGGCCGGCAACGCATTTGAAATCGGTCTGGACCAATCCGGTGAATGGTCGCGAAGCGCTCTATCTGGCCTCTCATGCCTACAAGGTGGACGGCTACGATGAAGACGAAAGCCAGGCTTTGCTGGATGAACTCATTACCTTTTGCACCCGACCCGAGTTTGTATATTCTCATAGATGGGACGTTGGCGATGTCTTGATTTGGGATCAGCGGGCGGTGATGCATCGTGGCACACCGTGGCCACAGGAACAGCCACGGACCTTGTCGAGCATATGTGTCAGTGTCACTGACGGCGATGGACTGAACAACATGCCATTGCCAACGTGACCAATTTTAGGATTTTGGCGGACTAATGATATTCGATACGGCAATTCTAGTCGCCCAAACCACCAGTGTTCTATTTTTGGCCCTGTGGTTGACGACAGGTGTTATCGAAAACCTCGCTCATCCAACTCTCAACAGCTCAATCACTGCCGAAGTTCTAGACATGAAACGTATGCGTGAGGAGTATCCCGACGCCTATGCACTTGTCGCTCATCGCCGGATCAAAAAGCCAGCCACACAGATGTTTCTTTTTCGCGTGGTTGTAGCCTGGGAATTGATGACAACAGTTCTGCTTTGGGCAGCGTTGGTTGCGTTCACATTTGCCGTCTTTGGGGCGTTGGACCCAGCAAGTGTACGCGCGGTTGGACTGCTGGCCACATTGGCCTTTACAGCAACATGGGCCAGCTTTTTGATTATCGGCAATTGGTTTTGCTACTGGTTTTGCCACGAAGGGGCGCAAAATACCCATTTCCAGATGACCCTTTGGGGACTGGCTACTCTGATACTACTGGCGATCGGATAAACAAGATCCCATCTGGAATCGCGGTTGAGAAACTTTGCCATCATTTGAACTTCAGGCTCGATCTCGCAGAATCCCACAACCTGTCCAGCAATCCAAATCCAGGTTTGCGAGTAGCTACGGCCTCCCATCGGCGTTGTCACAAATTATTCTGAGAGCCTGCAAGTTCTGGTCTCGTTGGTCGCAATCGATCTCCCTTAATGTGGAAAGCAATCCCCATCGAGCAATTTTCGCACAAAAAAAGAGGCAGTAAAAACTGATAATGGTATTGCCGACCATTTGTGTTTCACGAGCAGCTTTCACAGAAGATGATCAGGTCCGGCAAAGGGATGGATCACGATCAAGCGACTTCAACTGCTCTTCGAACAATATCCCACTCCTCCCAATAGATCCGGGATGGCGGATCTTGCCAGCGCATCGATACCAGTAGGCCGCATTTGCATCATCACCTTCAATCCGGTGGATCAGCGCGTGAATCCAGTCAAATGGCATGACCCCTTCATGTTGCTGGCAAATATCATGGGCCCGCTCGAAGCATGGGCCGGGCTGCAAATCATCTTTTCCCAGCAGTTCAAGCGTGGACAAGAGTTGGGTGGAGAGTACGCTCATGGTCAGACATTTCATTCAAACAGAAAAAAGACGTACCCAGGTTAGCAAGACTCTCCCGGCGTATCCATTGGGTTTAAGGCTTGACCACAAAGCCTTGCAAACAGCCCCAGTATTTGGATGGAACTTCAATCGTCGGGGCAGGGCTGACCCGCAGCGCCCCAGATATGAATATCCATCGTGTGTTGTTCTACGCTGTATGGTGCGGGTTCACGACCTGGCCCAGGTGACCATGCCCATTGCAATATGGCATCGTGGCCAGCGTGTTGGGCTAGTCTATTGTAATCCATCCCGCCATTGCGAGCAGGATCGCGCAATTGTTCGCAGACCCAGTTGCTTGTTGCTCCAAACCATCCTGCACCTGCTGGTGCCAACTGCCAGTGACCGTCCGCACGTGGCGCTGCATGGGGCATTTTTTGAGGGCGGGTTGATTTCATGTGACAGGTAGAGCAAGTCAAAGTCTCAGCACCGATCCTGCTTTCACCACCAACAATTCCCATGCCGTGAGGTCTGGTCTTGCCATAACCAGGTCCGGACCACATAGGAATTCCTGAATCACCAACGTGACAATTTGAACAACGCGGATGGGACGCGACTTCAAAAATGCGGTCAAAAGCTTTCAGCCCCGTGGTGCGGTCCACGCTCCCCGGTGTGGGATAATCAGAACTGCTGGCGTCCGACGCCGCCCAAAGCCTGCCTGCTGCCCCCAGCGCAAGGGTGACAACGAGGGCGATTGTGACCACCTTGAGATTCATGAGAAGCTGACTCCGTTAGCTGTCATCGGCAAATGGGTTACCATCTCCAATCCCGCAGCAGCTATGGCATTGGCCAGTGCGGGTCCGGCAGGTGGCGTACCCGGCTCTCCAACTCCGGTCGGAGCAGCATCCGATGGAACGATATGGACCTCGATGTTACTCAGATCGTTAATTCTCAGAGACTCAAAGTCATGAAAATTGGTCTGTGATATCTCTCCGTCCTCAAGCGTCAGTTCAGCTCGCATCACATGACCAACCCCATAACCAATGCCACCCTCAATCTGGGCCCTGATTATGTCGGGCGTAACAGCAATGCCGCAATCCACTGCAGCCCAGAAACCCATGATCTTCACATTGTTACCTGCATCAACGACAATCTCGCAAACCTCTGCGACATAGGAATTAAAGGATTTGTGAACCGCAAATCCGCGCGATCGGCCCGCCTGGATGTCTTGACCCCAACCCGCTTTTTCTGCAGCCAGCCTGATGGTTTGTGACATGCGCCTGTGATCCGCACTGTCCCCACTCAGATATGCAAGGCGGTACTCAACAGGGTCTGCCTTTGCAGCCCTGGCGCAAAGGTCCATCATACATTCCATCACATAGCCGGTATGGCTGTGCCCAACTGACCGCCACCAATTGGCCGTCGTTGGACCTTTCTGATCGGTAAGGCCCACATGCATCTGCGGAATCTCATAGGGCGTATCTGTCACCCCTTCAACAGAGGTATGGTCCACACCATTGTGAACAATGAAGCTCTCAAGCACTGTTCCCTTAAAAATGGATTGGCCCGCTATCCTGTGGTCCCAACCCACAATGCGCCCGGCATCATCCAGCCCGACCCTGACCCTGTGGGCATATGCGGGACGATAATAGCCACCTGTGATGTCATCTTCACGAGACCATTGAAGTTTGACCGGACGGGACCGATCGGTCACGGAAAAGGCCAGTGCCAGTTCTACGATATAGTCAGCGGCGGGTGACGAACGGCGTCCAAAAAAGCCACCGGCATAAAGTGTGTTGACCTGCACCTTTTCCATTGCCAGGCCGAGCACATTGCTCACAACGGCATGGCCTGCAGCGGGTGACTGGGCACCATCGTGCAAAATCACTTGTCCGTCGGCGACGGGTTCAATAGTAGCTCCCAGGGTTTCCATCGGCGCATGGGCAAGCAGCGGAAAATAGAAATTGCGTTCAACGACCTGGACCGCACCCTCAATTGCTATTTCCACATCATCCAGACTCGTCTTGGAGGCCTGAAAATCTGGTTTATTGACAATCATGGACATGAGTTCGGATTTGAGTTCATCAGAACTGCGCTTTTCTGCCGCTGAGAAATCCCACTCGACCTCCAACATGTCCCGTGCCTGAAAGGCTGCCCAAGTCGTCTCAGCAAATACAAAGACGCCCATTTTATTGGGCATTTCGACCGCCCTGACAAATCCGGTAACTTCCCGCGCGCTGGTGTCATTGAAACTTGCAACCACACCACCAAGACGAGGTGTTCGTCTAGCGGCTACCACCAGTTGATTGTCCAGATGCAAGTCCATGGAAAACAGGGCGCTACCATCGATTTTTTCCGGTGTGTCAAGGCGCACTTTCTGATCAACACCAATAACAGTCCATCGGGATGGTGGTTTCAGTTTGGGTTCAGCTGGAACATCCAGCGCAGACGCAGCAGCAACGAAGTCTCCAATACTGCCTGACTTCCCACCGCCTTCTATAACCCCGTCTTTCAACGCAAGATCATCGAACGGCACACCCCACGATTTGGAAGCGGCCCCCAATAGCATGTCACGCGCAGCCGCTGCAGCGGTGCGATATTGCATGTAGGAATTGGCCATTGAGGTAGAGCCACCAGTACCCTGTGAGCCAAAGACCAAATTGGCATAATGCTTATTATTGGCTGGCGCCATCTCGAACTTTATGTCCTGAAGAGACATGTTCATTTCTTCGGCAACCAGAGCCGAAAGGCCGGTTGCCGTGCCCTGCCCGCCTTCAAAATGCTTGATGATCGACACTACCGTTCCATCGGGAAAAACCTTGACGAATGGTGACAGGTTGCCACCTTGCTGAGCCGCCGACGCCATGGCTCCATTCGGTGTCAATCCTATTGCGAGCACAGCTGCACCACTCGCCGCTGCGCTTTGAAGAAACTTCCGGCGTGAAATATGTGTCACCATGATTTAGCCCTCCAGAATGGCGCCGGCGCGATAAATCGCTGCGCGTATGCGTGTATACGTGGCACAACGGCAAACATTGCCACCCATGACTGAATCGATCAGATCATCGGAAAGTTCGCGTTGCCTTGAGAGCAAATCAATCGCCTGCATGATCTGACCTGACTGGCAAAATCCGCACTGAACCACATCCAGTTCCTGCCAGGCCTGTTTGACAGCATCTGCCTCTGCCCCCTTGACGGCTTCGATCGTCGTGACATTTGCACCTTCCAGATCGCCAATGGCTGCCTGGCAGGACCTGATCGCCGCCCCATTAAGCTGCACAGTGCAGGCACCGCATTGCGCTATCCCGCAACCATATTTTGTTCCTGTTAATCGCAGCTCGTCACGAATAACCCAGAGTAGTGGCGTGTCCGGATCTGTATTGACGGTGCGTTTCTCGCCGTTGACTTTCAGTGAAATAGCCATGCGTTGTCCTCAGCTGTCTTTTTCAATCGTCAAGTTCAGGTTGCCCGGAGTATGCCAGGCGCACTGCCCCTTTGCGGTGAACAAGATGTCTCCATCCCTTATCGAGGCCACCAATCCCGGAATAAAGCAAGTTTGAATTTTGTCGCACACCCGCCTTGAGTCGACCACAAAGCCGCGCTTTGCCCTTGATCCGATGTCACTCATTACCGTCGGCCCAAGTCAAAACTTCCTACGGCCACTTATCGTTACCCATCGGGTCCCGGCCGCGAACCTGCTTCCATCATCTTTCCATAGGCACTTCAAATCGAGTGCAGGCACAACATCTTTGACATGCCAAAAGAGGTTGCGCATTTTTGATGGCCGGTGGGCATACTGTTGCTGCGGCGGATTTCGAACTCAGCCATAGAAGCCCAACTCACCTCGGCTGCGACTATGCACGCAAATTTGGGCACTAACCAAAAAATGAAGCCGCCCGCACGCAAATGCATGTGTTGGCGACTTCATGGTTTCATACTCCTCTACAGGCCACAATCATCCCTTGGGACTGTACCAGATTGGCGAACTGTAAGCCCGTTCAGTTGTGATCATTGGAACGCTGTCGTCCATTTGGACACTGAACCGCTTCGCCTCATAGGCCGTCCATCGGGGCGTAGGGATCTCGATGACACGTACATAATAGAAAGCATTGAGCGATGGGTCAAAATCCGGATCTGACCAATAGGCAATCAATTCGGGAGCCCCGATTGTGTTGGTCCAGGTTGCGTTTGCGACATCGACTGTATTTCCAACCGACGGCACTTTTCCATCTGATCCCCGCTTGCGGTCACCGCTCCACGCTACATCATAGACTTTTTCGCCTTTGGTGCCGTCAGCGTTCAACCAACCTTTGACAATCTGAACGCGGTCGAGATTGCCACCATAGGGGTCCTTCAACGCAGCTATAAGGAAATTGGGAGCTCCATCGCCAGGGCCTTTACGCAGATCCCCACCCATGGGAACTCCCTTGGCATAGCCAATGTCAGCTGGCAGGCGATAGTTTGCGTCCGCTTCATTGAAATCCCATCCTCCGAAAAACCTCAGCATGATGCGCGATCCGGTCGTTCCGTAAACCTCACGACGTTCGAAGGCGTCAAAAATAGCTTCTCTTGTGTTTTCAGTTGCCCAAACACCAGCATAGCCACCGGCCGCCTGTTTCCAGCCGTAAATCGAAAACTCGGGATTCGGGGCTTCAATCACCAGGTGATTCCAACGATCCGGTTCCGGTTCCACACCAGAGTGTTTGCCGAAAAAATTGTCCTCACCAACAGCAGCCAATCCTGTATGTGCATCGGTGCTGCCAATTTGACCCATCTTGAATGGGTTTATTCCGAGCTTCGATTGCAGGGCCAATCCAGTTTTCAACGCTTCACGCGTATACTCGAATTCCAACATTGCCTGGGTTTTGGCTTCCGTACCATTCAGATTGGAGGCATCCCATGTATCGAAATCCGCAAATTCATCATCGGGTGACAGGATTGGATGGGCCTCGCTGTCGCCCTTGATCTGAGTCGTTTCGACAACAGGTTCAAATTTCGCCCGGAGCGCGGCCAATTCAGCTGTCAGCGGCTCACCACCATAGGTGGTCATTGAGAACATTCTCCCGTTCGACAGATTGCCATTGTGAGGTATGGCAAGAACATCTCCGCCGGTTTTCTTCTCAAAATCATCCAGATAGGCCCACAGCTTTTCCGGATTCTTACTGTCAAACTGCGAAAACGGAAGTGTTCTGTTGGCCATGTCCGCACCGCCACGAAACATGACGTTTCGGTGAATATTGTTGGCACCTTCCGACGTCCATTCAAAACCGATAATGGCAGAGAAAATTCCAGGCTCGTTATATTTGTCAGCAAGTGCCGTATAGTTTTGCCAGGCATTCTTGATCGCCTTTGGATTATCTATTAAAGGCTCGTCTCCTGACAAAGACGCAACAATTTCCATCGCTGTATTGAAAACGGTGGTTGTATCACCGCTCTTGAGCCGGTCATACCAATCTTTACCGATATCGGTGCCGAGGATTTCCGGGTCTCCACCAAGTAACTGAGGCATCAGGCCGTACATTTCCGCATGGTCTGAAATAACAACCCAGTCCAGCGGCCGGTCAAGCTTGGCCTTCAGGCCATGAGTTGAAGTGACCTGTTCGCCTCGGGCAAAACGAAATGCGTTTTCCTGCGACATGCGGGTCATTGTACCTGCATCGACAGACACCTGTGTATGCAGGTGCGTGTCACCCCAAAGCACCCGCGTTGGAAAGTTTCGGTCAGCGTATGGTGAAAAATTGTCGCTTACAAACTGGTTGGCGACATCTTCCTTCGACGGCAGGACATCCTGCACCTGCGCAGATGCATAAGGTGACATCGCAATAAACATTGCCCCGGCAGCAATTTGAGAGAAGAAACTGTACGAGTGCGGCATGGCAATTCTCCAATTAGTGTTTCGACACGGATTCAAGTTAACTGGTCGACTTCAGGCTAGAGCATATTTTTGCGGTATTCAAATACTCTGAAGATTGTCACTCCAGACTTGAGCGATAAGTTGTGTGGACTGTCGATGGTCTGACCCATCTTGTATGCGATTTGATGTCTTGGAGGGTTGGCTAGTTCGAATACAACATCGTGAAATTGCAGATCCAAGTTAGCGTGGCAATTGAGAACGAAACCATTGTTGGGCCTTACCGAAGTTTAATTTGAACTTGCGGTTCAATTGTTCCATGAAAATCCTCTGAGCTCTTGAGACTTCACATGCGAAGTTTCACAGGCAGGCCAGCGATGGATAGAAACATGTCGACACTAAAAACCATCCTTGATTCGCGCATCTTCATTTGGGCATTGCTCGCACTTCCCTCCATTCCAATGATGATAGGGCTTGCCTCCAACGCAGGTGAGTTGGGAAGACTGCTTCATCCTACGGGAGAATTTGCAGCCCGTTTCATGATCATCGCTATGATCATTTCACCGCTCAGACTGATGTTCCCAAAGGCGCGATTCTGGGTATGGATGATGCGGCGGCGTCGCTATTTTGGAGTTGCCGCCTTTGCCTATGCGGCAGTGCACACCCTGCTCTATATCGTCGATCTGAACTCGCTCAGGGCGATGCTTGATGAGTTTTGGGAGCTCGGTATCTGGACCGGCTGGGCCGCCTTTGCAATCTTCATTCCCCTTGCAGTCACTTCTAATGACTGGTCGCAACGCTGGCTTTTGTCCTGGTGGAAACCCTTGCAACGTTGGGTGTACCCGGCCGCTGTACTGACCTTACTTCATTGGATGTTTGTTCACAATGAGTTTGGACCTGCTCTGGTCCATTTCGTTCCGCTGGCACTCCTTGAAACCTACCGGATTTGGAAGTCTTCCGCAGGTTCAAAAAACGCTACCATAGAAAAATCGGCCAACGCCTGACAGATCAGATATGGACCTTGCAGCTAGTATCAGCCAAATTGGCATCAGCCACACTGCAACTGATCGCTGCCCAAATGAACACATCCTTTCGCAAAGCAATTTTATTTCGTGCGTTTTTTACAAGCCTCGCCCTGGGCATTGCCGGTTATGCCATGGCCCATTCGGGGGCGACCGGCATTGTGAAAACCCGCATGGATCAAATGATGGAAATCGGCGAAGCCATGAAGACTATCGGTCAGATGATCCAGGGAAAAATTGCATTTGATGCAAAAGCTGCCAGGATTGCGGCAAATGCAGTAGCTGAAAATGCCAAAGCCATTCCAGACCTGTTTCCCCATGGTTCAAACAAAGCACCCAGCGAAGCCGTTGCGGCGATTTGGGAAAACTGGGAGGAGTTCAAGACCCTCGCCTCCGAGATGGAAAAAGATGCATCAACGCTCTCCGATGCAGCAGGAAGTGCAAGCAATGCGCAAGCGCTCCAACCAATGTTTGGTCAATTGGGAAAAACCTGTTCAAGCTGCCACAGCAAATTTAGGGTCAAAAAATAGCAGGACTGCCGTGCCTCACTCCGGCATGCCAGCCTTGATCAACATTTCTACCCAGTGCCTTCTAATTTCGCTGTTATTCCCAAAGGGCAGCAAACGACCTGATTCCGTTGCCGTGTGGCCGGGCATCAGCCTCAATATGTGGTTCTCGACAACCTGTTTGGCTTCTTCATCACGGCCGCTCATGGCATAGGCGACAGCCAATTGTCTGTATCCCGTTGGCATTCCCGGAAATTCCCGTATCAGTTCCCTTGCATTCTCAAACATGTCATCGACACGGTTGAGCCCAAACAGATAAATTCCGCGGATTGAACGCACAATGGAACGCACCGGATCATTCGGATTGATATTCAATGCCATGTCGCCAGGTTCAATCGCCTGCTCGTAATGCCCAAGCTGGCACAGCCCCAGGGCGAGCGGAGCATACGCGACAGCAAGATACGGATTTATTTCAATGGCACGATGCGCCAGGGCAACCGAATCCTCCGTCAGCCCAGCAGCCGCCCGCGCCTGGCTGGCCGCCGCCAGAGCATAGGCATCATATTCATCAGCAGCAACAGCCTTATCTGCAGCTTCTATGGCCAGTCTGATGGTTTCATCCGGATCATCACCCCAATTAGCGAGCCGTTGATATGTATATGACCAGGCCAGATCACTCTGGCCAAGACCATGGTCGGGCTCTAGTTTGATGGCTTTCAGGAACAGGGCCTGAGCCTCTTGCACATCAGCCTTGTTAACGTGCCACAACAAACTGCGCCCCTGCATCACCAGGTCCCAGGCGCTGCCATCCCCACCGATTTTTGCCTTGCGTTGCTCACTGCTGAGCAGCCGAACGGTCAATTCTGCCAGTATTGAACGTGAGATTTGGTCTTCAAGTTCAAAAGGGTCATCATTCGTACCGTCCTGTTGCCCGGTCCAGATTGGAAGCCCGGATACCGCCTCAATCAATTGAGCATTGATCCGCACTCGGTTGCCGGCAACCCGTAGCGAGCCGTCAAGTATATAGCTGACATCCAATTTCTGACGTAGCTCTGCAACATCAATATCCTTGTCCTTGAGCAGCAAACTCGAATTGCGGGGCAATGTGTGAAACCAGGAGAACCGGGACAATGCAGTGATCAATGCGTCCGTCAGTCCTTCTGCAATCCAGGCATGATCATCATTGGAACCGGAATGGGAAAAGGGAACGACCAGAATTATCGGACGTTCCTTCCTGGCGGGTTTGGAATTTTGCGGAGCGGGCTGGTCATCCATCGCCCAGCTAAAGACCCGTATCTGCTTGTCGATGTTCTTCAGCTGCTTGATGCCGGAATCAGAGAACCGGTGGTCAATGATCCCTTTCACACTGTCATGGACAGTATGGGAAATCGCCACACCACCGGGTGTAGCTGATTCCTGCAGACGGGCCGCAATATTTATCCCGTCGCCGAACACATCTTCATCTTCGTGCACAATATCGCCAATATGCACACCAATGCGCAACTTGATGAATTCGTGTCCCTGCAATCCAAGCTGGATGGCAACGGCACAATTAATGGCATCCACGATACTGGCAAATTCGACGATCCATCCATCTCCCATGGATTTGATCAAATTGCCACGATGGTCAGCCAGATGCGCTGCAAATTGGTCTCTCCGAAAGGCACGCAAGGCCGTCAGGGTTCGATGCTCATTCTCGCCCATCAATCGGGAATACCCGGCAATATCCGCAGCCATTATTGCGCTCAGACGGCGTTCCAACAGATTGCCTCCACATGAACATCTCAAAAGGATGTTGCCTCGACTCGCCCAATCTAGAACTTATCTGGTATCATGCGCCATTCTTTTTCGGATGCTGAGGGGATTTGTCTTTCTAAAACGCCGGAAACCCGCGACTGGACCACTCGTGTCTTGGTATCGGTGAGCCAACATTAAAGGCAAATGACACAACTTCAGTAGCGGCGGGATCCACTTCACAACGGAACTGCAGATTGTACCACAAAGAGTCCGCCCTGAAAGCGCCTCTGCGGACCTGCAGAACGTTGCCTGATTTAATTTGGTATGTGGGCAGAAGATCCGGCCAGAAAGGTGGCTGGGCGATATTGAGCCTGCGGCGCAACTCCGTCACGCATAACTTTCCGGCACGAATACCACGGGGCAAGTTGCGCTTGGCAGTGGTTGCAACCGGTCCTTCATTGCCCGGCTGGGTCCGTCTTGCCTTTGCGACCCGGGCCGGTTTTGGCGGAGCGGGTCTGGCGACGGGAATCGGAACAGATTCTATATTTGGTGCCACAAAAGCACTGTCAATTTCATCGCTGGGCTCCTGCGCTTCCGCAACGTCTTCGGTGACCGGCTCTTCCGGTTCGGCCACTTCCACCTCGACAGGTTCTTCTTCCTTGTCGGTCATCTCTTCAGGTACATCGTTCTCCTTCAGTTCTTCACCCTCAACCTCTCCATCCTGTGGATTTTTCGATCCGGCATCTTCTTCCGCAAACTTGAACACAGGCTGCATGACATTAGTTGGAGGAACCTGTGGCTTTTTCTCTTCTTCAGGCTCTTCGACTTTGGGTACGGATTGCGGTTCCGGCTTTTCCTCTACTTTCGGCGACGGCGGCGGTGGCGGAGGTGGCGGAGGTGGCGGGGAAGCTGCTTTCTCGTCAGCCAGTTCCGGTGCTTTCACGATCTCGACTTCAATGGATTCCGGTTCCTGTGTCTCCAATCGCGACTCTGGCAAACCGAAAATTAGAAACGCCAGCACGACCGCATGAATTGACACGGACACAACAGTGCCCGAGGTCAATTGCGATTTGGTTTTGTCATCTGTTTGCGACATCTGGCGATCTTTATAGAGCAAGGAGCATTCAAACAACTCGCGGCGCAAAAAAAAGGAGAGCTTGAAAGCCCGAATTCCGAAGATGGAAGCGATAATCCACTGCAAAATTATCCTACCCAGTTCTGGTGGAACTGGAAAAGCACAACTGTGTCAATTCCAAGTCATGGATAAGAATTCCACTGGCTCGACATCAATATCTATTCAAGCAACTCAAGCTCAAACGGATAGGTTGACAAAACCTCACAGCCGGAATCGGTCACAAGCACCTGTTCTTCAAGCTTGACTCCGTCAGTTTCTCCAAGCGGCCCCATATAACTTTCCACCGTCAACACCATGCCGGCTTCTACCAAACCATCATAGGGGTTTGGACCGCGATGGGCCGGATTGATCTTCGGATATTCATCACACATGCCCACACCATGAATGATACAGGTATAGGCATTTGTCTGGCAGCTTTCTGGAATGGGAAAAGACTTTTCCTGAATCTCTCTGAAACTTACACCCGGTCGGATCAGGGCCAGGTTGTGTTGAATCTCGTCATAGGCGAGTCGATAAATTTCCCTTTGACGATCGGTGGGCTTTGCTGGTCCACACTGAAAAGTGCGCGAAATGTCGCAAAAGTATCCTTTCGGCCCAACCATATCCGTATCAAATCCCACAAGATCCCCTGACTCGATGGGGCGTTGGGTAGCTTCCTGATACCACGGATTGATCCGAGAGCCCGAGGCAAGCATGCGCCCATCATGCCACTCTCCGTGATTGGCCAGGTTGGTATAGTTCAACAGACCCCAAAGTTGCAGCTCGGTCACACCCGGTCGCAAGGCCTCTTTCATCTTCGCAATACCTAATTGCGCCACTTCAATGGCCCACTTGATGCACTGAACTTCCTCTTGCGATTTTATCAGGCGTGCTTTTTCTGAAACCGCGATGCCATCAACAACTTCAAGCCCGCGTTGCAAACACGCCTGTGTAACGCTTGGATTGACATATTCCAATGACACGCGACGGTTGTCGCTCCCGATCTCACCAAGATATCGCACCAGTTCTTCCGCGAAGAGCCGGGCATTGTCGGCAAGGTTGTCCCCTGCATCAAAGAAAGCGATGTGACTGGCTGGTTCTGCCCGGTCAATCAGCTCGTTTTCCGCATACCCACCGTAGATGATCGTTGGCCCTTCCAACGACATGATCAGATAGGTTGATGGAATACGTGACTGGAACAGGGCATAGGAGCTGTAGTCTGCGGCATAGCGCAGGCTAACCGGATTGACCATGACATGCACATCCACATCCGCCAGCCGCATTTGTTCGCGGAGTCGATTGGTGCGATAGGTATAGAGCCGATCAATATCGATATCGGGCAATTCACGGATCTGCCGCAGGTCGCTCCAACCGTCCTGTAACACCAGATCATCAGGCATATATGATTGGTTGTTCCCACCCATCACGGTTTCAGTTCCGCTCGTTCGACTGCCACGCCCACAACCACGTTTGCTTGGTTTGGAGGGAAACTTTAATCCGCTGAGATCCACTGCCCTTTCACTTCCACGACATGGTTATGACGCCCCTGTAGCCTTTATGACTCTTTGCAGCGGCGCACGACGAAACCCGATTGAATTGCAAGGGCTTGGCGCCTATAACTGTTTTTAAGCAGCCGCGATTTACCGACGACCAGACAAAATTGGAGGAGTTTGAATGGCACAGGATTGTTGCGGCCCGGGCTACGCATCGCCCGCCGAGGCGATGAAGGCACCGCGCGAAAAACTGCTTTATTCAATTGCGATTTATACCGGCACCGGCATTCAAAAACCGGACTATCTGTGTACCATCGACGCCGATCCAGACAGCGCGACCTATTCCCAGGTGATCCACCGGCTTGAAATGCCGGGTATTGGTGATGAATTGCACCACATGGGCTGGAATGCCTGCTCATCCTGTTTTGATGATTCCAGCATGAGCCGCAAATATCTACTCGTTCCCGGGGTGCGCTCGTCCAATATCCACATTGTCGACACCGCCACCGATCCGGCAGCCCCACGCCTCCACAAGGTGATTGAAGGAGCCGAGATCAAGTCAAAAACCAACCTCTCCGCCCCGCATACGGTTCACTGCTTGGGGTCTGAAATCATCATTTCCATGCTTGGGGATGCAAAGGGCGAGGCACCTGGCGGCTACCTTCATCTCAACAAAGATTTTGAGATTATTGGCCGCTGGGAGAATTCGATGGGTGATATCCCGTTTGGTTACGATTTCTGGTATCAGCCCCGCCACAATGTCATGGCTTCGTCCGAATGGGCAGCGCCCAATACGTTCATGCCCGGATTTGATCTTGAAGAAGTCGGGCACCTGAAATACGGCCGCCGAATTCATCTTTGGGACTTTGAAAAGCGTGAACCCGAGCAGACATTCTATCTTGGTGAAGACGGCTTGATCCCCCTTGAAGTACGCTTTCATCATGACCCTGATTCTACACACGGGTTTTGCGGTGCCGCTCTTTCAGCCAACATCATCCACTGGTGGAAGGATGATGATGGTGAATGGAAATGGGAAAAAATAATCGATGTGGAAAACGAACCGCACCCCGAATGGCCAATCCCTGTTCCCGGTGTGATTTCCGTAATCCTTCTGTCGATGGATGACCGGTTCCTGTATCTGTGCAACTGGCTTCATGGTGACATCCGCCAATATGATATTTCCGATCCGCACAATCCCAAACTTACCGGGCAGGTATGGATGGGCGGACTGTTGGGCAAGGCGCCTGAGGTCAACGGTGTTAGAGTGACTGGCGGGCCGCAGATGATTCAGCTCAGCCTCGACGGAAAACGCCTCTACGTCACGACCAGCCTGTTCTCCACTTGGGACAATCAGTTTTACCCGGAAATCCGCACCAATGGGGGCTGCATGTTGATGGTCAATTGCGACACCGAAAACGACGGCATGGAAATTGACCCGGACTTCGTTGTCGACTTTGGCAAGGAACCCAATGGTCCCAGCCGTTGCCATGAAACCCGTTATCCGGGTGGTGACTGTACGAGCGATATCTGGACATGAGCAATAAAATCGTCACGATCGCAAATCGCGATAATGCCCAATACGAGGTGCCCGCCAAGCGACCTTTGCTGGACACGCTGCGCGACCAGGGAGTGGACTTGCCCTATGGTTGTAAATACGGCGGTTGCATCACCTGCGCAGCGCGACTGCTTGATGGTGAGATTGATCAACGGCGCCAGGTCGCACTCAACAATCGCCAACTGGCCGATGGATACGTGATACTCTGCGTTGCCCGCCCGCTGTCTGACATCACATTAGAAATTGGTGTCGAGAGCCATGACAAACTCTATCGCAACCCGTTTCTCGACCCGCTGAAACCCCACGAACTCAAGGCCGATATCGCCACGCCGAAGGATGTATGAGATGGATCACACCCAACCTTATTCAGATGACTATCTTCAGGGAATCCTTAAATCGGTAAAAACCATTGCCATGGTGGGTGCGAGCCCCGACAAAACCAAATTCAGCTATGGAGTTCTGCGGGTTCTGCATGAAACCGGTTATGACATGATCCCTGTGAACCCGCGCCCCGGTCTGGGAGAAATCCGCGGACTCAAGGTTTATCCCGATCTACAATCAATTAACCGGCCCGTCGATATGGTTGAGGTATTCCGTCGGCCGGAAGACCTGAGCGAGATTGCTCACGAAGCGGTAGCAATTGGAGCAAAAGTCTTGTGGGGACAAATTGGCGTTGTCAATTACGAGGCGGCTGAAATTGCGGAACAAGCGGGCCTCAAGGTTGTCATGAACCGTTGTCCAAAAATCGAATTATTTCGACCCTTCTGGAAACCAAAGCTGCATCTGGGAATTTAACCGGATGAATGGTCCCTGTTCACTCTTGGACCAGCCATGCATATAAACCGGATCAGAAGCCTTACGCCTCAAAATGATGCATTGTATTTAACATGCAGGGCGAACATTGAAACCAGTGTGACTGTAGCTGCGATTACGATAAACATTGTGTTGCCTCCCGTGTTTTCTATGAGTGCACCATGCAAGAATATTAACTCACCCTCTGTGTAGAATCACACACAGTCCAGCAACATATCGTACAAAATATTGAATTTACTGATTATTATTTCGATACCTGTAGATGAAAGAATTGGGGGAAAGATGAAACTTGAACTTCACCACATTAACTTTGTTACCAGTAATGTGGACAGACTCGATCGATTTTACCGAAATATCCTGCAGATGGATTCCATCCCGGTTCAACGGTTTCCACGCACCCAAGCCTCAGGTGACACTGGTTATGATGGCAAGATCAGTTTCATCACCGATGGCAATCTGGAGTTGCACCTTGCTGAACAGAATTTTGATGTTGCAGCGAACAACCAGCGCCACATTAATCCGGTTGAGCGTGGACATGTTGCCTTTCGAACCGACGACATTGAAGCCTTCAAGAAACTGCTTGATGAAAACGACATAAAATATGCCGACTATGGAACCGCCTTTGCCAGGGAATGGCACCAGCTCTTCTTTCACGACCCTGCCGGAAACATCATCGAAGTTCATCAGGTTCTGGCAAGCGACGACGACAGCGGCGACGACGTTTAACCCCCATGCCCGGTTCAGATGTCCAGATAGGCATAGGCACAGGTCGAAGAAGCAGCCAGTTTCTGACTTCCCTGCTGGCGTAATTCGATAAACACGGATGCCAGACGACGCCCATTTGAAAGGATGCGAGATTTTATCTGTATTCCTCCCTTGGACAAAGGGCGCATGAAATGGGTCGTCATATCGATTGTAGTCAGCAACCTCCGCTCCGGGTTGTGGCCAACAAGAGTGAGCACACCGACCGTATCGGCAATGCTGGCAACCGCCTGACCACAGACAATGTCTCCACTTCTCATAATGAAATCATTGTCCGGAACTTCAAATGATGCCCCATCATCTGAAATAGAATTGGGTTGAATATCCAGTTGCTGGATCATGGGGGCAAATTCTTTGAGGAGAAACGACCGCATTTCCCCCACTCTTTCGGCCTCTGCCATGCGTGCACTCTCCTTGAAATCCCGGACCCGTCACAACCCGGCTCAGTTCCAAACAAACGAGTTCTACAAGCTAAGCGAGCACCACTCAAGCGCGGCCCTCCTGGGCCTCCTTAATCATCAGTAGGCACGCCTGCGCATCGGTTTTCCAGCCAGTTTTGCTAACGGGTGCTGATTCTTTCACCTCATAGCCTTCTCGTTGATAGATCCTGCGGGCGGATTTGTTATTATCAAGGACAATCAGACTCAGATCGACATTCGGGAAGCGACGTTCCACTTCGCGCAGCAGCGCTGTGCCAACACCTTGCCCTCGAAATCCCTGAAATACAGCGACTGCATTGATATAGTGCGTGTTGAGCGCACTGTTTTCCAGTTCGATCAGCGGGACGATAGCGGGATCGCATTGCACATCAATCTCTTCAGGTTCACCCCCAATTGCATTGGTGATAACCCCACCGGCAACCTGCCCATCCACTTCAATCACAAAGATCGAGCCAGCCGGTGCTGAACTGATCCTTTTGATCACACTGTCCCGGGCAACTTTTTTTGAGTCGCCATGCGCGCCCGCCCGTTTCTGCCAAAGATATTGGGACAAGCCGTGACTGGCCTCCTCGAAGACCCGGACAAAGTGTCCGGCATCTTCGATTGTTGCGGACCGGAATTTCATCGGCCGGGCCACTATGCTGCGTGCAGATGAATGCAGGCATGACCAACCGCAGAGATATGCCTGTGGTCCGTTCCGCAACATCCACCGAGGACTTTCAAATGAGGCAGCAAGTCTTGAAGGCGCTGATAGTCGCTAGCCAGTTCCCCCGGATTCCCGTCATCAAGTTCCTCTGCCTCATCCAGTTCAGCATGGCTCATCCTTGATGCATTGGCCCGAATACCGCAAATTCTGGTCATCCATGTTTCCCCACATTCCAACGCGGTTTCAAAGTGATCTGGATGGGCACAATTGATCATGAAATATTCAGTGGCATTTCCTGTCTCACGGTCCACTTCCTCAATCGCCTGACCTATCTCCTGGCCTGAAGGAAGCCTGCCATCGGTCTCAACGGTGAATGAAATGACAACCGGTAAACCGGCAGTCTGCGCTGCACGAACCACTCCCAGTGCCTCGCCAGTATGGGTCATGGTGACAGCCGACACCATATCAGCGCCTGCTTTGGCAAATGCGTTGATTTGTACGCCATGCACCACCTGTGCTGCCTCCGGAGACATTTCCCGATCAATCTGGTAGCCGTCCCCAGCGGGGCCCACTGCACCATTTATGACGATGGGAAGTTCATCAGATTCCCATTTGTTGCGAATGGTATGCGCAAAACCTACGGCGTCCGCATTAATTTTGGCGATTTCAGCATGGTCCAGCCCCATGGTTTTACCCCAGGCGACATTGGCCCGCCATGTAGGAGTATCGAGAACAAATCCGGTATTCTGGCCGCGTGCGGCCTCAAGGTATGGCCTGAAATAATTGCACAAACGAGCCCGCCCCGCATCATGCTTCAATTCCGTAAAGGCTGCAAAATAGGGCAAATCCACGCCTTCATTGAAGATCAGGGTTGTTTCTAGCCCGCCATCGGTCAAATAGGGCTTGGTGGTTGCCAACAGGTTTTCTACTCTTACAAACATTTCATTCTCCAAAATATCTGGCGGTTGCAGAACCAGTTTGGAGAGATATCCGACATAAATATACTGAACGCATGGTTCAGATTCTGATTTTTTAAATCCCATATAATTCATATAGTTAGTCATTTGACTCTGCATAAGTTTGTTACACTACCTCGTTTTGCTGTACCGTTGGTACAGCAGTTTCAGACTGAAATGGGGAGAATCCGGTTATGAAGAAACCATCGCAGACACGCACAAATATTCTCGACATTGCACAAGATGCTGTTCTGTCGAAGGGCTTTGGCGCAACGTCCATC
>JBPCWM010000078.1:0-3419 GCA_051009515.1 Rhizobiaceae bacterium | reverse complement strand
CTTCAGAGAAGAGCCAAGGGAAAATGCCGAGGCCGGCGAGCTCCAGAAGGCTGGTGCTAATGTAACCTTTCGACATTAAAAGACTGGCTTCACCGCGCATCGAGTTAATGAATGTTCTACCAGAAGTGATATTCCCGGTGACATTGAACGCGCCGCTCAATTGACCGTAGGCGTCTAACCCAATTCCCAGCTCATCAAGTACTTTACCGAACTCCCATCCAGATGTTGCGCCCGAAAGCGAAAGCCATTCGGGTGAGTCAACAAGATCGATTGCGGCGCTCAGACTGAAGTTTCCACCGCCATAGGCCATTTGGAGCGGTCCAAAGTTCACCTTCCCTTCTTTGGCCGCCAACGCGCTTGAGACAGACGTCACACCTTGTTGTCCGATTATTTCTTTGAAATCGATTTGCACTTCGACGTCGGCTTCTTCCAGGAGGCGCTGAACATTCAAAAGATCGGCTGGTTTGCCTTGCTCTTTTGGCAAAACCAGTGGCTGAACACCGCTGTCATCGGCGTCCTGTTCCAGCACCAATGGTTGCACGTCGTCACCCGGCTCCCCTTGATCACCGCCAACCAGGCCTTGGAGTTGGTCCAGTGCAGCGGTCAGGTTTTTTAGGTCGTTGAAATCGAGCCGTTCGCTGGAAACATTGCCGCGAACGACAGTAGCGCCTTTCGGAAAGCTTGCGCCGAGGGACGCAGCAAGCTGCGATGACCCGGCTTCAAACGCGACCGAGGCCTTGAATTCGTCGCCCTGTTTTGCGGTGTCTGCATTTATGGCCAGAACGCCAATGTCGATTGGTTCCAGTTCCAGCGCAGTCAGGAATGTCGCCCCGTCATTGATGTCCATATCCAAGTTGAAGTCGAGCCCAGCCAATCCCTTTAACTCATTGACCGAAAGATCAATATCCAGGTCCCAAAGTTCAGTACCATAGCTCGTGGCACGCAATCGGCGAAGCGATACAGGGCCGCCAGTGTTGGTCAGGCTGAATTCAGCATCAATGCCTCCGAACTGGTCCACGTGGTCTTCACTCAGATCAGGTAGCAGCAGCTTTGCAGGCCCGTTGAGGACACCATCGAAAGTGACATCCTGAAGCTGCAGAATATCAAGAATTTCGCCCTCAGCTTTGAGGATGGGATCATCAACTGGTCCCGCCTGAAGCTTGATTCCCAACATGGCCAGACGGCCATCCGGCATTCTGCGGATACGCTCAATAGATGCAGGCCCAATAACTTCTAGCCCCTGATCAAATGCATTGGTCTGGAACAGAAGATTTTCAAATTCGAATGACGCAAGGGATCCAACCATGTGCATCTCAAATGCCGTGAACTTCAGGTCTTGGAATGTCTTTGCCGGATTTGGTGTCTGCCCTTCAGGATAAAGGCGCGCGTCAAACATCAGATCAACGCCTTGCGCAGTATACAGGTCTTTAATCGACCCTTCGGACCTAAGCTGTTGCCCGTCTTCCAGATTAACGACAGTTGAGAATGTTTTAATTTCAAGCGTTTGTTGAGAGATGATCTCTGCCTCAAGCTGACCATTGCCCTCCAGAACACGCTCCAACCCCAAGACGTCAAGAAAGTCACCGAATTCTCCGGTGTCCATTTGCATTACAGCCCGGTAACCGCCGCCAGTGTCTTCGGCAATCGGCTCACCGTCATAGCGAACAGTCAATTCGCCAAAATTGGCTTGGGTCGTAAACGGGGCACCATGAGGGTAGTCACCTTTGATACCAAAGCTTTGACCGTTCACAGACCCCTGTCCTGAGACAGTTGTTCGTTGTCTGTCATCGGCTTGGTCGAGAAGCAGTGACTCAAGATCAAAAACAAAAGAGAAACCGGAAATTTTATCATCGACGGTTAACCCAATGTCGGTGAAACTCACATTCTTGTCGCTGAGAAATTCAAGGATTCCGCTGCCCTCGGCCACATCTTCATTCGATGCTTCGGCTTGGTGGGAACCTTCTTCAGCCTCTTGGGTTTCGCCCGCTGAGGGTTTCGGATTTGGTCGTCCCTTTCGCCAACTTGTTGTTCCGTCTTCGGCAGTCAGAAAGTTGACCTGAAGCCCATCCACCACGAGATTGTCAAAATGCAAACGGCCATTGGACAAGGCGACAACGTCAAGCTCCAGTTCCAGCATATTTAGTTCTGCCAGAGATGTATCCGGTATTGTCTGGCTCGGTATTACCACACCACCGACATAGATGTTTGTCGTAAGCCCAAGCGTGACGCTTACATCATCCTGAACAAGAAGGGGTTGTTTGATTTGTTCTGAAAGAACTTTTTCAACAAGGTCGCGGCGCATTTCCGAAAACAATGGCGCTGCGAGCAGCAGCCATATGAATGCCAAGGCCGCCAAAACGAGGAGAAAAACCACCCCGACAATTCGAACGACCAAAACTTTCATTCAGTGCTCCCAAAACCAATTCACTCACGACATTGCCACCTTATCGGATTCCACCAATCTTCCCAATGTTTTGAAAGCCGTCGAGTGATCCAGCGGCACTAAAGCTGTGAACCAATTGGCAATATACTTAAGAATCCCGCGACGATGTGATCCCAGGCCGAGCCCGTTGGCTCTGAATAATATTCAAGGACCTTTCCATCTTCGTTTGTTGTTCTCCACACCAGTTGACCGTTGTTCTCCAACGTCACGTGATAAGTGAAAGCTGGCAACGCGTCGTCCAACGTGCCCATTGTCCGCACCGCTACTGCCGGAGAGTCGATCAGGATACCCATTTCAGTGTTAATGTGCACCGACCGAGGATCCCAATTGAATGAACCTACAAAAAGATAACGATCATCTATAGCGAACGCCTTTGAATGAAGTCCGGATCGGGACTGCGCCCAGTTGATTCCACGGCGTTGAACTTGATAAGCATCCGGTCGCAATTCGTAGAGCTCAACACCTCCACGTAATAGCGCCCTACGTTTCTTAGCATAATGTGCGTAAACCGGTGCAACGTCATTGGAAGCCAATGAATTGGTTACAACTTTGACGTCGACACCTCGTTTCTCAAGTTCTGTCATCCATTTTACACCGTTACTGCGGGGTACAAAATAGGCTGAGATTATGTTCACCTCACTACTGGCGCTTTCGAAATATGGGAGCAGTTGCGAAGCCAGAATGGGATCTGAATTTTCAAGTCCCGCCGCTTTGGAAGGTGGGTCAGCGTACAGACGCGCCGGAACCCAATCCAGTGTGAGTGCACCGTCTCCAAAGTCTTCTTGGGCGGATTTTCTCGAGACTACCTCTTCAGGCTTCGGTCGCTTGTTTGCCATTCTCTGATCCTCCGTTTCCTAAATATAACGGTGGACCCATTCAAATGGGGAGGCTCAGGATCGTGATCGTAGAAAAGAGAGTCCACGCTCGGTACTAGTTTCCAATACTGGACAGAGTGACTGGCGGCTTTGTCCAATGC
>JBPCWM010000077.1:0-5171 GCA_051009515.1 Rhizobiaceae bacterium | reverse complement strand
GGTATGAGGTGGGGGGGAGGGTGGGAGTGGAGACCCCCCAGGGTGTCCCCCCCCGATTTCATGAACTTATTTCAGGTAACCAAGTTCTTTCCACACAGCATATTCCGCACGGAATGCCTTAAGGTTTTCCCAGGTCTCCTTGAACGAAGGATCGCTTGCAGCAATCTCTTCGGCAAGACCTAACCAGGTTACACGCAGCTTGTCCAAGTCAGCGTCGGACCATTTGTGAATGGTCACGCCTTTGGATTTCAGCTCAGCCAGAGCCTTGCCCTGAATAGCCTCGCCCTCGGCCATGCCGATCGTGTAATTTGCCTTACAGGCTATTTCCAACTGGGCCTGCTGCTGCTCGCTCATGGCGTCCCACTTGGCCTTGTTGATGATCAACTCGAAAGTGGTGGACTGTTGATGCCAGCCGGGGAAATAGTAGTTCTTGGCGATCTGATAGAAACCAAGATTGAGGTCAATGGCCGGCATGGAAAACTCAGTTGCGTCAATCGTACCGCGCTCCAGAGCCGGATAAATATCGGCAGCCGCCAACAACTGGGTATCAACACCAAGCTTCTGCATGACTTTGGCACCGAGACCGAAGAAACGCATTTTTTTGCCCTTCAGATCATCGATTGAGTTCAGCGGTTCGCGGAACCAACCAGAGGCTTCTGGTGCAATCACGCCACAAATCATCGCATGGATGCCGTTGCGCTCATAAATCTTTTGATACATTTCCTCGCCGCCACCGTTGAACAGCCAGGCAGCGTATTCACCGGCGGCAGGCCCAAAAGGAACCGCCGAGAACAATGCCAGCGCGGGCTCTTTGCCCTGCCAATAGCCCGAGGTTGACCAACCAGCGTCCACAGCTCCCGACTTGACGGCATCAAACAATTCCAGCGCTGGAACCAATGCACCCGGCTCAAAATACTTCAACTGGATATCACCACCCGAGATGGCCGCAACATTAGCTTCGAGGTTTTTCCCCAATGTACCAAGCTGGGTTAGTTTTGATGGAAATGTTGCTCCCATCTTCAGCCGGACTTTATCGGCGTAAGCAGCACCGGCCATGACCGACATGGCTGCACTCGCAATCACGGCTTTCTGCAATACTTGTTTCATATGATTTTTCCTCCCATGGAAATTTGCTGGACTATCCAGTTGTGTAAACCTCCCGGCAATCACAGCCAGTCGGTCCACTTCGATGCAAATGCACCACGCGAAAGCGATGAACGCGCAGGTCAACGATTGTTTTTGCACCAATCAGTTCAACCCACTTTTCCCCACAACGCAACGCGCAATCATTGCTTGTTATCCCAAAGTAGAGTTCGAAACCACAAAGTGGACAACATTCTTGACCACTTACAACATTGAAGAGTAGCCTGCAAGCTGACACAGCAAACGTGCTGTGAAACAGGGGCATCGCGCATGATTTACCGGCGTATTGAACAGGTGAGAACATCGCGGGAAATAGAGCGCCAAATCGAATCACTGATCTTGGAAGGCGTGTTGCGTTCCGGTGACAAGCTGCCGGGTGAACGCGAATTATCGAAGTCGTTCAACGTGTCCCGCCCCATTGTTCGCGAGGCTTTATCTGCGTTGGAAGAACGGCAACTTCTGATCGCCCGCCACGGTGGAGGCACGTATGTTGCCGATGTCATAGGCACGGTGTTTGCCGCACCTGTTATCAGGTTGATCGGTTCAAACGCAAAGGCAAAGTCCGATTATCTGGAGTATAGAAACGAGGTGGAAGCCATCAGCGCCTCTATGGCCGCCCGGCGCGCCACAAACGCCGACAGGCAGTTGCTCGAACGGATCATGGACGATATGCAGTCAGCCCATAAAGAGGCCAACCCGCAGCGCGAAGCCTCCGTCGACGTTGAATTTCACAGCGCAATCGGAGAATGCGCCCACAACATTATTCTTCTTCACACTTTGCGCTCATGCTACCGTTTGCTATCTGATGATGTGTTCTATAATCGCGAAAAAATCTATGGTGGACCGGGCACGCGTGAAACCCTGCTGCAACAGCATTTGGACATCTACAATGCTGTTATGGCAGGTGATCCGGAAGCCGCTGCGGCTGCCTCACAAACCCATATCCAATATATCATGCAGGCAACCCGCGAGGTTGAACAGAAGGTGGACTGGAGCGTAGTCAGCGAACTGAGATTGGCTCAACGTGATGATCGCCAAAAAACCGGCAAAAGCGGCAGGAAAAAGCCCGCAAAATGAAAATGTAAGCATATGGCGCCAAAAGAAAATCGCCCCCATGTGGGCCTGTTTGTAACCTGTCTGGTGGACCTGTTTCGCCCCACAGTCGGCTTTTCGGCAGTTGACCTGCTGGAGCACGCTGGTTGCATGGTTTCGGTTCCCCCTGCACAAACATGTTGCGGACAACCGGCTTATAATTCCGGCGACCGGGCAGACACCCGCGCATTGGCAGAGCAGACAATTGCGGCATTTGAAAAATTTGATTTTATTGTTGCACCTTCCGGTTCCTGCGCAGCTATGCTCAAACACCACTACCCCGGACTGTTCGAAGGTGATCCCAAATGGCAAGACCGCGCCAATGCATTTTCCGACAAGGTGTTTGAGCTCGTTAGCTTCCTAACAGATATTGTCTTTTTGCAAGAGCTCAACAGCAGCTACGCGGGAACAGTCACCTACCACGATTCCTGTTCCGGGCTGAGAGAGCTCGGTATCGCCCGCCAGCCCCGTAAATTGCTGGGCATGGTGAAAGGCGTGCAACTTTGCGAAATGAAAGACCCGGATGTCTGTTGCGGTTTTGGTGGAACGTTTTGTGTAAAATACTCGGACATATCCAACGCTATTGTTGAAAAGAAAACCCAGAATATTGCAACAAGTGAAGCCGATATGTTGCTGGCGGGTGATCTGGGCTGTCTGTTGAACATGGCAGGAAAGCTGCACAGGGAAGGCAAGACCATTCAAGTTCGCCATATTGCCGAACTCCTGGCTGGGCGCCTGGACGGGCCGGCAATTGGAGATTCCAGGTGAAGAACACGACTCCGCAATTCAAATCCAATGCGGCGCACGCCCTTGGTGATGAAAATCTGCAAAGAGCCATGGGCCATGTTCAGGTCGGTTTTATCGAAAAACGTCAGACAGTTGCGGACGCATTGCCAGAATTTGAGGCTTTGCGCGACAATGCGCGCGATATCAAAAATCATACATTGGCCCATCTGGATCTATATCTGGAGGCCTATAGCGCCAAGGTCGAAGAAGCGGGTGGACACGTCCACTGGGCACAAACTGCTCAGGATGCACGCGAAATAGTCTTGAACATCTGCCGTAAGGCAGGCGCTCAAACAGTCACCAAGGGCAAATCGATGATTTCCGAGGAAATCGGGATCAACGACTATCTGGAGCAACAGGGCATCACACCGGTTGAAACAGATCTCGGGGAATATATTATTCAGTTGCGAGGAGAAGCACCCAGCCACATCATTGCACCGGCCGTCCACGTGCTGAAGGACCAGATCGAGGCTGATTTTCGTGCACAACACACCCATCTGGACGCTGAACGTAATCTCGAACAACATGAAACGCTTCTTGACGAAGCCCGAACGGTATTGCGCCAAAAGTTCATCGATGCAGATGTTGGCATCACCGGAGCAAACTTCCTTGTGGCGGAAACTGGTACATCCGTCATCGTCACCAATGAAGGCAATGGCGATCTTACCCAAACCCTACCCAAAGTGCATATCGTGTTGGCCAGTCTGGAAAAAGTGACCCCTACACTTGAAGACGTCAGTCAAATTCTGAGGGTATTGGCGCGTTCGGCAACCGGTCAGGAAATGTCGGTCTATACGACATTTTCAACCGGTCCCCGCCGCGCCACGGATGTGGACGGACCGCAAGAATATCACGTCATATTGCTGGACAATGGCCGCAGCAACATGATCGGCACCGAATTCCAGGATATGCTCCGCTGTATCCGATGTGGGGCTTGTATGAATCATTGCCCGGTCTATCACGCCGTTGGCGGACACGCCTATGGCTGGGTTTATCCCGGACCCATGGGGGCCGTATTGACCCCATCTCTGGAAGGAGTGGAGAAAGGCGGAAATCTGCCCAATGCCTCTACATTTTGCGGCCGCTGCGAAAGTGTGTGCCCGATGCGCATTCCACTGCCAAAAATGATGCGCCACTGGCGGGAGCGGGAGTTTGAACGAGGCCTCAATCCGGCTACCCAGCGCTGGGGTCTTAGCCTGTGGACATGGTTGGCCAGACGACCACAACTCTATGCCCGTTTTGCCCAGATAGCAGTCCGCTGCCTGTCGCTTCTGGCGGGAAGGAAACAGCGCCTGTCCAGCCTGCCCCTCGCAAGTGGATGGACGAAATATCGTGACCTCCCGGCGCCAGAGGGCACCACATTTCAGCAGCAATGGAAAAACCGTAAAGAGGCAACCAGGTGACTCCTCGCGAAGCCATACTAAGCAAAATCAATTCGCAGATTGCCGGAGGCAAGACGGATACGGAACGCCGTGCCAATGTGGCCAACCGACTGAGCAAGGCACCGCTCGGGATCATTCCCGAACGCGGCAATATCGGCCACAGCGAAAAGGTGGAGCTTTTTTGCAGCAAGGCAATCGCTGTGCAATCAACCGTGTCTCGCCTCGCATCTGCCGACCTGATACCCGGCGAAATTGCAACCTATCTTCGCCAAAAAAACCTGCCCCAGGCCTTGCGCATGGGAAGCGATGAACGCCTGGCAATGCTGGACTGGAGCACAGCTCCCGGTCTGACATGTGAAACCGGCCCCACCGATGGCAGTGACGAGGTTGGATTGTCTCACGCCAACTCCGCCATTGCTGAAACCGGTACGCTGGTTCTGATTTCTGGTGCTGACAATCCTACGACTTTGAATTTCCTTCCGGAAAATCACATTATTGTAGTCCGGTCTGCCGACATAGAAGGGGATTACGAATCTGCACTTGGGCGTATACGGCAAGCGTTCGGCAAAGGGCGAATGCCGCGAACGGTCAATATGGTCACTGGACCGTCACGATCTGGGGATATTGAACAAAAAATTCTGCTGGGCGCCCACGGCCCCCGTTCTCTACATATAATTGTGGTTGATGACTGATTCAAAAACCGTCGCGTTGGGGCACTCCCGCATCGCCAAGAAATCCAGAGTCTATGCAATCGGTGATATTCACGGA
>JBPCWM010000076.1:0-16769 GCA_051009515.1 Rhizobiaceae bacterium | reverse complement strand
AGAGGAGGAATATGTCGCCCGTTATTGTGAAAGGCGTGGTATATCCAATATTCCCAACTGGTCGTTCTACATGGCCTTTTGTTTTTTCAAGCTCGCAGGCATCCTGCAGGGTGTCTACAAGCGAGCGCTGGATGGCAATGCCTCCAACCCTAAGCGTGCAATGGAAATGTCGGTTGCCATTCCGCTTCTGGCCAAGGCTGCAGTTGCAGAAATCGAAAAGAACGGATGATCATGTTCGACAGGATATTCGAAGGGCAAACTGTATTGATCACCGGTGGAGCAGGGGGCTTTGGCCGATCTGCCTCGCGTCTGTTCGCCGAACGGGGTGCCAATCTGGTGTTGAGCGATTTCAATGAAGCAGGGCTGGCCGACCATGCCAAAAGTCTGAAAGCCGATGGCTATCAGGTGGCTACATTGGACGGAAGCGTGGCAGATGAAGAGCATTGTCAGAAAACCGTAGATATGGCGATGCGGGAATTCGGGCGCCTCGATATAGCTATAAACAATGCCGGGATCAGCCATGAACCAGCCAAAACGGCTGAAGTGGATTCGGCTGAAGCCCGTATGACGATTGCAGTGGACCTGATGGGGGTCTTTTACGGCATGAAGCACCAAATACCACCCATGCAGGACGCATTTGAAAGCGAAGGCCGAAGGTCCAGCATTCTCAATATTGCTTCACTTGCTGGTATTGGCGGTGCGCCCACCTTATCGATGTATGCAGCAGCTAAACACGGTGTTGTGGGGCTGACCAAATCTGCGGCGCTGGAATATGCACGACGCGGTATCCGCATCAATGCGCTGTGCCCGGCCTTTGCCCGCACGCCCATGGTTGAGGATGGATTGCTGGCCGGGGCGGACGGAGACAAGCAGGCGGAAGATCACCTGACGCGTGGCATTCCCATGCGACGGTTGGCCGAACCGGAAGAAATCACCCAATCGATGTTATGGATATGCGATCCGCGCAATTCTTTCATGACAGGTCAGGCTGTGGCGTTGGATGGCGGCACAAGCGCAATGTAATTCATACTCTTGAGGAGGCAGAAATGGATCTTAACTACACGGCCGACGAACAGGCCTTTCAGCAGGAAGTCCGCACTTTCTTTAAAGAGAAGCTGCCCCACCAATTGAACAATAAGGTGAAGTCCGGCAAGCGTTTGAGCAAGCAGGATCTTGAGAACTGGCATGCCATTCTCAATGCAGACGGTTACCTGAATGCCCATTGGCCCAAAGAATTCGGTGGCAAGGGATGGAACGCCATTGAACGCGATATTTTTGATGTGGAGGCCAACGCAGCAGGTGCCCCGCGTGTGGTTCCATTCGGTTTGAATATGCTGGCTCCGGTGTTGATGGCCTTTGGTTCCAGCGAGCAGCAGGACTATCACCTGCCGCGCATTGTGGACGGTACCAATTGGTGGTGTCAGGGCTATTCGGAACCCGGATCTGGTTCTGATCTGGCCTCTCTGAAGATGTCAGCAGTACGTGAGGGCGACCATTATATACTCAACGGCCAGAAGACTTGGACGACCCTTGGTCAGCATGCAGACTGGATTTTCTGCCTCGTGCGCACCTCAAAGGAAGGCAAGCCCCAGGAGGGCATATCCTTCATTCTGGTCGACATGAAGTCGCCCGGAGTTGAAGTACGCCCAATCATTCTTCTTGAAGGCACCCATGAGGTGAACGAAGTCTGGTTCACCAATGTCAAAGTGCCGGTGGAGAATCTTGTAGGTGAGGAAAACAAGGGTTGGACCTATGCCAAATTCCTGCTGGTCCATGAACGGTCCGGGATTGCCGGCGTTGGCGATGCGCTGGCAAGCATAGATCACCTGAAACATATCGCCCGTGACCAGAAGAAGGACGGCAAGCCGCTTGCTCAGGACCCGATGTTTGCCCGGCGATTGGCGGAAATCGAAGTCGACCTCTCGGCCATGCGCACAACCAATATGCGCGTCATGCAGGCTGCCGCATCAGGTGCACCTCCGGGGCCGGAAGTCTCCATGCTCAAGATCAAGGGAACAGTTCTGCGGCAGTCGATTAACGATCTGACCCGCCGCGCCCTTGGCCCTTATGCCATGCCCTTTGTCTCGGAAGCTCTAGACATTGGCTATAATGAAGAACCCATAGGTCCCGACTATGCCAATCCGGTTGCCGCTGATTATTTCAATCACCGCAAGACCAGCATCTACGGTGGCTCTAACGAGATCCAGCGCAATATTATTTCCAAGATGATGATGGGGCTCTGATCACAATGGATTTTCAGCACACCGATGAGCGCCAGATGCTGGCCGACATGGTCGGCCGTTTTGTGCGTGATGAATATGACATCGAAACCCGCCACGCCAATGCGGCTTCCGAAGCCGGATTTAGCGCAGACACCTGGGCGCAATTGGCAGAACTCGGGGTTATTGGTGCCCTGTTTGAAGAAGCCGCCGGTGGATTTGGCGGTTCTGGTTTTGACGTCGCCATCGTATTTGAACAGTTGGGACGTGGCCTTGTTGTTGAACCCTTCCTTGGCAACCTGTTGGCCGGAACGGCATTGGCCGCAGCCAGCGGGCATGAACAGGCGGTTGAAGAGATTATCAGCGGAGCAGGCCTTTTCGCCTTCGCCCATGGTGAACCCGCCAGCCGCTATGATCTGGCCCATGTGGACACCACGGCAAAGCCATCCGATGGTGGATATGAGATTAATGGCAACAAGGCTGTCGTGATCTCCGGTGATACGGCCGACCAGCTTGTGGTGTCAGCCCGGACTACCGGAACCTCCAGTGATAGTTCTGGCCTTTCCCTGTTTCTCGTATCCGCAAATGCCGATGGTGTTCATGTACGCGGATATCCAACGATTGACGGCTATCGCGCGGCTGAGATCGCGCTGGACAAGGTCAAGGTTCCAGCTGACGCACTGATTGGTGATGAAGGTGAAGCGTACTCAACCATTGAAAAGGTCAATGCTGTCGGAACTCTTGCCGTCTGTGCAGAAGCTCTGGGTGCAATCGATGTGGCCATCGACATGACCCTCGAATATTTGAAAACACGCAAACAGTTCGGCGTACCGATAGGCAAATTTCAGGCTCTGCAGCATCGCATGGCCGACATGATGACCGAGCGTGAGCAAATCCGCTCCGCCGTTATCAATGCGGCTGGTCATCTGGATGCTGAGGATCGTGACTGGCAGATTTCAGCGATGAAGAATCTGGTAGGACGTTCGGGTCGTAAGATCGCGGAAGAAGCCATCCAGATGCATGGTGGCATTGCCATGACATGGGAATATGCGGCAGGCCACTATTCCATACGCATCATCATGATCGATCATCTGTTTGGTGATGAGGATCATCATCTGGAGCGCATCATCAAACTGGGTGCCGCAGCGTGAACGAGCACCCCGAACGCATAATAGCTGGCGAAACCGGTCTGCAACGAAATCTTGGCTATGAAAACCGCCTTTATGCCGACCGATGTGAAACCCACATGGTCATGGATGAACGCCACACCAACCGCCATGACAGCCTGCATGGCGGCATTCACGCCATTCTGCTGGACAGTGCATGCGGCTTTGCCGCCAGTCGCGCCCTGTCCGACGATGGCAGCCAGCTGGTAGTCACATTGTCGTTGAACACCAATTATCTGTTTGCTCCCAAAGACAAAAACATCCACGCTGTTGCCCGCGTCACCCGCGCAGGCCGCTCCATCATCTACACCGAAGGCAAGGTTTACGACGGAAAAAACAACCTCCTCGCCACTGGCACAGCGGTCCTGAAAAAGATCGGTTAGCGGCGGCGGCGAGCGGTGGACGGCGAGTGCGAGACAGAGCCTTGGTACGCGTCCGCCATTTGTCCTTCACGTAAACGAGTGGTGGAGTGCGGCGGGTAGTGTCGGGACGGCGAGAAGGCGAACAGGCGGGAAGGCGAGGCGGTGCCGTTAGCCCTGATATTTGCGAATCCGTGATGATGGATAGTAGCAAACGGAAAGCAGGCACTCTCCACAGTCCCGGCAAGTATTGGCTCAGGTCTGTCCCGATAGTCATTCAGGTTTATCGCTCATAATTGAGCGATCTGTGAGGAATAATCTCTTTATGTTCAATCTCCTCAGAGCCGGTGGTTGCGGATTGGGTGACGTCGGAAGCGTGAACTTCGCGCATTGCACCAATTGATTGGTGTGCCGCGTCGCCAAAATTCGCAGTTGCAGCGCTCGCTGAGGTTGGCCACTGCCACGATCGTCGCTGCGACTCTCGCCGCCACCTTCGCCGCCGCTCTCGCCGCCGCCGCCGCCACTGCTGGAAGGACCAGCCGGGCAGGGTGAGCAGGGCCAGCACGAAGATTGGCGGCACGATGAGCCAAAGGATTTGCAGGGTTTGTGAAAGTGATTGGTAGGTGTCGAGCAGATCGCGCCAGATATTGTAGTCAGAGTTCATGGTCTGTCCCTCGGTTTTCAAAAAGAAAACGGCTGCCAGAACCCTGGCAGCCGGGGAGTTAGTAGACCGTCACTGGTACAGCCGCTCAAGCCTTTAGGTCCCAACCCGAAGGCAAGGTCCCTGAACATACGCCAAAGCCTCCCCGACCCGAAGGTTGAGGAGGTGTCGTTGCGGTCAACACCGACCGCCAGTGACGAGGCTACTACACCCCGAAGCCCACGAGTGTCGCAGGCTCTGCGTCAACACTAGCTGGGATGGGATAGCAGGGGAAGTGCGGGATTATGAGGGGGGAGGATTGAACAAATTTTTTTGATTATTATGCATGTCAATATTGAAAAATTAAATTTTTGACAAAATACTCTATCTAATATAACGAACTGAAATTCCTGATTGATTCGGAATTGAAAATTGAGGGCCTCATCCATGGCAGCACAAACCTTAATGAAACACTCCAGGGCACTATTGGGAGCCAGAGAAGTTGGTGCGAAAAAAATTGCTTCAATACATCGGGTGAAAGTTGAAGGTAAAGGGCCCACATATATTGCAATTGGCGATACTATTGTTCAATCTGATAGTCCTGAGGTTGATGAGGGATTGAGCGTGGCCAATGAAAAGCCAAAGGAAGAAGCTGTATAAGAAATCTGATTGGGACAGGATAGTAATTCCCTCAGCCAATTCGGCAATAAAGAGCGAAAGTTACAGAACTCCGGCCAGACGAGATTACGCACGCTTAATACATTGCCCGGCCTATCGGAGGTTGCAGGGAAAAACACAACTCTTCCCCGCCCATGAAAGCGATTTTTTCAGAAATCGGCTGACGCATTCTCAGGAAGTTGCACAAATCGCAAAGTCGATAGCAATTCGGCTCAATGCAACTGAGCCGTTTCTGAAGAACAAAACCATGAATATCGATCTGGACTTGGTCGAATTCGCCGGATTGGCTCATGATATTGGACACCCACCTTTTGGCCATAATGGTGAAAAGGTGCTTGATAAACTCATGATTTCTGATGGTGGATTCGAAGGAAATGCACAAACACTGAGAATCCTAGCGAAACTTGAGAAAAAGGAAACTCAAGATTTTCCCACCGTTTCAAATGTGCCCACACTCGTCAACAGTTCTGAGCAGTTGGACCTTCGATGTGGATTGAATCTCTCATACAGGACACTGGCGTCAATTGTAAAATACGACAATGTCATTCCCAAGACAGAAGATATGAGAAAACGGGCCAACAACGAAAAAGAACCTGTAAAGGGTATCTATCAGGACGAAGAGTCGATTCTGAAGCAAATAAAAGACCATGTTGGCAGCGACGAAAACCAAAAATTCAAGACTATTGAATGCCACATCATGGATGTTGCTGACGACATTGCTTACTCGACCTATGACATTGAAGATTCCTTTAAGGCAGGGTTTTTATCACCGTTGCAGATGATGGCGATGGACGATGACTTTAAAATCGAAATTGCCCAAGGTGTGAAAAAGAACCTCGATAAATACTATTCGGATATTCCCAAAGGCCAACGAAACTTCGAACTAGATGATGTCAACCAAATTCTCTCTGACGTGTTCAAAAACATACTGTCGACCGATGAGGAGATGTCGAGAAGGATGAAGAAACCGATTCAGTATGTAGAGCTTGCACTTCTCATAGGGACCCGAGCAAAATCGATGTCTGATGAGGCATGCGATAACGGATACTATAGAACGCAATTGACATCGGAATTAGTAGGTGAGTGCATCAGGGAAGTTGAGCTTTTGGAAAATCCAACGACACCTAGCCAATCGATAGTCAGGCTGAAGATCGAGACATTCAAGCGCGTTGAATCTCTAAAGCGCTTTGCGTTCAATTTGCTCATCAAGTCCCCCAGGTTGAAAATTGCGGAACGCAGGGGAGAGGAGATTCTGAGAAAGATATTCGATTCCTTGTTGGAAGACAGTGCCCTGCTTCCCGATGATTGGAATGAACTCTACAATGCGATTGACGCGAGTTCATGGCAACGACGCGTTGTGTGTGACTATATCGCCGGCATGACAGACAGATATTGTGTCGAAATCTATTCTCGGTTAACGGGGGAAAATCCAATGACAATATGGAAGCCGCATTGAGATATTGGTTGATCGAGCTCGTGTTGGGGCGATTGGTCAAAAGGAGCATTGTCCGCTGGCAAGAAAACAGTTCCTCTGATTTACAATTGTCGTCGTTGCGAAACCTTATATCGAACCTACAAATGTAGTGAACAGGTTCCCCACCCCCCAAAACATTTGCCTGCCTGCACCCATTGGTTTAAACGGCTTTTGCAGTGTTTATGGCGTCTGGCACGGGCCGGATTGACGCAAGGGAGCTTGGCATGAGTGAAGAACTGGAACCGCGCGAAAGCATGGAATTTGACGTGGTGATTGTTGGCGGCGGGCCTTCCGGGCTGGCGGCTGCCATTCGCCTCAAACAGATCGACCCGGACGTCAATGTCGTGGTGCTCGAAAAAGGGGCCGAGATTGGTGCACATATTCTCTCCGGCGCAGTGGTTGACCCCATTGCCGTCGACCGGCTGTTTCCCGACTGGCGTGAGGAAAGTGACCATCCGTTCAAGGTGCCCGTGCGCAAGGACAAGTTTTATCTTATGGGCCCGGCTGGCAAGCTGCCGCTGCCCACATGGGCCATGCCCGGACTGATGAACAATCATGGCAACTACATTGTCTCGCTGGGTAATGTCTGCCGCTGGATGGCGGAAAAGGCCGAAGCGCTGGGCGTCGAGGTATTTCCCGGTTTCGCAGCCAGTGAAGTAATCTACAATGACGATGGCGCGGTGATCGGCGTTGCCACCGGCGACATGGGTGTGCAGGCTGACGGCACGCCCGGCCCGAATTTTGAGCGCGGTGTGGAACTGCATGGCAAATATGTGCTGATCGGGGAGGGCGCACGCGGTTCGCTCGCCAAAAGCCTGATTGCCAAATTTGGCCTCGACGAAGGTGCAAGCCCGCAAAAATATGGGCTGGGCTTTAAGGAACTTTGGGAAATCGACCCCGACAAGCACAGCGAAGGCACGGTCATGCACACGCTGGGCTGGCCATTGCAAAACAATCAGGATGGTGGGTCGTTTATCTATCACATTGAAGACAATCAGGTTTATGTTGGTTATGTGGTCGCGCTGGGCTACAAGAACCCGTACCTGTCACCTTTCGAAGAGTTCCAGAAGTTCAAAACCCACACATCCGTTGCGCCGCTGCTGGAAGGCGGCAAACGTATCGCCTATGGCGCCCGCGCAATTACCCAGGGTGGCTGGCAGTCTGTACCGCGCCTGTCTTTTCCCGGTGGTGCGCTGATGGGCTGCTCTGCCGGTTTCGTCAATGTGCCGCGCATCAAGGGCAGCCACAACGCCATGCTCTCCGGCATGCTGGCAGCTGAACATGTGGCCGAGGCCCTTGCCGCAGGCCGGGCCAACGACGAACTGGCTACCTATGAAGACGCATGGCGCAACAGCGATGTTGGCAAGGACCTCAAACCCGTGCGCAATGTCAAACCGCTGGTGACGAAATTCGGCTCCGTGCTCGGCACCCTGGTTTCCGGTCTCGATATGTGGTGCACCTCGCTTTTTGGCGGCTGGTCGCCCTTTGGCACGATGGTCCATCAAAAGGCCGACTATCAGGCTACCGAACCGGCTTCACAGCATAAGCCGCTCGATTATCCGCGCCCCGATGGTAAGCTGACCTTCGATCGCTCCTCATCGGTCTTTTTGTCCAACACCAACCACGCTGAAGATCAGCCCAAACACCTGCATTTGCTGGATCCTGCGCTGCAGAAATCGTCCGAACTGGATGTTTATGCCGGTCTTTCGCGACGCTATTGCCCGGTGGGTGTTTATGAGTGGGTGGATGCAAAGGGCGACCCCGCCCAGCCCGGCGACAAGGATGCAGAATACGTCATCAATGCCCAAAACTGCGTGCACTGCAAAACATGTGACATCAAGGACCCCAACCAGAACATCAACTGGGTCCCCCCACAAGGCGGCGAAGGCCCCGTCTATCCAAACATGTAGCGGCAGCGAGCGGCGAGGCGGTGAGTTGAATTGCAGCACGGCCAATCCTTGCGACGAGCGGTGAACTGCCAGCGACGGGTGGCGAGCGAGGTCCTCCGGGTCAGATCCGGTCCGGCCCATGACGCAGCGGCTGATTTGGTCAGTCGTGTCGTTCAGGCCGACAGTCAGATTGCCCATGCTTGAGCAAGCCTTTCAAAACGGATTCTGCCCGCTCCAGTTCGCCAGTAGACGGGATTGCGGGTTGGATGAAGTCGCAAGGGTGGGATGCCTGCCAGTCCTCAAATTGGTCGTCGCACTGTAGGACCTGAATTCGCACATGGCGGCTCACCGATGGCTGTCCGCGCTGTTGTCCTCGCCTTCCTTCCCGCTCCTGCCTCTGCCGCAAGGTCCAGCAGGGCAGGGCGAACAGAGCCAGCAGGAAAGCAAGTGGCACGATGAGCCAGAGAATTTGCAGGGTTTGTGAAAGCGACTGGTAGGTGTCGAACAGGTCGCGCCAGAAATTGTAGTCTGTATCCATGGTATATCCCTCGGTTTTCAAAAAGAAAACGGCTGCCAGAACCCTGGCAGCCGGGGAGTTCGTTGATCGCCCAGTGACGACCGCAATGGCCTTTAGACCTCCCCGAGGGGTGTCCTGAACATGCGCCAAAGCCTCCCCGACCCGAAGGTTGAGGAGGCATCATCGCGGTTGATGCCAACCGCACTGGGAGAGGCAACGACGCCCCGAAGCCCACGAGTGTCGCAGGCTCTGTGTCAACACTAGCGGGGAAGACAGGGCAGGGGAAGTGCAGGAATATGCGAGTGGTGAAGCGGTGCAGCAGGGGAAGCGAAGCGTGGGCCTTGGCCACCCGGACAAAATAAACAACAGTATAGGTGGCTTTTGGGGGGCAGTGGCGGCTTACAATTTGTTTTGGAGCGGGGCCATGTAATTCAGGCCCGGCACCCACCTTCCTTTTTTAGGCCCCATGCCGGAGGCTATTCTATGAACTTCCTGAAAGGTTGAATTGATTAGTTTCCCGGAGTTTTTCCTTTCCCAACAGATTTGTTCTGTAAGGAATCTTCACAAAATTTACAGCAAACAAGCTTTATTTTGACATTCTGGTCGGGCCGAAAACCATTCAGAAATCCCTCTATATAATTTCTTCTGGCCTCCTCATCAGATCTGTACACGCCAAACTTGGGGTAAAGCTCAATTGCAGGCTGGGTATCGCACCCCAAGTTTAGTTCGAACTCTTTTTTTGCAGTTAAATCTCCAGACAGAGTAAGTGTCACTTTTGTCCCCTACTCCTCACGGCATACTTCGCACTTGAGAGAAAGCTCCTTTAGCCCTGCCACCACACCACAATTTCGGTTTTGGATAATGGCGGGCTTCCAGTCTTGCTTGTTTTTTTCATCTTTATGATCAAGTGGATTTCTGAACCATGCCTCCATGAAAACATGCTTATCGTGGAGACCAACACCTCCATCGATTGCGGAATCATACCTGCGAAAATTGACCATGAGAAGTGGTTTACCCGTCTGCCAATCTTGGGTGCACTTGTCTGAGACGTAAGAATGAATTTGAAAGATTGTGAGTTTCGGATCGGCAATGAGAAGATCGTGAGGAAATTTGTATTTCAATTCAATTTCGAAGCCTTCACCCGTTACCGGTCCAGCCCATTCGTCTCTTTCTTGATGTGCTTCGTCAAACTTCCACCGCTGCCCTTTTATGACCTTAAACTCTTCGCACACACCGCTGGGCTTCGCATATTTCGTTTGACAACAATCTGGGTTCTGCCGTCTCCAATATTTTGGTGTTTCTTTCATTCTGACCCCTCAATAAAAAACAATTCTGCTGCATGTCGTTTAAGTTTCAAGAAATAAATCCAATTATCCATTTATTTTAATAATTAAAAAATAATTTATTATTATTTAATTTTTTTGCAAACAAAAAAATAAATAATCGAGTGACTTAATATTTATATATAAGAAATGTTTTTAAAATTTTTGCATTTTTATTATTTGCATTGAAAATTACAAATACAAATAAAATTACAATTGCAGATGAATTTGAATGGTCGTTTCGGCAACATCCGCACCTGCATAGTATCCACCGGGATTGGAAGGAGAGTGCCGAGGCCATCATGTTGGCGATCAGCGGGCAGGAACATGGAGAGTATTGCGTTGCGGCTCTGACTTATGAATTTCGATACTACAACAGGCTTTATCCAGACTTCGCGGCGGTCGGCAATCGCACATGGCGGTGGCGACAATGGCGTTACCATCTCGTCCACAATTCTTCGCAGATGATCAATGAACCAAGCAGACTCACTGCGTTTTGCGCTGCTCTTGTTCCGACCGATCAATTGATGGACCTGGAGCTGCTCGACTATGAGTCCGATCTTGTCTTCTGTGGTCAATATTCCCGCAACCCTGAATCGTCTGTTGAGAAAAGGGCCGTTGCATTGATCGACGAGTTGCTGGATTTCGCCCGTTTTGGCTCTCCGGATGCGTTCCACAGTTTCGTTTTGCCGCACCAATACGAGCGTCACATTCAGCTCAATGCGGATGTGGAATACTTCATGCGCAAGATTCTCCAGATCAGTGGGGAGCGGAATTTTGACTGGAGCACCGGGCATCTGGAAGCGCAGATGAGTGAAGAGCGCAAGGGCTTCGTCGACGAGGCTCTGGCGCATGGTGATCTTCAATCCGTCCTTGACACAACCGGCCCCTGCAACAAGGAGTAAGAGGGCAGAATTCGGGTGTCGCTAACTTGGGCAGAACGGGCATAGTGCGGGGGAAGGAGAGTTTTATGACCAACAAGGTTGAAACAATTGAGCAGCTTGAGGCGCTTTATTCCGGCGGCCTGGCGGAGGCGACCCTCAGGAAAGAGACGCCGTGCATTAACGCGGAATATCGCCAACTGATCGAGGCCGCTCCGTTCTTTGCAATTGCCAGCATTGGCCCGGAAGGCATGGATTGTTCGCCCCGGGGGGACGGTCCGGGATTCGTAAAAATTCTGGATGAATGCACAGTCGCCTTTCCCGACAGGCGCGGCAACAACCGGCTCGATACATTGCGCAACATCGTGGTCGATCCACGGGTTGCATTGTTGTTTCTCATTCCGGGTTGGAACGAAACCTTGCGCATCAATGGCACGGCCCATCTGACGACGGATGGCGACCTCCTTGAGCGGTTTGAGGTGAAGGGCAGGCGCCCGGTAACAGCCGTGATCGTGAAGATTGATACAATGTATTTCCAATGTGCAAGGGCGTTGAAACGGGCTGCGCTCTGGGATGTGTCTGCACAGGTCGACCCCAAAAACCTGCCGTCTGCCGGACGGCTTGTTCAGTCTGTCATGCAGGAATTCGATGCTGAAGACTATGATGCAAAATTGCACGAACGACAGGCCAGAACGCTCTACTGAGCGTTGAGTCTTGCAATCAATTCGGGCAGGTGGCTGATGTCCTCAATCAGATGGTCGCAGAGCGGGCGCAGATCTTTTGCTGTTGACCCGCCGCTTGTAACCGCCACCACCACGGCACCGGCCTGTCGCCCGGCGTTGCAGTCATGAGGAGAGTCACCCACCATTGCTGTTTGGGAGACGTGAAGCTGCAAGGCATCGGCGAAACCACGGACCATGCCGGGGCCGGGCTTTTCTCCGTAACCGCTGTCAAAACCGGCGATGTAGGTGAATCTGCGCGTCTGATCGAGCCTGTCCATATGGGCAATAGCAGCAGATTCTGAATCATTTGTGGCAATGCCCAATGTCAGGCCCAAGTTCTGCAGTTCGATCAAAGTGGTGCTGAGAAACGGGAACGGTTCAAGGCTTTCAAGCGAGTATTTCACATAGAGCCTGTCCACCTGGTCGTTGAGTTCTTCGAGGTTTTGCGAGTCTGCGAAGGGCAGCAGGCAGGTCGAAATATTATGCAAACTCCCGGCGATCAAAACCGATCCAGGTCGTATGGTTGCATCTTCCAGATCGAAGTCCACTGCATCTGCCATGTCTGCTCGTTTGACTTTATCGCCCCCGGCCAGGGCAGTGAGTACCTTGGCCGTTGCAGGCGCGAAGGTTGCATCGAAATCGATGAGTGTTCCGTCTTTATCAAAAAGGATAGCTTTGATTGTCATGGAAACAGCTTTGGCGCACTATGGTTGCACGATCAAGACACGCAACGGGTGGGCAATATTTCCATGAAAGCTTTTCTCCTGTCTTTGACAGCGTCCATGTTCCTCACAGCCAGTTCGGTTGCAGCCCAGGAAGTCGTGCTGGAATGCGGTGGTCCGGCCCGGTTGGATTCCATCGTCGAACCGTGGTCCTCGTCAACCCGGACCTTTGCCAATGGAAAAATCCGCGTCGTGGAACTGGATACCGGTGAGCCAGCCTGCTGTTCCTTCCACCTGGCCATTTTGGCTCTGGATCCCAATAATGAACTGGGGTTTCGCCAATGTGTGACCATATCAGACGGGGCGGAATGGACGGGGTTTCAGTCGGTCGATCTGAAACGGACCAAGTCATCCTATGACGCTGGGCGCGGTCTGCTTTTGACGGTGCCGGTTGAACGTTATGTTGACGGTATTCGTTCCAACAAAGGCGAAATTCGTGTCCGCATAAATCAGGCAACCGGTGCCATTACACTGGAGTAAGCGAGACGGAGGTTCGCTTCTCAATAGTCACATCAATTGCCAGCCAGCGCGCTGTTTGATCAGCCGTTTGGCATATACCAGATGGGAGACGTGTAGGCCCGCTCCTGATGCATCATCGGAACTTCCTTTGGCATCTTAACATTGAAGAATACTGCATCTTTGGCCGCCCAGGTCGGGGTAGGAATTTCCAAAACACGTACATAGTAGAACGACGGCTTGGCCGGATCAAAGTCCGGGTCGGTCCATTCACCGAACAACAGGGAATCACCGATTGTGTTGGTATATGTAGGGACCGACAGATCCACGGTATTGCCCACCGGGTCGACCGACCCGTCAGCCTTGATTTCACGACCGTCAGACACCGTCACATTGTATACCTGCTCGCTGGTGGTGCCATCAGGATTGAGCCACCCCTTGACGATCTGCAACCGGTCGAGATTTGCTCCATCCGGGTCGCGCAGGGCTCTTATCACGCAAGTTGGGGCCTTGGTATCAGCGGCACCTGTAAGCTCGCCACCCATCGGGGCACCTGTCTCGTAACCATGACGAGCAAAGTCCGCGCGGTGTACGTCGCCAGATTGAAATCCAAAGCCGCAGAAATTACGCACAGTCATGCGGGGGCCGGTTGTGGCGTAGGTCTCCCGGCGTTCCATGGCATCAAACAGGGATTCGCGTGTGTTCTCCCTGGCCCAGACGGCGGCAAGTCCGGAAGCCAGTGTCTCATAATTGTATGTTGTCAGGCTGTCATCAGTTTGACTCTTGATGAGCACATGGTCCCAACGACCGGCATAGGGTTCGGCAATCGAGGCTTTTCCGAAGAAATTCATCTCTCCGGCCGTCGCAAGCGAAGTGTGGCTGTCGGTAGATCCAATAAAGCCGTGCTTATAAGGGTTCGCACCAACTTTGGCTTCAATCTCCATGCCGCGCTTCAAGGCTGAACGGGCATAACTGCCGGGCAGGTCTTCTTTGGTCGGGGAGGCCTCGCCAGTGAGGTTGGCCTTGTCCCAGGTTCCGTAATCGGCAAATTCGTCATTGGGTGAGAGCACTGGATGGGTCTCACTGTCACCTTTCATCTGGGTCATTTCATGCAGGCGCTCAAATCGCATTCTCATCTTCGCGTAGTCGGCGTTGATCGGATTTCCACTGCGGGTCTCCGTGTCGAACATGGCACCGTTGGAGACGTTGCCATTATGCGGGATGGCCATGACCCGGCCACCGGTTTGGTCTTCGTAATTGGCCAGATATTTCCAGAGGTCTTCGGGGTCCGCGCTGTCAAAAGACGAAAACGGGACCACCCTGTTTGCCTTTTCAGCATCATCCTTGAAGATGACCACCCTGTGCATGTTGTCCCCCTTGGGGGTCGAGGTCCACTCATACCCGATAAAGGCAGTGAAATTGCCGGGATCATTGTACTGGTCTGCGGTCTCGGTCATGAAATCCCAGGTGGACCGGGCAATTTTGTCGAACTTGATTCGACCATTGTTATTGCTGAGATCTTCAGCGAAGTTCAAAAAGACCTTGTATTGTCCCTCTTCACCTTCGTTGTACCAATCGGACCATTGTTTGCCGACTGGGTCTTTGAGAATTTCCGGGTTGCCTCCACGGATTTCAGGGATAAGTCCCATATATTCCGAGTGGTCCGATACGACAAGGAAATCCAGCGGTCTGACCAGTTTGGCCTGCATTCCGTTATTTGCCGTAACCTGCTCGCCGCGGGCCATCTGGTAGGCTTCTGCAGGACCAAGATTGAAATTTTTCAACATTCCTGCGTCGGGAGAATAGGTCGTGTGCACATGAGTGTCGCCCCAAAAAACCTGTTGCGGGAAGCTCTCATTCACATGGGGCGAATATTCTTTTTGAACCCCGGTGGTTTTTTGTGGTGTCACTTCCAACGCAAACGCTGCAGGGCTGGTTGTAATCATCAATAGCGCTGTTGTGATTGCCAGACTTTTAGACATGTTCGTCTCCCTTTCCGATCCATTCAAGCGGAACCCGGGCAAGTCGCATGTTCTGCAAATTCAAGCTACCGCCGCAAAATCTTATTGTGGTGGCATCAGCCCGTATAGTTGCCCTTTGTACCTAGGTGCGGCGACCGGGGGAGGATCGCAACCCATCGACCTCGACAAGTTATTTGGGCTCCTTGATCTGATGCGGCAGGTCAGGGTTTCAGCGTAATCATTTTGCTGTAATTGTCTGCCAGTGTGCGCGCGTCTTCCTTGTCGAACTTGACTGAATTCAATTGCGCCATATCAATGATGGAACGGCCATTGAACAGCTTCATCGCATCAACAGAAAAGTCGACTTGCGAATTAGAACCGAGTTGCAATGGCTCTTGCCATGAATAGTTGACCTGCCTTAAATTTTCACTGAAACCCACATGATAAACGAGTGGAATAGCAGTATTCCCACGTTTCAGATTTCCTTCAAGCACCACAAACTTGTAGCCCACCTTCCAATTCCACGCCATCTGGCTGTTGGGATCGAGATCTCCACGAAATGCGATAGACGTATTTGCGTCGGCATCAACTCCGATGGCAAATGACAGGGAATGAAGTTCGCGCAGGGGCAGGCCGGCAAAATCTATGATGTAAGAGGCTTGTGCATTATCAAATCGGGCCAGATAGTAGCCATCCTCGATTTGCACCGGATCATTGGGCGAGCTACCGACGAGTTCAAAATTGCTGAGATAGAAGCGAAAGTTACGGACCTGGAACTGACCGTCGCCGCCCGGATTGTCATGGGCGTAGACATTGGGCTCGAGAGGTTTGCCATCAATCTCTGCATGAAAAACCAACCTCAGTGAGTTGCTGGGCGGATAAAAGTGCTGATAGGCCAGCCAGGCTCCGATGCCAAGAATTGCGGCTGCAAGACAGCCTGTGGAAAGTCGCAGCCACATCTGTTTCACCTTTCAAATGGATCTGAAAAATCAGGGTTGGCCAGGAATGAGTGATCCGTGAGCGTTTGCAGAAACGCGATTATCGCTTCAACCTCTTCATCATTCAGTTGAAGTCCGGTGGCTTGGGAAGGCGCTGCTGTCTGATTGTCGGCTTCCATGATTAACGGGCTCAATGTTTCGCTAATTTTGATCCCGTGATTGTAGTGTTGCATAACATCCTGCAGTGTTTCGAACCGTCCATCATGCATATAGGGGCCGGTCACGGCGATATTGCGCAAAGTTGGTACCTTGAAATGCCCCTTGTGAGAGGGGTCTCCGGTTGCTCCCATGAGGCCATTTTTCAAACTGTTGTCATCATCCAGACCATTGTTGGAGAACCCGTCAAAAGCGTCACGAAATCCCGATGTCAGAAACTGGCTGTGACAATCAATGCAATTGCCTCCACGCAACGACGCCTTGACGTCCGGATGCGCCATAAAGAGTTTCCGGCCGTGCTCTTCCTCGTTCGTCAGGCTGGCTTCCCCCCGCAGATAACGGTCGTACTTTGAATCTTCAGAAATCAAAAGCCGCATAAAGGTTGCCAGTCCTTTAGCTACTGCATCTGCAGAAATCCCTCCATAGGCTTTTGCAAACATCTTTCGATATTTTGGCGACTCGTTCAGTTCCCCAATCAGTTCGTCGAGATCCTGATCCATTTCTTCAGGATTGACGATTGGCATCAAGGCTTGTTCTTCCAGAGAAGTGGCGCGTCCGTCCCAAAAGAATCTTTCCTGTCCCCAGAGCAAATTCACCAGACTCATGCTG
>JBPCWM010000075.1:0-8590 GCA_051009515.1 Rhizobiaceae bacterium | reverse complement strand
GCTCTCACCCTGGCAGATTACCGGGAAAAATCGCCAAAAAAGCCTCCAGATCGAAAACGAATTTACGGCAAACTTATCTGTCAAAACTGGCAAATTTAAGCGCCGGCTACAGCCGGCTACAACCGGCTACAAAAGTGTTTGGTGGGTCTGGAGGGACTCGAACCCCCAACCAAGCGGTTATGAGCCGCTGGCTCTAACCATTGAGCTACAGACCCGCATCCCGTGAGACGCAACCGTCTGCTACCGCAAAATTTCGGAATCAACAAGGTATTTTGCTGCCCTGCTGACAACAATGGTCACAATTGCGGCACAGTGAATCCGTAACTGCCTAGATACTTGCTTATTTCCTGGAGAAAGCGATGAACCATCTAGCAAATTTTGCCCTTTGTGCAGCCGTGGCAGCGTCTTCCGTGCCTGGCTCTGCACAAGCCGAAAGTCCCAAGCCGGGAACAATTTCCATATCAGCAACTGGAACTGCAACTGCAGTGCCGGACATGGCCATGCTCAATCTTTCCATTGTTCGAGAAGCCGAAACCGCGCGTCAGGCGCTGGATGCTAATTCAACGGCCATGGCAGAAGTTCTGGCAGAATTGAAAAATGCTGGCATCGAAGACAGAGACCTGCAGACTTCAAACTTCAATATCCAGCCGCGCTATCACTATCCAAAATCGAACTCGGATGGCCAACGCCCTCCTAAAATAGTGGGCTACACGGTCTCCAATGGTCTGACCGTGCGCATTCGTCAACTCGATAGTGTGGGATCGATTCTGGACAAATCTGTTTCCCTACGGGTGAACCGTGGTGGAGCGATCACGTTTTTGACCGAAGAACCCAAACCAGTGATAGAAGAGGCGCGCAAGAAAGCCGTGGCAGCGGCTTTGGCCAAGGCAAAGACCCTGAGTGACGCGGCGGATGTCGAATTGGGGCGCATCCTGGAAATTTCCGAACAGGACCGGCGTTCTCCCCGCCCGCGACAGATGATGATGCGGGCAGATGCCGCCGCGGAAAGCGCGCCTGTCGTGCCCATTGCGGCTGGTGAAAACACCTATTCCATTACTGTCAATGTCAAATGGGAATTGGCACAAGACTAATCACCAAAAAGGGTGGTCTGTTTGACCACCCTTTTTGGTGAACCCGGTTGCTGTTTAGCGAGCTTCGACAAACCGGACGGGACAAGAACGATTGCGACCGAAACCGATAACGACCCGTTCCCCCCATTTGCGACCTGCGACGACAACTCCGCGCTTGCCCACCCGAACGACATGAGCTCTGCGAACACCGCGTCGCTTTGCCTTGCGCACTGCCTTGCGGAGGCTGCAGCGGTTATGTGGGCGCTTCCAATGACGATGGCGATATCCACCGTGACGGTAGTCATGTCCTCCACTTGCAATACCGACACTGAAATTCGGGCCGCCTATGAAAATTCCACCGCGGACCTCTGCACTGGCAGTTCCGCTGATCGTTGACAATGTACCAAGGGCGAGGGTTGATGCGATGAGGATGGATTTGATCTGGGTGTTAAACATTTTGGCTTCCTTCGTTGCTTCAGCCTGCCTCCTGTTAAACATCTGAAAATCGTGTGGGCAGCTGATGAAAGCAACAATGGCGTACCCTCGCTGAACGGATTTGGAACGTTGCGTTCATAAACCGTTCAGGTGATGGTAGTGTGATATAACGTTCTGTTTTAATGGAAAATTTTATTTGAGTATTGCCTATCAATAGCCGGGCGACCGCAAAATCTTGGTGGGAACCTGTTCGAAAACCTCATCTGGCACAAAGAAATCTGCGGCCAGTGGTGTTGAAGGATCGTGGGCATAATCTGAAAAGTCACTCACCCCTTCTTCACGCAGAACCAGTTCATCAATAAAGAAGTTTCCAGTGCAGGATGCAGAGTCGCGGATCAGAACTGCGTGGGCCGCATCGGCCATGATATCCGGTTTGCGGCTCATTTTGGCCATGGCATCTCCGCCTAACAGATTGCGCACGGCTGCAGTATCTATGGCTGTCAACGGCCAAAGTGAATTTACCGCAATTGATTGCTTCGAATATTCATGCGCCATGCCGAGGGTGCACATGGACATGCCATATTTGGCCATCGTGTAGGCCACGTGAGGTCCAAACCATTTGGCTGACATATCCAGCGGCGGCGACAAATTCAGGATGTGGGCATTATCGCTCTTTTTCAGATGCGGCAGGCACAGTTTGGAGACCATAAACGTGCCACGCGTATTGATCTGATGCATCAGGTCAAAGCGCTTCATCTCGGTCATTTCGGTGGGGGTGAGCTGAATTGCGGAAGCATTATTGATGCAGATGTCGATGCCACCAAACCTGTCCACAGCAGCATTCACTGCAGACGCCACCTGTTCTTCATTGCGAATGTCACAAACGACAGGTAGGGCATTTCCACCAGCGGCCCTGATATCTTCGGCAGCCGTATAGACGGTTCCTGGCAATTTTGGGTGCGGCTCAGCGGTTTTCGCGGCAATTACAATGTTTGCACCATCCGCTGCAGCCCGCAAGGCAATGGCGAGACCAATTCCCCTCGACCCGCCGGACATAAAAACTGTTTTCCCCTTGAGCGTTGCCATAACTATTCATCCTCTTCTGTCGCCTCGCCGTGCGTCCACCCTAAACAGGCATGGATGAAGCGCAATGCGGTTTTTTTGCCGCGATCAGAGAGTGTGGAGATGCCGGAGGCGCGGTCATCAACTCAGATGCAAAACCACCTGCCGCTGGTGGGGGCGGGTACGGTGCTCGAAAAGGTAAATCCCCTGCCAGGTGCCCAGCAACATGTCTCCCCTGGCTACTGGAATGTTTATGGAGGTCTGGGTGAGTGCCGCCTTGATATGGGCTGGCATGTCGTCAGGGCCTTCCGCGGTATGGCTTAGCCATACCATGGACGGATCGTCTCCGGGCGGCACAAGCTTGTGATAAAATCTCTGCAAATCTGTCTGCACATCCGGGTCGGCATTCTCCTGTATCAACAGGGAGCATGACGTATGACGCACAAACACGGTGAGTAGTGCCGTTTCCACCCCGCTTTGTCGCACATGTGTACGGGCTTCATGGGTGAATTCGGTCAATCCCGGCCCATGTGTAGAGATTGTGAGAATTGATTGATGAGCCATGAAAGAATCTCACGCGTGTGGGGGCAAACCAATTCTATTTAAAAATTGAGTGGCCCTGTTCCTTGATCACCTGTTTGGCTTTGCGGATGCAGGCTTCGGCGCATTCGTCTGCGGAAGTGAACAGATCGGCGCGGATGAACTCGTGACTTTTGGTTTCTCCATCCACTTCTTTGGATATGGTTCCGGCAAGTCGGAACTGAGCACCTTCCTTCATGGGAGTAGGCTGGATAGTAAAGCCTTCATGATCCACGGCATGCGCAAATCCTTTGCCACCCTCACCGGCGCCACCACTGCCACCGCCGAAGAGTTTCTTGAAGAAGGACATGCGGGTCTCCTTAGCTGTCGAGGAAGCTGCGCAGTTTGCGTGAGCGGCTTGGGTGTTTCAGCTTGCGCAGGGCCTTGGCTTCAATCTGCCGGATACGTTCGCGGGTCACGCTGAACTGCTGACCGACTTCTTCCAACGTGTGATCGGTGTTCATGCCAATGCCAAAGCGCATACGCAGGACACGTTCTTCACGCGGTGTGAGGCTGGCAAGCACACGGGTTGTGGTTTCACGCAGATTTGACTGAATGGCAGCATCAATCGGCAGAATTGCATTCTTATCCTCGATGAAGTCACCAAGATGCGAATCTTCCTCATCACCAATCGGCGTTTCCAGGGAAATCGGTTCCTTGGCGATTTTCAAAACTTTGCGCACTTTTTCCAGCGGCATCGCGAGCTTCTCAGACAGTTCTTCCGGGGTTGGCTCACGGCCAATCTCATGCAGCATCTGGCGGCTTGTGCGCACGATCTTGTTGATCGTCTCGATCATATGCACCGGGATACGGATAGTGCGGGCCTGATCGGCGATGGAGCGGGTGATCGCCTGACGAATCCACCAAGTGGCATAGGTGGAGAACTTGTAGCCACGGCGATATTCGAACTTATCAACCGCCTTCATGAGGCCGATATTGCCTTCCTGAATCAGGTCGAGGAATTGCAGGCCGCGATTGGTATACTTCTTGGCAATTGAAATAACGAGGCGCAGGTTGGCTTCCACCATTTCCTTTTTCGCCACGCGACTTTCCCGTTCGCCTTTTTGAACCTGATGTACGATGCGACGGAATTCCGACGTTTCTAGGCCGGTTTCATGACTCAACATCTGGATATCGGCGCGCAGTTCCTTGATTTCTGGCTTTTCCGCCTGAACGAAATCCTTCCACCCTTTGGCGCCGAGATTGGCAATGCGGCGCACCCAGTTGGGGTCGAGCTCGGCACCGCGGTACTCTTCCAGGAAGTTTTCACGCATCACGCCATATTTCTCGGCCAGACGCATCAAACGTCCTTCGGACGATACCAGCCGCTTGTTGATGTCATAGAGCTGTTCAACAAGCGCTTCGATGCGGTTATTGTTCAGCATCAGCGATTTCACGCTTTCAATAATCTCTTCCTTGAGCTGTTTGAGTCGACGGTCCTGACTTGGTGACAGTTTGTCATTGGTCATACGCTTTTCGACATATTGGTCTTGAAGGCGACGCAACTTTTTATAATTGCCAGCGATGGAATCGAAAATTTCCAGAACTTTTGGCTTGAGCTCGGCTTCCATTGCGGCAAGAGAGAGAGCGGCCTCATCATCTTCATCATCATCATCGTCGTCGCTGGTGTTCTCACCAGATTCGGCCTCTGCAGTTTTTGCTTTCAGCGCCTCTTCAGCTTCATCTGGATCACGTCCTTCAGCAATTGCCTTTTTGCGTGCCAATGCTTCGGGCGAGTGTTCACCGCCTGACCCTTGCCGAACTGCTTCGGCAACAGAAGCCGGAGCGTTTGGATTCACCGGGACATTCTGTTTGGCATCTGGTCCGGCATAGGTCGCTTCAAGATCAATGATGTCACGCAGCAGAATGTTTTCTTCCAGCAGTTCGTCACGCCAGATAATGATAGCCTGAAAGGTCAATGGGCTTTCGCACAAGCCGGCAATCATGGTTTCACGACCGGCTTCGATGCGCTTTGCAATCGCGATCTCACCTTCGCGCGACAACAATTCCACAGACCCCATTTCGCGCAGATACATGCGGACAGGATCGTCGGTGCGATCGGTCGGCTCTTTTTTGGCAACCGTTGCAACGGCCTTTTTGCCAGCTTCTACGATTTCAGTGGACGATTCTTCTGCGGGCTCTTCAGTTTCTTCTTCCTCAACCACGTTAATGCCCATTTCGGACAACATGGACATGGTGTCTTCGATCTGGTCGGGGCTGACTTCTTCGGAAGGCATGACTGCATTGAGTTCATCAACCGTCACATAACCACGCTTTTTTGCTACGCGGATCATTTTCTTGACGGCGTCATTGTTCAAGTCGAGCAATGGGCGGTCAGCGACTTGTTCAGATTGGTCTGCAGATGCTTTTTTTGCTGTCGCGGCTTTTGCCATGGGGATCTCTCTTAACCAGTTGGGCCTGCTGTGCACGATCAGGCCCGAATTTGAGTGGCCAATCATGAGGAAAAAAAAGAAAAAATCTTTTTCTCGATCACTGATTCGGCCAGCAGATTTTTCGCGCGGATTCTTACCCGCACGCGATTAATGCCTGATTAACCCTGTCGGACTGCTTCAGTCATATCGCGGCTTCGCGCCCGATCATCATGACAGGTGTTGAAAGGCTTATGACGCGAAAGTCGACGGCTGGCAAGCCGCTTTCGTGTCACACCCCGAGAGTTAGGTCAAATTTGCCGCAATTCCAGTGTCTGGCGGGTGTTATTTCATAAAGTACGAGAATTAGTTGGCATCAGGCGATCCTGACAGAAACCCCTGCAATTTGGACAGGACGGCTTTCCGCGATACCGCAGCGTCGCATTGAACTGTGTTGTAAATATCTAAACAAACAGCCCGATGATAAAGGCGTTCGCGAGGTCGACAAAAAACGCAGATACAAGGGGAAGTACAATAAAGGCGAGCGGCGAGGGTCCGTAGCGTTTGGTGACGGAGGTCATGTTGGCAATAGCGGTTGGGGTTGCACCCAGTGCAAACCCGGCAAATCCCGCACTGAGTACGGCTGCATTGTAGTTTTTCCCAACGACACGGAAAACGATGAAGATGATAAATGCGGTGGCAACAACGACTTGCAGGACAATGACACTGAAGAGTGAAGGACCCAGACCAGCAAGTGTCCACAATTTCATGCTCATCAATGACATGGCAAGAAATAACGAAAGACAATAATCGGACACCAGTGCAAGGGCTGGTGTTCGTGCAGGCCACTGGATCTTGGGCAGGATCAGTGGAACCAGATTGGACAACAGGATTGCTGCAATGAGACACGGAACAAATAGCGGCAGTTTCAAGCCCGTTGTCTCGATAAATTCGAAGCCAATATATCCAAGTAGAATGGCCACATGGGCGGTCAGCATCACCCGCATCAAGTTAATGGAGTCGATGTCGGTATGCGCGCTTTCGTCTTCATATGATATACCAACGACTGAATCCTGCTCACTGTCGGCGCTCAAATGATCGCGGTTGATCAGATATTTGGCGATAGGGCCGCCAATCAGGGCCGCGCAGACGAGCCCCACCGTTGCTGCTGCCACACCAATTTCTGCAGCAGCTTCAAATCCGGTTGCTTCGCTGATGGTCGGGCCCCAGGCAATTGCTGTGCCGTGCCCGCCAATCAACGAGGCTGATCCGAGTAGTACCGATAAGGCCGAAGGCAATCCGAAAAGTGTCGTTCCGACGAGCCCGACAGTGTTTTGAATCAATATATAGGTGAGGGTCAAAACCAGCAATATGGCAAGCAGTCGACCGCCTGCAACTAGGTCTGAAAAGCGGGCGTTGAGACCGATCGTGACAAAGAACACCACCAGCAAATAGTCACGCACCGCCAGGTCAAATGTGATTTCGATATCGGTAAAAGCATAGCAAATGCCGGTCAACATAGCCACGGCAAGCCCTCCCGACACAGGCTCGGGAATATTGAAATCCTGCAAGAATGCAATTTTTCGGGTAAGGAATGCGCCTATGAAGAAGACAACAAAGCCGATGGTCACCGACAGGAAGGCGTCAACCTGATGTTCCATTTCGTCCCCTTGCTGCTGTTTGATTGCTATCTGATTAAAGAGGTACTTAAAGGTCATCGTGTGCTGACCTGATTGCCCGATTTGGCAGATGAAGTTGAGCCCTTGCTGCGTCAATAGAGCAAAGTCGACTCTGGAAAACAACGCTTCTTTAGGAGGTATTGGCCTTCATGGCGAGGCTCCCAAGGGGATCATTCACCATGGTCTTTGCGGCGCTCCAAATTGTAATTTCCAATAATGCTGCCAATCAGTACCGCAACATACATCACGCCCATAACAGCTTCGAAGGCCACCAGATTACGGGTCAGCGCATTGGCCGGGGTGATCTCGCCAAAACCCAGTGTGGTGATGGTCACCAGGCTGAAGTATTGAAAGGTGGACCAGTCCAGAGCCTGCAAAGAATGAGTGAACGACCCTGGCGACCACCGCTCGATATTCACGTACACAAAGGCCCAGGTTTCGGCCAAAAGAAGGTAGCCAAATATGGCGCCAAAAAGCAGCTCTGCATCATAGTTCTTTGCGTTCAACAAATAGCGAAAGGTCACAAACACTGCCATCAGCATAAGACTGCCGGAAGAGATCACGCCTACCCCCCTTAAATCGAAGTTGAACCCGGCAAGCAGATTGGAGGCCATCCACAGAGCCGCAAAAACACAAATCACCACAAACGTTGAGGTTCGCAGTCCTGTAAAGAGCGACGCGCATACAAGCGTAAAGGCCAGCACCGAAGAAATCGCGAATTCAAGAATCCAGCTGGTTCCCACAAATGGCTCAATAAAGTGGATGACGATAAGCAGGACCAAAAGCAGGGACCAGGATATGCTGCTCCCTTTCATGTGTTCTTCAAAACGTGTCAGTTGATAGCTCCATGTCATCTGCTGCCCGCATGGCTATTATGACCTTTCACCTTGTTTCAAACCACCCCCTGACTTTGGTGGCCTTAAAAATGTCTTCCGACTACGGTAATGGGCAGAATGGAGGTGCCAAGACAGGTCAAATCAATCGACAACACTGAAGCGGACACCTTCCGAACTTTTGTATTTCTTTTTGCCAATGCGCTTGAAGCTGACACAACTTGTGCCCTTGGCCGGGCCGCTTGGAAAGGTGGAGCAGATCTTATTACCCTGCGCCCGCCAGGTACCGTTCATTGTTCCCAGCAAGGCCTTGGCCGAAACGGTTCCTCCTGAATTATAGCGCATTGTTATTTTCATTCCGAACCTGCGCGTGATGATGGTTTTGTTCAGCATTTCCCGTTTGACCTCCTGAGCGCTCAAGGTCTTGGCATCAGCCGGAAGTGGCAAATTTACGCCTAGCAGAAGGGTGAAAATCAAGATGCGTCTAATCATGGGTCTCTCCATTTCCCTTTGCGAAAGCATTGCGTTTTCGGAACAGTTTTAATGATGACCCCGCTTATCGA
>JBPCWM010000074.1:0-10751 GCA_051009515.1 Rhizobiaceae bacterium | reverse complement strand
GCTCTAGAATAAATTGGGTTTATTAATGTCCAGTTCCCTAAGCTCCGGCCCTTTAATGTCCGGTTCTTCAATCTCTAGCGCTCTAATCTCCAGTTCTTCCGAGACTGCAAACTTGTGGTCCGACCATCAGCGGAAAGATGGAAATACACTAGCTTGCGCAAATTTGCGCAGCACAACAGTCAGAATGGGCACTGAACGCTAGGCTGGGTTCAAAAATTAACGCACGCTCTGGAATGCGCCGTCCAGACGCTCCAAAAGAAAATCGGCAAACGCGCCAAGCATTGATGCTCTTTGGATCAGCTCTTTTGGATTGGCTGTGCAGCCTCAAACTCCGATATTGTGGAGAAGCTGGCAGTATTTTGTCCCGCGCTGATACCATTGGCAAAGACCCAGCCGCGTTTGAGGAAAACGACTTGCTTGTTGCCTTTGCCTTCATCCTCCTGATGTTTTCCTTCATCTCTTGAATTGATTGCAATTCCGTAGGTTCTCTCTTCAGCGTTTTGGCTTTTGATCCATTCATAGTAGCTGACCTCCACTAATTCTGATTGGAAAGGCGTAGAGCCAAGTTCCAATTCCAAGTTAGTAATGTTGGTGCTTTATTTCTTTTTGACTTCTGCCAAAGTCTGTTCAAAATCTGCCAATTTGCAGTTTTTGTGCTTTGGTCTGAGGTCTGAGTTATTCAGAGACGATACATGATCTGATCTATCCAGAACCTACCCACGAGCCAAGTGTTCATTCTCTAGATCTTTATGACAATAAACCAAAGCCCTTGCAGCCCCGTGCAATGAACCCATCGCTTCGAGAATTAAGGACTTCTTAGAATCAGGTGAAGTGGTTTGGAAATGGGGTAGAAAATGGGGGGAAGTCATCAAATAAGATTAAAAAGCAATTATGTCAATGTGTTAATTATATAATTTGGTGCCCTCCAGACCCACCACTATCTTCTACTCTTTGACCTTTGATCGTTCAGGGCAGTCTATTTTGCTTCTTGCAGGCAATCCTTGATTGCGGTTGCCATGTTGCGAATTAGTTTGAAATATAACTCGCGCCCGTCTTCGATGGAGGTTCCCAGTGGATCGAGAACTCCGGTCCTGGCCTGAGTACCCTGGGATACTGTCACGACCAATTTGGGATCGAACTGGGGTTCGGAGAACACGCAGTTAGCGTTAAGTTCGTTGATCTTGGTCTGCAACTCGCGAATCCGCTCTGCCCCGGGCATTGTTTCAGGTGACACAGTGATGGAACCTATGGCGGACAAGCCAAACCGTTGTTCAAAATTTTGATACGCATCATGGAAAACAACAAATGGTTTGGATTTCACTGGTTCCAGTTGGGCTGCAACTTCTGCCGTGAGTTCATCGAGCTTATCCGATACTGATTTGGCGTTGGCTTGGTATTTTGCAGCATTGGCCGGATCAGCTTCAACGAGCGTTTCCTCAATTTCATGAATCAGAGCTTTCGCGTTTATCGGATCAAGCCATACGTGGGGATCAAACGAGCCATGTTTGTGCTCATCACCCTCGTGTTTCTCGGCATGTTCGTCGCCGTCATGTTTATCGTCGTCATGATCGTGGTCAGCGTGCTTGTCGTCAGCATGTTTGTTGTCAGCATGTTTGTCGCCGTCGTCGTGTTCCTCATGTTTCTCCTCATCGTGGTCGTCGCTGTGTTCCTCGCCGTGCTCCTCATCGTCGTGGTCGTGATCGTCGAAGGCCCCCCCCTCTCGAAATTTCAGTTTTGTAAGGCCGTGAGCGTCGAGCAGTTCGATGGTCTTGGCCCTGGTTGCTATGGCCTCAAGGGGCTTCTCAAGAAAGGCTTCAAGTTCATGGCCCATCCAAAAAACCAGATCAGCAGTTTCCAGTTTTTGCGCCTGAGAGGGCTTGAGTGCATAGGTATGAGGTGAACCTGCCCCTTCGATAATCAGATAAGGCATTCCCACGCCATCCATCACGGCTGCAACAAGAGAATGTACAGGTTTTATGGACGTTACTACTTTGACCTGAGCTTGCGCGCCAAATGTAGCGCTCGCAAACAAGGTTGAAGCAAAAAAGAAGGGTTTCACCAGGCGCATTTCAATCTCCGGGAATACAGATATCAGAACGTCATGTTATTAAGTTACATCATTGTGTAACTGTGTAACATGTGCGATAAGCAAGATCAATACTCACGCCGAACAAACCACCCCTGGGCACTTGATAGGTAATGTTGCAAAAGAACCAATCGCTCGTTTCATTGAACAATGCCGGGATGAACCGAGCCGGGAAATGGCTGGTGCGTGGTGTTACGATGACAGTCGAGCCGGGTGAAATCGTAACCCTGATTGGCCCGAATGGCTCTGGCAAATCCACAACAGCAAAAATGGCCCTTGGGGTCCACAAACCTGATGAGGGCACCGCCAAGCAACGGCAGGGCTTGAAGGTTGGCTATGTGCCGCAAAAACTTTCGATTGACTGGACCTTGCCGCTGACTGTTGCCAGGTTTATGAGTTTGACGGGGCGTGTCAGCCGTGCCGATTGTGAGAAGGCAATGGCTGCAACCCAAACATCTCATCTAGCCCGGTCGGAAGTTCGCACCCTGTCCGGTGGAGAATTCCAGCGTGTCTTGCTGGCCCGCGCCATTGCAAGCGAGCCGGAGCTGCTGGTCCTGGATGAGCCGGTGCAGGGTGTCGACTTCAACGGTGAAATCAGGCTTTATGAATTGATCAGCACGATTCGGGATGGTCTGCATTGCGGTGTTCTGCTGATTTCCCATGACTTGCACGTTGTTATGGCCGCCACAGACAGGGTGATTTGTCTCAATGGCCATGTTTGTTGTTCCGGCACACCGACATCAGTTGCATCGAGTGCGGAATACAAGGCGCTGTTCGGTGCTCGAGCAACGGCTGGCTTAGCCTTCTACGAGCACAGTCACGATCACGAGCATTTGCCGGATGGCCGGGTTCTCCACAAGGATGGAACAATTTCCGACCATTGCCACCCGCTGGACGGCCACCACGATCATGATGATTCAACTCAACTCGACAGTCGTGGGACACATAGTGATGCTGGATGATTTTTTCACCCGTGCCCTGATTGCGGGAGCGGGAGTGGCCCTTGTTGCTGGACCACTTGGCTGCTTCATAGTCTGGCGCAGACTTGCTTATTTCGGTGACACGCTTTCCCACGCAGCGCTGCTGGGAGTAGCTTTGGCTTTTCTGTTTGAGGTGAACATAACACTGGCTGTGTTTGTGGTCTGTGTCTTTGTATCACTCGCATTGCTTCTGTTGCAAAAACGCGCCACACTTTCCGCTGATGCATTGCTGGGATTGCTTGCTCATTCTTCGCTGGCTATCGGGCTGGTTGCGCTGGCTTTCATGACCTGGGTCCGGGTTGACCTGATGGGCTTCCTCTTTGGCGACATACTGGCCGTTACACCGTTTGATATAGCTGTAATCTGGGCTGGCGGCGCATGTGTTTTGGTTGTTCTTTTGATGATATGGCGATCTCTGTTTGCAGCCACCGTGAACATGGAACTTGCACAGGCCGAAGGTATGAAACCGGAAAGGGCCAATATCATCTTCATGCTATTGATGGCTGCAGTCATCGCAATCTCCATGAAAATCGTTGGCGTGTTGCTGATAACCGCCCTACTTATTATCCCCGCTGCCGCTGCACGCAGAATTGCAGTCGGCCCGGAACAAATGGCCATTCTGTCTGGTTTGATCGGAGTGGTCGCAGTGTTTGGTGGCCTGTTCGGGTCACTTGAATGGGATACCCCGGCGGGGCCAAGCATAGTTGTGGCCGCAATGGTCTTGTTTGTGGTATCGGTGCTTCCAACTCCAAAAGACCTGTTTCGGCGTAACGGACAACTCGACGATTCGAGGAGCGGTGAATCAAAAGGAACCCAGCTATGACCAGGCATTCGCAAAGCGCTACTGGTGATTTGACCAAAAACCAGTCTCTGGTAATGAATACGCTAACGGCCGCAAGCACACCCTTGAGCGCCTATACAATTTTGGACGAGTTGCGGGATCAGGGCTTGCGGGCCCCACTTCAGGTCTATCGAGCCCTGGATAAATTGGTGGAATTTGGAATGGTGCATAGGCTGGAAAGCCTCAATGCATTTGTTGCCTGTCAGCACCCGTCCTGTGTCAGCGAAAAAAAGGAAACCGTGTTGTTCACGATTTGCGCAGAGTGCGGAAAGGTGGAGGAACTGGTGAGCGACAGCCTTGTGAATTCGGTCAAGGAAGTAGCCAGAAATGTTGGCTTTACCCTGACGGAATCCGTGATCGAACTGCGCGGATATTGTTCCGCATGCAAGACGAATTAGTCGACCGGGCCCGACCTCCACTTAGCACTACCGCAACCCGGCCCGGTCAACCATTGGACTGTTACATCATTCCTGACAAATCAGCATTTGGGGCATCGCGCTCAACCTCATACCTGTTGGATCCCTTGCCAGTAATCAGCTGAACTTCAAGTTCCTTGGCGTTTTGAAATTTGGCAAAATATGGAAAATCGATTCCCGTCAGTTTCGATGGCAGGGCGCAAGTAAACTTGTACTCACCATGAAACTCGGTATGTGAGGATTCATGGTCATGATCTTCGTGACCATCGGCATGTTTCTCATCATCACCGTGTCCGTGATCGTCTTCGTCTTTGTGAGCTTCCTCGTCATGCTCGGCATCGCCTTCCAGTTCCACGCTGGCACTGGAGACGGTGCATTGGGCTTCATCTTTAAACTTGAACAAATCCATCGGCTTGGACAGGACAGCCAGCGCATCTTCAATGGCCTTCTTGCCCTGATCACTCTTTGCAGGATGCTCAAAACCTACGATGTCTGCCCCCGGAGCTTCCAGCTCCATGAGGATTATTGATTTTTCAATTGCGATGTTGAGTTGCCCCACACCATGTTCATGGGCATCCAGATCCCGCTGTTGTGCAGAGGCGGAAAGTGCTGTGGTCATCGCCAATACAGCAGCACCAATCATCAGATTTCGCATTTAATCAGAAACTCCCGGAGCTATTCTCGTGATAACTTATCCAATCAGATATGTTATGACATTACAACCAGAAAGTTTGCAAAAGAGAGCAAGCTGGCATCCGGCTTGGGAAGAACCAATACTATCCACGATGTCCCGACCCATGGCGAGCAGTCGCCGTAGCGGCCTTGCTCAGTCACATGCAATCTGGTCTAGGCAATCTGTGCGCTGTGCCAAACATGTTTGATCGTCATGTAATTCATCAACCCCTCTGCACCGCCTTCCCGTCCATATCCGCTTGATTTGACACCGCCAAACGGAGTTTCGGGCATGGAAGCTTCAAGCGTATTGATGGACAAATTTCCAACTTCGACCTTATCGACCAATTCATCAATGTAATCTGCACGATTCGTGAAAGCATATCCGGCAAGTCCATAGGGAACGGAATTTGCTTTTGTGATTGCGTCTTCGAGACTTGAGACGGGATTGATCACAGCTACAGGCCCAAATGGTTCTTCCTGCATGATTCTGGCCGAGTCAGGAACATTCATCAGGACCGTTGGCTCAAAGAAATATCCCCTGTCGCCCAGACGACCTCCACCAGTCGCAAGTTTTGCTCCCTTAGCACAGGCGTCCTCCACCAGTTCTGTGAGCACCGGAATGCGGCGATCGTTAGCAGTCGGTCCCATCTCGACATCTTCCTCCATGCCATTACCAACAATTGTTCGGGCGGCACGTTCGGTGAAAGTCTGTGCGTAAGGCTCAAATATGCTTTCATGTACAAAGAAACGCGTCGGCGATGTGCAAACCTGGCCTGTGTTTCGCATTTTGCGTACAGCACCTGAAATGGCAGCCATTTCAACTTCCGTATCTTCGCAAATGATGACCGGCGCGTGTCCGCCAAGTTCCATCAGCACTCTTGTATCATTCTGGGCGGCCTGACCGGTCAAATGTCGACCGACCGTCGTTGAACCGGTAAACGCAACAAGCATGATGGGGGCCTGGGCAATCAGGTGGCTTGAAATCTCAGGAGGATGACCAAATACGAGGTTCAATACACCGGCAGGCAGGCCCGCATCCTCAAATGCCCTTGCGATGTGCAGGGCACCAGCCGGGGTTTCCTCCGCCGCCTTCAGGATGACAGAACAGCCAGAAGCCAATGCACCGGCAATTTTTCGCGCAGGCTGGCTCATGGGGAAATTCCACGGCGAAAAAGCAGCAACGACACCAAGGGGTTGGTGATGAACAGAAAATTTGTGCCCCGGAGCTCCGGGAATAACCCGGCCATAGGTGCGCATGGTTTCGCCAGCGTCCCATTCAAAAAACTCCGCACCGCGAATGACCTCAAGCTTTGCCTGCGCCAATGGTTTGCCGTGTTCCAGAGTGATGGATGTGGCGATCTCTTCCTGCCTGTCACGCATCAAACCTGCAGCGCGCATGATCGTATCGGAGCGCTCACGGGGCGACGTCTTACGCCAAATTTCGAACCCATTCACTGCAGCCTCCAATGCATCATCCAGATCCTGAACAGATGCACAGGGTAATCGCCCTAGTTCTTCTTCTGTCGCAGGATTGACTACCGGCATGTCCCGTGCGGCTTTGCGCCATTTGCCTGCGATAAACAGATTCAATTCAGGATACATGGACAGGCCTTTCGCAGTTTTCGAAGCTCAAATCACTCATTGTCAGCCATTAACTCAAGCGAATTGAATGAATATTGATATTTGTTTGGGGAATACCTGATCATCACGTACCAAGTGCTGCTTCGTGCAATGCCGCCTTGAATGCACGCCCGGCCGGTGATAACTCGTCTCCTAGTCTGATCGAGACCCCGATCGGTCCCCGTCCAAACGGAACGTCCCAATCAAGTTTTTTCATGTATCCCTGCGCTATATCCTGAGCAACCACTTGCGCAGGCATCAGCCCGATCAGATTTCGAGACTGCAAAAGAGCGCGATTGGTGAGATATGAGACGGATTCGACCGCGACCGGCGGGATATATTGTTGCTGACTTATGAAAAATTGGTCGACATGTCTGCGCAAGGTGGTCTCATGGGGTGGCAATATCCAACCAAATGGTTTCATCTGTGCAAAGTTGACGGTTTTGCGATTGGCGAGCGGGTGGCCACCACCAACAACCGCATGGATGTTTTCTTCAACTAGTTTCTCCTGACGAATTTTGTCCCGATGGCGGTGCGACGGCAGCCTGCCAACCACCATATCGATTTCACCGGACAACAAGCCCGGCATCAGCACTTCATTGGTCCCTTCAACGATTTTGATCGCCACATTGGGACGCTCTTCGAGCAAGATTTCCACCGCTGATGGAATAAGTTTTGTGGACGCCGCAAGGAGTGTCCCCACGACCACCCGGCCAGCATTTCCTTCGTTCAGATCGTCAAGCTCCTGTGCTGCGTTGGAGACTTGTGCAAAAATCAGCTTCCCATGTCGGATCAGCGTTTGGCCAAATATGGTCGGAACTACTCCTCTATTTGTACGGCTGAACAATTTGACCTCAAAGTCCAGTTCCAGATCTTGAATCATTTTTGTGGCCGCAGGTTGGGACATTCCCATCTCCCGTGCAGCGTTTTGAATATTTCCATGAACACCAACCGCCACCAGCAATCGCAGTTGCTTGAGTTTCAAACGAGTGAGAGCGCGATCAACAATGCGGAAGTGCCGAGCAACCATAACTATGTATCCTCACCGTCCATTAGATTGCTATTGGAGCGGCAATCTGTTCGAGTTTGGACAAGACGCTCATGGCAGCCAATGCAGAGCTGCGCGGATTGTCTGGCAAGGCCTTGCCACATATCTGGAACTCCAAACGCCCGAAATCGCCCTCAGCCCTTATCTCATGTATGTTTTCCGTAATTGTCGGATCAGCGATCAGCCGGACCTTCGTATCATCAAATCCGACCCCGGCCAGCGCAACTGCTGCAGCTACATTTGCATTGTGGGGATAGCTTATCGCTGCCTGTCTGGCGGTACCTTCAAAATGGGTGGTTGCAATAGAAAGACTGTCCAGGACCAGTTTTGCTTCAGCTGGCGAACCCTTCCACCCCGCGGGCGGTTTGCGCGCAAGATAGGTTACTGATTTGAGTTTGCCCACAGAGGCTGACTTCAGGCAATCCAACCCACCAACGGCACCGCTCGCCAGATGCAATTGGACACCCGCGGAACGCGCCGTTTGTTCAAGCCTCGCTCTCAGTTTCTGGTCCGCCAACGCGCCAATGGAAAGTGAAATCATATCGATACCGCGTGCGAGCACATCAACACCATATTGAGCAAGAGCGTGGTGGCCGGCGCAGTCGATCACAAAATCCGTATCGCTCGGCAAATCGGCTGGTGTTGCGATGTAGTTGGTTTGCCTATGAACCGCCTCGTCCTTGACGAGAAATGCGCAGATATCGTGTCCACGCCCCAACGCGGCATCATGCACATATTGGGCTATCGCCCCTTTGCCTATCAACGCAATCTTCATGTCATCTCATAACCCAGATAGTGCAATTTGGAAATTGAATGAATTCAGCTATTCAAAAATGTGATATCCAAATTATGGTATTCCAATTGGAACATGGGACAGATTAGGATTGCTTGCACAGGTGAGGAGAGCTTGAGCACGATGGAATATACAAAGCACCAGGCAAAAGCCTATGCGCGCGACACCATGAGAGGCATTTGGGCTGCTGCCCTCAATCCTTTTGATAACGACCTTTCCCTGGATGAAGATGGACTAAGGGCCAATATTCGTCACTGGATTGATGATCTTGATATTCAGGGGCTGTTTGTAGCGGGCAAACAGGGCGAATTCTTCTCCATGTCCCTTGCTGAGCGTAAGCGCAATTTCGAGATCGCCGTAGATGAATGTGCAGGCAAGGCGGGCGTCATCGCTTCTGTCTCAGACCAGAATATGAATACCGCGCTGGAACTTGCCCATCATGCACAAAACTGTGGTGCAGATTTTATTGTGGTCCACGCACCGGTATTGAGTTTTTGTCAGGATCGCAGTGAAGTGCTCTATCAATATTACAAGCGCTTTTGTGATGAGCTCGATATCGGTATTGCCATGTGGAGCCACCCGGATAGCGGTTATCTGATGCAACCAGATGAGTGCGCTCGCATTGCCCAACTTCCCAATATTGTTGCCATTAAATATTCCGTACCGCGCGACATGTATGTGAAACTCACCCACATGGTAGGGGATCAAATTCATGTTTCAACTGCAGCAGAGCACGAATGGCTGGACAATATTCTCGAGTTGGATTGGAAACTCTATCTTTGCTCATCCCCGCCTTATCAGATCCAATCCAAAGTTGATCAGCGAATGAACGAATACACCAAGTTGGCCTTTGCCGGTAAGGCAGATGAAGCCCACCGCGTTTTTGACAGCCTCAATCCCGTTCGAGATGCCATGAAACGGTCCAGACCACCGGGCAAACCAACGGCATTTGGCAAATACTGGCAGGAGCTTTTGGGGCAAAGAGGTGGACGGGTGCGCGCACCCATGCTTGATCTCAATCAGGCCGAAAAAGATATTATTCAAAAAGCCTTCGATGAGTGTGGTCTCAAAACATGACTGGCGTAGCTATAACTCAATATGATATCTACATGCTGGCAAATTCTTTGCAGCCATGCACTCAACAGCAAAGAACCCTGGCAAAGTGGGAGTTGAGAAATGCCAAAACTGCAAGCCTTTAATTTTCAGGCATGGATTGAAGAACATCGCCATTTGCTCAAGCCGCCGGTCGGCAACAAAATGGTCTTTGAGGATTCCGACATGATGGTGACGGTGGTCGGTGGCCCCAACAAGCGCACTGACTATCACGATGATCCGGTTGAAGAATTTTTCTATCAGCTCGAGGGTGACATGCTGCTGAAACTCTATGATGGCGAAGAGTTCTATGACGTGCCGATCCGTCAGGGGGAGGTGTTCCTTTTACCTCCACATGTTCGTCACTCGCCTCAGCGTCCGCAGGAAGGGTCTGTAGGCCTGGTGATCGAGCCAAAACGGCAAATTGGCCAATTGGATGCCATAGAATGGTATTGTTTTGAATGTGGCACGCGGGTTCACAGAGCAGAAATGCAATTGAAGTCGATCGTTGAGGATTTGCCACCGGTCTACGAGAAATTCTACGCTTCTGAAGAAGATCGAACTTGTCCGAACTGTGCAGCGGTGCACCCGGGCAAGGAACCACCGGAAGGTTGGGTCAAACTCTAATCCAATGCTGCAACTGCAAGCTATTTTTTGGTGAACGGGTTGGGTGGCAGCGCAATACGAATGACAAAAACAGGGAGAACGATATGAAAATTGCAAAACTTGGACTGATTGCCGGGATGGTAATGTCCGCATCAGCTGCCTTTGCCAATGAGGTCAAAATTGGCATGATCACAACCTTGTCTGGTCCTGCAGGCTATCTTGGACAGGATGTTCGTGACGGATTTATGCTCGCGATCAAAGAAGAAGGTGGTATGTTGGGTGGCACCAAGGTCGAGGTTCTTGTCGAAGATGATGGACTGAAACCGGAGAACGGAAGGGCCATTGCCGAGCGTTTTCTGGAGCGAGACAAAGTCGAGATCATGACAGGTGTCATCTTTTCCAATATCTCGCCAGTTGTTGCGCCGCTGACTTTGCGGGCCAATCGCTTTTACGTGACACCAAATTCGGCGCCCTCTCAATTTGCCGGATCGAAATGTCATGAAAACTATTTTGCAGTTGCCTGGCAAAACGACTCGCTGCATGAAAGCGCCGGTCTGAATGCAAATCTGCAGGGCTACAAAAACGCCTATATAC
>JBPCWM010000073.1:0-29277 GCA_051009515.1 Rhizobiaceae bacterium | reverse complement strand
CAATCGCCATTATACTTCACCCACATCCCCACCCCTGTTTTGGTGGGACGATGAACAATCCGATTGTCTACAAACTGTTTTACATGTTTCAGGAGCGTGGTTTCACGACTTTGCGGTTCAACTTCCGTGGTGTCGGGCGCAGTCAGGGTGAGTTTGACCATGGTGCAGGCGAACTTTCCGATGCTGCCGCCGCTCTGGATTGGATTCAGTCGCTGCATCCCGATTCCACCGGGTGCTGGGTTGCCGGCTTCTCGTTTGGATCATGGATTGGCATGCAACTCCTGATGCGCCGACCTGAAATCGAAGGCTATATGTCGATTGCTCCACAGCCAAACATTTACGATTTTGCTTTCCTTGCACCCTGCCCGTCTTCAGGCCTGATCATACATGGCGAAGAGGACATGGTGTCAAAACCGGAACATGTACAGACGCTCGTTGACAAACTTCGGGCGCAAAAAGGTATCACCACGACGCAGATCACCATGCCGGGGGCCAATCACTTCTTCTCCGATCATCAAGACGAATTGCTGGATGAGTGCCAGATCTATCTCGACAAGAGGCTGGGTCTGATCGAAGGCGGCATCGAAGAGACAATGCTGCTGCGATAAGCCTTACCCCAAATACAAGTCTGCATTATTGCTGACTAGCGGTTGCAAGCAGGCCGCCAGTTGTGCCTTTGCTGCATCCAGTCGTGTCGGGAAACGTGAGAGGCAGCCCCTTGCGGCTTCTGACTGCAAGATAGGCGAATGCCTGTGCCTCTAGCATGTCCCCTTGAAGGTGGACATCCTCTGACAACAGGACCGAGGCATTATCGCGATTTGCAAGTGCTGTGAGCCCGGAAACAATGGACTGGTTGAGACGGCCACCTCCGCACAGCACCCAGGAACGCGGTACTTTTGGCAGATGCTTGACGCTTCCATAAACAGCTTCTGCTGTGACTTGCGCCAGACTTCTTGCGCCGTCTGACAATTCTGCTGCCTGCAGGTCCAATGGTGGAAAATCGCCTCGATCGAGGCTCTTTGGCCCCGGTTTGTCGAAATAAGGAGCTGCAAGATATCGATCCACAATCGGCTTGATGACCGAACCTTCGGACGCAATTCGACCACCAGAATCGTAGGGAATGCCACCTTTGGCCTGCATCCATTGGTCGATCAGGCCATTGCCTGGACCGCTGTCAAATGCCACCAGATGATTTTCGTCCACATAGGTAATGTTGGAAATACCACCAATGTTGACAAAACAGACCGGCAGTTTGGCGTTAATCTTAGTGGTGAGCGCTTTATGAAAGACAGGCACCAGCGGAGCGCCCTGCCCGCCCAGTTCCATATCTGCGGCCCTCATGTCGAATATGACATCGATGCCCGTTTTGCGTGCCAGCAATGGCCCGTCTCCAAGCTGGACAGTCAATCCTACGTCCGGTCTGTGCAATACGGTCTGACCATGAAACCCAAGTTCATCGATAGACGATGGGGTGATGCGGTTTTGCTGGAGAAAAAGCGTTACAGCTTCTGCATGCTGCATTGTCAACATTGTTTCGAGCTGAGCAAGATTGCCCGGACGTTGATTTCGGTCAACAATCTCAAGGGCATCCTGCAAGCCGGATTCAATCTGGCGACGAATGGACGATGGATAATCCACTGCAATGCAAGGGCCAAATTCCATGCGGTCTGCTCCATCTGTTTTGAGCAGCGCCACATCAATACCATCCATAGACGTGCCGCTCATCAGACCTATGGCAGTCCTCATGCGCAACCCCTCTCAAAATTCCGGTAATTGGGGCGTGAAATTCCCATTGGCATAGTGTAACACCCCAAAAAACAGCACATCGATTGTTCAGTGACCATGGCCACATTCAAGTCAGACTATCTCCATACCCTCAGCGAACGCGGATTCATCCACCAGATTTCTGACGAATCGGGTCTCGATGATCTTTTGGCCAAGGAAACAGTTACAGCCTACATCGGTTTTGATGCCACAGCAAAAAGCCTGCATGTCGGTTCAATGACCCAAATCATGCTGCTGTACTGGTTGCAGCAAACGGGCCATCGCCCGATCGCCCTGATGGGTGGCGGCACTTCAATGGTGGGGGACCCGTCCGGCAAGGACGATGCCCGTCAGCTCATGACTGCGCAGACCATTGAGGACAACAAGCGCGAAATCATGAAGTGCTTTTCATCCTTCCTCAAATTTGGTGACGGCCCCAATGATGCGGTCATGGCTGACAATGCCGACTGGTTGCTCCAGCTCAACTATGTGGATTTTCTGCGCGACTATGGGCGGCACCTTTCCGTCAATGCCATGTTGGCGCGTGATTCCGTCAAAACCCGTCTGGACCGTGAGCAGCATCTCTCCTTTCTTGAGTTCAACTACATGTGCCTGCAGGCCTATGACTATGTTGAACTCAATCGCCGCTATAACTGCCGCCTGCAGTTGGGTGGTTCAGATCAATGGGGCAATATCGTATCAGGAGTTGATCTGGGCCGCCGGTCCGGCTGTGAGCAGCTATTCGCATTGACCACGCCACTACTTGCCACAGCATCGGGTGCCAAAATGGGCAAGACCGCTGACGGTGCGGTATGGCTCAACAAAGACCTGTTACCCGTCTTCGATTTCTGGCAATTCTGGCGCAATACCGAGGACGCTGATGTCGGAAAGTTTCTGAAACTTTTTACGACTTTGCCGATTGATGAAATCAGCAAACTTGAGTCACTGGAAGGTGCGGAACTGAACGATGCAAAGAAACTGCTGGCAACCGAAGCAACATCCCTTGTTCATGGACGACAGGTGGCTGAACAGGCTTCTGAAACCGCTCGCAAGACGTTTGAAGAGGGTTCAACCGCAAGCGATTTGCCAAGCGTCAACATCAGCGCAGCCGAGTTGAGCGATGGAGCGGGATTGTTGGGATTAATAGTCACTGCTGGACTGGCGAACTCCAATGGCGAGGCACGAAGGCACATAAAGGGTGGTGCGATCAAACTGAATGATACCGCAGTAAACGACGAACGCCTTGTCGTGGACCAGTCCTATCTAAATTCCGATGGAGCAGTAAAATTGTCGTTTGGAAAGAAGCGGCACGTTCTGCTGCGCCCGCAATAACTGCTACTGAAATTTGAACATTTGCCGGAAGACACCTGGCGCAATGATCGACAGCGGGTTGACCTGCAGGGTCGGATTTTCATAGCGGCCACTCAGCCTGAAGGTTATACCTAAGAGGCCGTTGACCTTGCCTCGACCAAAGGCAAGTCCGATCAGTGGAATTCTCGACACCATACGGTTTAACCCCCGCCCCGGCAGGTAAGTCCCGGTAATGTTCATGCGATTGTTTCGATCATAAATGGTGCCGTCAAACGCAGCGCTGGCATCCCCGCCGGTGAGACGACCCTCAGAAATATTCAAGAAACCGGAGCCTTTCTCGACCCTGGCCTGAAGCTGGTCGACCTCAGCCCGATCGGTTCTTATTTCCTGCAACGAGCGGACCACTTCCTCGCCATTTTCCATATCCGGCGGCGGTGTAGGCTTTTGCAGGAGCTGAGCCAACCGAGGCTCGTTCAACACCGTAAAGTTGGTTGCTACAACCTGCCCTCTGAACACCTGGGAATCATCCCTCACAAGATTGGCATTGATCGTGCCACCCCGCGCCTTGGTATAGAGGTCAAGAAATCTCAGAACAGAACCCGCATTTGCAGTGACAATCTGAGTTTTCATGCCACCGGGCACTGGCCCCAGAGTAAAGCTTGTGGGTGCATTTTCAGGTGCCAAAGCCTTGATCATCACACGAGAAACGGTGTTACCCCTCTGCAGGAAATCAATATTGACATCGATGAGCGACTGACCTCCAAATCCGAGAAGCTCGCCAACGCGTCCCTTGACTGAGACAATCGCTTCTGACGACTCTTGGGAGTCTGATTCCGCGTTCAGCAACGACCTGATCAATGCCCGACCGTCATATCGTCTTGCGTTGAGTTCGATGCTGTAGGTCTTGCCCGCACGATTGACTTTGACGTCAAAATCGTCGGTACGGTTGAGCATTACTTTCTTGATATCTGCCGATTTCAGTCCGATAGCATCAATCGCAAAGGTGCCGTTTGCAGAGAAGCCCTGCCCCGATAACTTGAAGCTATCCAGGGTTGTCAATTTGGCGGTTGACCTCAAATCAAATTTGGCAGTTGCCGGAATGCCTTTGCCCTTTGCCCAACCGATCCACGGAAATTCAAGCTTTGCGTTTTGCAGGTCGGCTTCCACGCGCTGGGTTCCATTGGATAATTTTGTGATCGTTGCAGCAACCGATCCCGATAGTATCCCTCCGCTGTCCAGCCCCATACGCTCGCGATCCGCGTCATCAAGGGTCAGCTTCACCTGGCTGGTCGATTTCGACTTATCGCTGAAGTGTTCCAGGACAGCCAATTCCACCGGGACACCATCAAGTTTTGCTACTCCGGTTACGGTGGCTTTTTGCGGGTTGGCCTCAATCGCTAAATCACCATCGCTGAACTTGCGACCTTCAACTGGTGCTTTTGATGACAAGGACTTGGTTGAAAGATCAACCTGCCAAGGTTTGTCATCAAGGTGCATACCTTGACCAATCAGAAAATAGGCCTGGATTCTGGCCCTGGCGTCTCCGCCTAAATCCAGTGGTTTCAGACCGAGTGAATTTGCATAGGAGAGCGGTTCCAACGATGCCAATTGGGCAACCGCAGCAGCCGGACCGGAAAAATGCATGTCCAGTTTGGCTGGCGTCAGCGGAATCGCGTAATTGCCCATAACCATGGTACTCGGCGCCAATACCAGTTTGCCTGCTGTTCCAAGATCAGCCAGCCCCTGACTCAACAAGACGTTGGATCGATTGCCCATGACCTCGATGTGCCCCTGGACATCTATAATGTCAGGAAGTTGCTCGGGGTTATTCAGCGTCGAGCCGCGAATTGGAAGCATCGCAGCCAGATTTTCAGGCTCATACAACTCATCTTTGCCAAATAATCCGGGGGGGAAATTTCCTTTTGCCCAAGCATTTTCGAGGTGGCCACCCGACAAATTCTCGTGCACCCACTTTCGCGCCTTTGGCGCAAGTACTGCAGGCCAGAACTGTTTGAATTCCTCAACAGGAATGGAATCCACTCCCAGCTCAAACCCGATCTGAGGCGATGCAGCGTCCAGACGAACAGATGCCTTTCCCTTTATCAGGCCGTTTGGGGTTGTGATTTGAACATTGTCGATTGCGACAGTCTGATGGAGTGTGTCCACAAACCCTTGCAGCAACAACTGTCCTTTGGGGGGGCGTGAGTGTCCGACCAAGCCGAATGCAGTAAATTCATCTACTGAAATTTCAAACAAGGGCTGGTCAACAATGTCATTTTCCAGGTTACGGGGATATCTGAAACCTCCCGTCAAGCTGGCTTCTCCACCGTCAAAGCGAATAGTGGAAGTTTGAATGTTGATCTGATTTTGATCCGGCAATATGAGCAAATCAAAAACAGCGTCCAGCAGTTCAGCGTGCAAACCCTTGCCAACAGGAATTACGCCTCGGTCAATCGAAATGCTCACGTTAGCCGGTTTCGGCGATCCACCATCATCAAATTCCATTTGCAGCCGGACAGAAAGCTCATGGTCCAAAACACCATTTAAAGATTTCGCCTGTGCCTGATTCAACAAGTCCTTGGCGGTCACGCCGCTCAAAGTTACATCCAGAACGCCTGCCCTTTGCTCCATGGCTTGCCAGTTCCCGGCAATTTCCCAATTGCTGAACTCGGTAATCAGTGCCCCCTTCAAGGTGAAAACCGGTTTGTCCGCAGAAGTTTTTGAAACTTCAAGATTTTCGAACCGGGCTGTACGGGAGCGCAATCCAAGTTGATCAAAATCTACGAGATTGGCATCTTGAAGCGAGATCTTCTCCAGTCCGGCATCGGCGATATGCTGTGTGACCTCGTAAGCAAGTCCACCAACGTGTTTCATAGCAACTTCCAGATCGAAGGTCCTTGGCCAAACAGGTTGCAACGCCTCTTGTTCGGGTGATTCTGCCAAGGCAGCAAGGGCAAGCGATGCACCGCGCAACGTAATGCTTTGCGCGACCACTTCTCCTGTTAGAAGTGGCATTGGCTTGACTTTGACACCCACTTCACGCGCCACACCAAGGTTTACAACTCCTTCGCGCAGGATTTTCACATCGCTGGCATCAATGGCCAAAAGTCCACCGTGCCCTATAGCTATTTTTGTATCACCGATGGAAGCGCTGTGCCCGTCAGCGAGTAGACGGGTAAGCTGGCTTTCCAATTCTGCTCGCAGCTGTTCGTTGGAGATTGAATTGTTAAGGAGAGTCCAAACCAAAAAACCCATACCCACAACGGCCACCAACAGCAGAGCAACTGTGGATAACAAAACATACTTCAATACTGACCGACCGGATGATGGAACTGACAGATCAACTGCTGGCTTGGCCCGCTCAGCAGATTGGCCGGCCTTGCTCAGGTCATTAGTACGCACTCCCTTCGTTTTGTGAGTCGGTTCGGTCATTGAAGAGAGATTTGGCCCCATAGGTCAAAGTGAATCATGCATTAACCCCAATGGCACAAAATCCTTACGGATTAATGCATTTTACGGTTCTGGCGGCTGAAAGACCTCATAACACCGCGTCATTTCGCCCGATATAACTGGCTTTCTGTGCCCTTGCCAGACAAGTGTGGTCGATTTAGGGACAGACAAGTATTTGTCCAGGATAGGAAATCGGATGACACTCAAAGGCGAAAAAGCACCTGAATTCAAGCTTCCCGGAAATGGCGAAACGCAAATCTCGTTTCCCACCAACAAACCGTCCGTACTTTACTTTTATCCCAAGGACGATACGCCCGGTTGTACGACACAAGGCAAGACATTTTCCGAGCTGAAACCGCAATTTGATGCGCTCGGCGTGGACATTATCGGCGTCTCACCTGACCCAGTCGCCAAACATGACAAATTTGTCGCCAAACATGATTTGACCATTGCGCTGGCGTCTGACCCGGAGCACATCGCCCTGACTGCTTATGGCGTGTGGGTTGAAAAAAGCATGTATGGCCGGAAGTATATGGGAGTCGAACGCTCCACATTCCTGGTTGCCGCCGATGGAACCGTGGTTGAAGAGTGGCGCAAGGTCCGCGTCAAGGGGCACGTGGAAGCCGTGCTGGATGCGGCAAAAGCCCATTTTGGAGGATGATGTTTCGTGGCTGAGAAGAGCCAAACCAAACTCATCTTCAAGTTTGAAGAATGGCCGCCCCCCCTGGACCAGCCCCCGGACCTGACCAAAACTCGGGTAGCATCCCTGAAAGAAGGGGCTATCGCCGCGCTGACCAGCAAGGATCTTGATCAAAAAGTCGCACTTACTCGTTCGCTTGCCTGGCAATGGTTCAACGGCAATCTGGCATTCGGAGCAAATGTTGGTCTCAAGCCGCCTGATCGACCCGGACGTCCGGCTCGCCCCAATCTGGTGCCGCCGCGCCAACTCAAAAAGCGGTCCATACGGTCACAGCGGGGTCGAATTGCACTGTTAAATGCCATAGCTCACATCGAACTGAACGCCGTCGACTTGGCTCTTGATATCATTGCCCGCTTTGCCAGCGGTTCATCACTATCCAAAAGCCCTATTCCGCGTTCATTTTATGATGGTTGGGTGCGGGTTGCATTCGAAGAAGCCAAGCATTTCTCTTTGCTTCGGGTCAGATTGCACGCCCTTGGAGCAGATTATGGCGATCTGGATGCCCATGATGGTCTTTGGGAAGCAGCGCAATCGACCGGCCACGATCTGACTGCGCGCCTGGCCATCGTTCCGCTCATTCTGGAGGCTCGTGGTCTGGACATCACACCGACCTTGCTGCGCCAGATCGAAGAGGTAAAAGACTGCGAAACTGCTGCAATCTTTCGAATAATTTATCGCGACGAGCAAGGCCATGTTGCTGTCGGTGCCAAGTGGTTTCGGTTTCTTTGCCTGCGAGAAGGTGTGGAGCCTGCAGCTACATTTCAAACGCTGGTAAGGACCCATTTCCGTGGTCCTTTGAAGCCGCCCTTCAATGATCAGGCGCGGGCACAGGCCGGATTAACCCCCGGCTTTTACAGGGCCCTCTCTTCTGCCGGCCTCTGACCACACACAACCAATACCGGACAGCTTGGATAACCGTGCATCCAACACAGTGACAGAAATCTTCTGTTAACCATAGTGACAGATACTTGGGCTATGGTTTCCAGTTTCACCCTGCCCAGTTCAAGAGCCACCATGTCCAGTTCAGTACCCGCGCACTCATCCAGTGGTTCGCACCAATATCGCAGAACTCGATCTACCCCGCCCAAAATTACCCTGCATCACAACGGCGGCGCACGTGAGTTTCATCTCAACCCAACGATTGCCGGTTGTCTACTTGGATTCTGCGTGATTCTTGTGGTGGCGTTGTTGACATCGACCGGCTACCTCTTTTTGCGCGACGATCTGGCCAATGCCACGCTCATTCGTCAGGCCAAATTGCAACATCTTTATGAAGACCGGATATCAAAATTGCGGGCCAAGGTTGATTTGGCTACCAGCCGTCAGATGCTGGATCAGCAGGCAGTGGAACGCCGGGTTCGCCGGTTGCTATTGCGTCAGGAAGAAATTGGCGCAAAACAACACAAGGTAAGCCAGATTTTCAATCGTAACGGTCCAATCGCCGCTCCTTCAGAAATTACATCTCTTGAACGTCAATCTAATGATGCGCGCAAGCAGAACACTTCGACAGCGACGCCTCAAACGGTAGAGACAATAAATGGAGGCTCGCCAATTCCAGGCTTACGTCTTGGCGCTCTGGTTGGAAGTTCCAACCCGTTTGCCACACACCAGCCGTCACGGGAAAGAATTGATCAGGCTTATGTGAACGTCGATATATTGGATTCAGTAGAACGTTCGCTGCTGCAGACCGAACAATTACAGATCGCAGAAATCCGCAAGATCAAGAAGGCGGCAGATCGCAAGGTCGAGAAACTAGCTTCGATCCTGTCAAAACAGGGCATTAAACTTCCCAACCAAGACGCCATTGGTGGCCCATTGATTGAACTCAAGGGAGGAGTCGATCTTTCCCAATCAATCAGCGCACTTGATGCCTCACTGACCATGTTGGACAAGATGCGCAGTGCAGCCAACAGTTTTCCCCATGGTAGTCCGTCTCCGGGAACCCGCATATCGTCAAGATATGGAAATCGCAAAGACCCCTTTACAGGTCGCTCGGCGGTGCATAGTGGCCTCGATTTCAGCGCTCGCAGGGGTACCCCCGTTCACGCAACCGCGACGGGAACGATCACCAAAGCCGGGCGTAAGGGCGGATATGGCAAACTGATCGAGATCGACCATGGTGATGGAATAACCACGCGCTATGCACATTTGAGCAAAATTCGCGTCAAGATTGGACAAAGAGTGGCCAAGGGCAAGGTAATCGGAAACGTTGGAAGCACTGGTCGGTCGACCGGGCCGCATCTCCATTATGAAGTTCGTCGTGGTGGACGCGCCATGAATCCGCTTACATTTGTTCGGCTGGAAAAGAGCCTGCGCCCTTATCTTTAGAAATCAATGAACGGCCAAACACAAAAATATACGGTTTGTCGCAGCCTATTCCACGTCTTCAATCTGCTTGTCTTCACCGCTGACCTGATGGGCCAGTGCCGATTCCATAAATGCATTCAAGTCGCCGTCCAGCACCGCTGTCGGATTGGTGCTTTCAACCCCCGTGCGCAAGTCCTTCACCATCTGGTATGGCTGCAAGACATAAGAACGAATCTGATGACCCCAACCGATTTCCGTCTTGTTGTCATGGGCAGATTGTGTTGCTTCTTCGCGCTTTTTCATTTCCATGTCATAGAGCCGCGCCCGCAAGGCTTTCATGGCATTGGCCCGGTTTTGGTGTTGTGATTTTTCAGATGAGGTTACGACAATTCCAGTGGGAAGATGAGTTATACGCACGGCAGAATCGGTTGTGTTGACGTGCTGCCCCCCCGCACCGGAGGACCGATAGGTGTCTACGCGAATGTCTTTGTCCTGAATTTCGATATCGATATTGTCATCAATGACAGGATAAACCCAGACCGATGAAAACGAAGTGTGGCGACGGGCATTTGAATCGTAGGGTGAAATCCTCACAAGGCGATGAACTCCGCTTTCGGTTTTCAACCAACCATAGGCATTGTGGCCTTTGACCAACACAGTTGCTGCCTTGATACCAGCTTCATCGCCAGCTGAGGTAGACTGAATTTCCACCTTGTAACCATTGCGCTCGGCCCAACGTATATACATGCGCAGCAACATGTTGGCCCAATCGTTGGACTCTGTACCACCTGCACCGGAATGAACTTCAAAATATGTATCATTGGCATCCGCCTCGCCGGACAGAAGTGTTGCAACCTGGCGTTTCCCAAGGTCGGCGTGCAATTGACGCAACGAGTCTTCCGCTTCGGCGAGAACGGCTTCATCCTCCTCCATTTCCGCTAATTCAATCAGATCCTTTGCATCCACCAATTCCCCCTCAAGCGTATTGATGGAGGAAATGCCGCTTTCCAATTGCTGACGTTCCTTCATGAGAAGCTGGGCCTTGCCGGCATCATTCCAAAGGTCAGGATCTTCAGCGGCCTCATTGAGTTCAGCCAATCGTTTGTTGGCTTTTTCCCAATCCAGATGTCGACGCAACAGGCTGATGGCCTGAGTAATTTCGTCGGCAAGGGTCTGCATTTCAGCGCGCATGATTCTTGTTCCATCAGGATAGATAACTGAGAGATACGTACAGCAGCGTCAGGTGTAAAGACCGGCAGGCATGCCACTCCTTTTCGGGCACAGTCGGCCAATTGTTTGAATATCCTCAAATTCAACAAACAGTGTTCTGTTAGACATATAACCAAGTCATGGATGCGCAGACGTTCGCCAAGTGAACTTCGCGTCTAACGGCCTCTTCACCGACTATGTGAACACAATAGGAACAAACTGTTTGTTTATGAATCGGTCCTGCTCGTATCAGACCCGAATTTGTGGCAGTTTTAAGAGAACTGATTCGTTTTTTAGTCCAAGTGGAGATTGAGACCATCCATGGCAGCAGATCTTTTTGCCACCAATCCCAGCGCCCCACCTCCCCCGGCACCCAAGAAGGCGGCAAGGTCACGATCCAAAAATGCAAAGTCCGGACCGGAGAGCTATGATGCCTCCGATATCGAAGTTCTTGAAGGTCTGGAACCCGTGCGCCGTCGGCCGGGTATGTATATTGGCGGAACCGACTCCAAGGCAATGCATCATCTGTTTGCCGAAGTTATCGACAACTCCATGGATGAAGCGGTGGCAGGTCACGCCACATGGATCGAGGTGGACCTCGACTCTGACGGCTATTTGACCGTCACCGACAACGGGCGTGGTATTCCAATTGACCCGCATCCCAAATTCAAGAACAAGTCGGCGCTGGAAATAATCATGACCACGCTTCACGCGGGTGGCAAGTTTGATGGCAAGGCCTATGAGACATCAGGTGGCCTGCATGGCGTGGGCATATCGATGGTCAATGCTTTGTCCGACGATTGTGTCGTTGAGGTTGCCCGCAACCGCCAATTGTACAGGCAAAGTTTCTCTCGCGGCAAAGCCCATGGTGGTGTTGAAAATGTTGGTGAAATCAGCAATCGACGCGGAACAAAGGTCAGATTTCATCCCGACCCCGAAATCTTCGGCAAGGAATGTCGCTTTTCACCGCTCACCCTGTTCAAAATGGCTCGTTCCAAAGCCTATCTGTTTGGAGGTGTTGAAATCCGTTGGACCTGTGATCCGTCTCTGATCACGGGCAAGGACGAAGTCACTGAAAAGGCCGTATTCCATTTTCCCGGTGGTTTGAAAGATTATCTGTTGTCGACACTCGGCAAGCAAATGCAGGTTACAGACCAGCCCTTTTCTGGTTCAACTGATAAAAAGTCCGGCCACGGTGCCGTTGAATGGGCCATCACATGGTATGGCGATGACGGGTTTATCAACTCCTACTGCAACACTGTACCTACCGGTGAGGGTGGAACTCACGAAGCCGGTTTGCGCGTCACTCTCACTCGCAGTCTCAAGGCCTATGCTGAACTTGTCGGCAACAAGAAAGGCGCAATGATCACCACTGATGATGTGATGACCTCCGCCGCTGCCATGATATCCGTATTCATTCGTGAACCGGAATTTGTTGGGCAGACCAAGGACAAGCTGGCTACAGTAGAAGCTACAAAAATCGTTGAAAGTGCAATTCGCGATTCCTTCGACCATTGGCTTGCCGCATCTCCGGCCCAGTCGGCAAAACTTCTGGAATGGGTGATCGACCGTGCAGAGGAGCGCTTGCGGCGACGGCAGGAAAAAGAAGTCAATCGCAAGAATGCAACACGAAAACTACGCCTGCCCGGCAAACTCGCAGATTGTTCCAAGAGCGCAAAAGGCGGAACGGAAATCTTTATCGTTGAGGGCGACTCGGCTGGCGGGTCTGCCAAACAGGCGCGTGACCGTAAGAGCCAGGCTATTCTTCCGTTGCGTGGCAAAATTCTCAATGTGGCATCAGCAAGCCGGGACAAAATGGCCAACAGCCAGCAAATTCAGGATCTTGTGCAAGCGCTGGGATGCGGCACACGGTCCAAATTCTCAATCGACGAGTTGCGCTATGATCGTGTGATCATAATGACCGATGCGGACGTAGACGGTGCTCACATAGCCTCACTGCTGATAACCTTTTTCTATCAAGAAATGCCCGGAATTATCGAAAACGGCGCGCTCTATCTCGCAGTGCCTCCCCTGTACAAGCTGACTCAGGGAGGAAAAACACTCTATGCCCGCGATGACGTTCACAAGGATCAACTTCTACGGGACGAGTTTACTGGCTCCAAAAAGGTGGAATTGGGACGATTCAAGGGGCTTGGAGAGATGATGCCCGGTCAGTTGAAGGAAACCACGATGGATCCGACAAACCGCACCTTGTTGCGGGTCTCAATTGATCAACCTGACGAAACCAGCAAATCCATTGATCGACTTATGGGGACCAAACCGGAAAAGCGTTTTGTCTTCATTCAGGAAAACGCTCAATTCGCAAGCGAAGACCTTTTGGACGTATAAAACGGCCTGCCCGACCCCAAAACGATGTTTTTAACGTCAGTTACTGACCTCATGACTTCGTGGTTGTGGCAGCAATTATCATCGGTCGGATCAAATTTGCCGAAGTGTCGGACAACAAGCCCAAATATTGTTTGAAAGTTTCAGTCATTGATGGTGTCCGCAATATATGCGTCACTGGGGAAGCAAGCACCTATGCATGCCTCTTGAAGGACTTTGATGACATTGAAATCCGAAAACAAATGGTTGGCGCTGGCGTGGTGCGCAATAGCTGTAATTATGCCGCTGACGACATGGTTTTCTGCAACCGCCATTGCACCGGAACTGTCAACAGAATTCAACCTGACATCGGGTCAGCAGGCATGGCTGATCAATGCCGTGCAGATCGGGTTTGTGGCCGGGGCTCTGACGTCGAGCCTTTTCTTACTGGCGGACATCTGGCCCTCCTTGCGTGTCATGGCTCTTGCCAGCCTTGCCGGAGGGGCGGCAAATCTTCTCATCGTCACGGCGCCGGGTATTGATTTCCTGCTAGCAGCGCGCTTCGCAACTGGCGTCGCACTGGCAATGATCTATCCTGTAGCACTGAAATTTATCTCCACATGGTTTCGAACCGGACGCGGCCTTGCAATGGGGACCATGGTAGGTGCCTTGACGTTGGGATCGGCCGTTCCTCACTATTTGCGCACGCTTGATGGGGAAACAGACTGGAAACTGGTTATCTTTCTCAGTTCCGCCGCCTGTGTCGTCGCAGCATTGATCTTTGAATTTATCCTCAGGGAGGGTCCGCACGAGTTCCCACGCATGAAAGTGGACTTGAAGCAATTTGGTGCAATTTTTCGTAACCGCTCGGTCATGCTCGCCAATCTCGGCTATTTCGGTCACATGTGGGAACTCTATGCCATGTGGGGCTGGATTCTGGCCTATGCAGCTGCCGCCAAAGCATCCGGTGTCGAACTAGGCAACGTGTCTGTTCTGGCTTTTGCTGTCATCGCTCTCGGCAGTCCGAGTTGCATATTGGCGGGGTGGTTGGCTGATCGCATTGGTCGCTCGGCAACAACAATTATTGCGATGACCCTTTCTGGATTGTCAGCCCTGGCAATTGGATTTGCTTTCGACGGCCCCGCCTGGCTTTTTGTCCTGGTTGCGTGTTTTTGGGGTTTCACCGTTGTGGCAGACAGCGCTCAATTTTCCGCTGCGGTTAGTGAACTAGCCGATCCAAACTATGTGGGGTCGGCACTCACTTTCCAGATGAGCGTCGGATTCGCGATTACCATGTTCACGGTCTGGTTGGTTCCGCAACTGGCTCAATGGCTGGAGTCGTGGCGTTGGACCTTTGTCATATTGGCGCTTGGACCTCTCGTTGGCGTGTCGGCCATGCTAATGCTCAGATCAAGACCAGATGCCACTAACATGGCTGGCGGATTAAGATAGTAGCAAGATATCAACCATTTGTGGCGCCATACCGGCGCTTGTACATTCTCATTCCTGCTGGGTCTGATAATTCATCATGTGTCAGACGAGGCCTGATTTCGGACTTCTTGTAAGTTGTCATTATGATAAAATCCATTGCCGTGCCATTCCGCAGATCAAAACTGGCGAACTTTTGGTCAGCATAAGGTGCGACACTGGGTTTCTTGACTTTGAGACGAATTTTGCCCATAGGCACGTCAAAGACCGTTTGGCGCGATGCAATGTGGGAGCGCCATGAGTGAAGAACGTTTCGGTTTCTTCACGCGCTAACAATGCAAATCAGTCGAAAAGACACGCAATACATGACATTTTCTGAACTCGGACTTAGTCCAAAAGTGCTCGATGCAGTGGAAGCTGCAGGCTATAACGCGCCTACTCCAATCCAGGAGCAGGCCATTCCTCACGTCCTTCAGCGGCGCGACGTAATGGGCATCGCGCAAACAGGTACCGGCAAGACTGCTGCCTTCGTTTTGCCCATGATTTCCATGTCAGAAAAAGGACGTGCTCGTGCCCGAATGCCGCGCACGCTCATTCTCGAGCCAACGCGCGAGCTGGCAGCTCAGGTTGAACAGAATTTCATCAAATACAGCGTCAATCACAAGCTCAACGTCGCACTGCTGATCGGTGGAGTTTCCTTCGAAGACCAAATGAAAAAGCTGGACCGTGGGGCCGACGTTCTCATCGCGACGCCGGGGCGCCTGCTCGACCTGTTTGAACGCGGGCGAATTTTGATGAATGGTGTCGAAATTCTCGTCATCGACGAAGCCGACCGCATGCTGGATATGGGATTCATTCCCGACATTGAACGCATCGTTAAAATGGTACCGTTTACCCGCCAGACGCTGTTTTTCTCGGCCACCATGCCACCAATCATTGAACAACTGGCGGATCAGTTTCTGCAAAACCCGGTACAAGTGGCTGTTGCAGCAGCATCGTCTACTTCAGATACGATCGAGCAAAAACTCGTCAAAGCTCCGCGCAAGGATTTTGAAAAACGGGCTGTCTTGCGGCAGCTGATTGATGGCGCCGAGAAGTTGAACAACGGTATCATTTTCTGCAATCGCAAACGTGATGTCGCCACTCTCTATAATTCGCTTTACAAGCGCGATTACTCTGTTGGTTCATTGCATGGTGATATGGACCAAAACACCAGAACCAAAACGCTAGCAGGATTCCGGTCCGGTGAAATCAAATTGCTTGTGGCCAGTGATGTAGCGGCCCGCGGTCTAGATATTCCAGACGTGTCTCACGTCTTCAACTACGATGTCCCGACCCATGCAGAAGACTATGTCCACCGAATTGGGCGATGTGGCCGTGCCGGCCGCGAAGGTTGGGCCTTCACACTGGTTACCTCGGCCGATGACAAATATATCAAGGCTATTAGCGATTTGACCGGCGATGATATCGGCTGGCAATCCCTGAAAGACGAACCGGCTTCCGAAGAAAAGCCGAGCAAATCCAGAAAAGCGGCGAGCGAAACTTCGAAAGAAGCCGATGCCAAGCCGAAACGCCAGTCGCGCAAGTCCAAGGCGGCTGAATTGGAAGAAACTGTTCCGGCCGTGAAAAAGGGCTCAACACCTTCGGTTGAAAGCAAGACCAAAGCCTCCCCAAACCGTGGCAGAAAATCGACCGATCGGGATGATGGAACAACTCCAAAAGGTCTAGGGGATCATGTCCCTGCTTTCCTGCTGCAATCCACCCGCGAATTAGGTTGAACAGACAGGAACCCGCCAGATACGAATCAGAAATTCTGGAGCTTTCTTTGGGATGGTGACTTTTTTTGGTCAGCACGCATTGCCGCCTCAAAGGCGGCCTGGGCCCAATTCTTGAATTCCTCAGGGTCATCAAGCAGACGTTCAGGCACGGACCAATAGCTCATGACGACAGTTTTGCCGTTACCTCGCGTATATTGCCACGGTGTCATGCCTTCGGCCATGAAAGCGCCCTGAGTTTGCTCATCGGCCTTGAGACGAAACTGGCCATCCATGATCCCGGCGAAATTCAGTCCGCGATGGAAAATACCGGTTCCACCAAACATCTTGCGAATGCTGACCTTGCCAAAGGGAGCAAATAACTCGTCCAGAAATTCAGGATCCATGGAGTTTTCCTTCACCATCCCCGCACACATTCCAAGTCACATTATATCAAAAATGGTATGCTGGGAAAACCGGTTCTGCTGACCGGGGTTGCGAGCGGCTTGCATCGCCAGTTACCCTAACCAAGTCTCTATGCGATCCAGCGCATCCTTAATTACCTGGGTATCACCTGCAAATGAAAAGCGCAGATACCTGTGCCCACGATCCAGATCAAAGTCCAAACCCGGCGTGACGGCAACTTTCGCCTCCTCCAGCATCTTGCGCGCAAAATCCATCGTATTATTGGTATGTCGAGTGGCGTCCACATAGGCATAGAATGCACCATCGATGGGCATAATCTTGTCAAAACCCATGTGAGGCAATCGGTGAAGCAAAAGTTCTCGATTGGCCAGGTAGCCTCGTCTTTGCTGCTCCAGCTCATCTGCGCAATCAAGCGCATGCATGGCAGCTATTTGCGATAATTCAGGTGCAGAAATGTAGAGGCTTTGAGACAGGCGTTCCACTGCACGCACACAGTCTTGCGGCAGAATCATCCAGCCGATCCGCCAACCCGTCATACAATAATATTTCGAGAAAGAATTGATGATTATGGCGTCCTTGCTAAATTGCAAAGCACTTGCCTGTTGTACACCAGTTCCTTCCGGATAGATCAATCCATGATAGATTTCATCCGAAATGAAACGAATGCCCAAGTCATCGCAGCATGATATCAACGTCTCAAGCGCGTCCGGCGTCATCATGGTTCCGGTTGGATTGGCCGGGCTGGCAATCAGGATGCCAGACAGCGGACCAGCACGATGCGCCTCCCGAATCATATCAGGAGTTATCGACCACCTGTCGAGTTCGTTAGTTTCGATCTCAACGATCTCCAGACCCAGTGCCTTGATAATGCTGCGATAAGCTGGATATCCGGGCGCAGCAACTGCAATTCGATCTCCCGGATTGAAAAATGCCAGGAAAGCCAGATTGAAACCGGCAGACGAACCGGTTGTGACAACAATGCGGTCCGGAGAAACCTGCGTGCCGTAGGTCTCAAACACATGCTGAGACAGTCTTTTGCGAAGATCAGATCGGCCAATTGAATCGGTATATCCAATCACACCTCTTTCGATGGCTTCCACCGCTGCGTCCCGAGCTGCTTTTGGGGCCGGAGCGGCTGGCTGTCCCACGCAAAGATATGCGACCTTTTCTCCCTGCACCTCGAGCTGGTTTGCCCTTGCCAGCACATCCATCGCGTGAAAGGGTGCTACCTGCGATCTGCTCGACAAAAAGTGATTTGCATTGCGGTTGTCGGTCATCAAAACGCCTTGATATTGTATCCTATGCCAATGATGTCTATGACCGCTAAACACCAACGGACGGGCTGGCAAGGCCCTCATATGCGATCTCTTATGCAAGCTGTAGCAAACCGACCAAAACTTGTGCATCAAATGTTGTTGTCCATTTGGATCTTTGGAATCCTTTTGGCCACGAGCCTTGTCACCCAAAGAGCCGAAGCGCAAAGAAGTGGCCTGTCGCTGGTTCGCGATGCAGAAATCGAGGCGCTGGTAAGGGAATATTCCAACCCCTTAATGAAAGCCGCTGGCTTGCGCCCGGGATCGGTTCAGATCAGTCTCGTCAATGACAGTTCCTTCAACGCATTTGTCAGCGGCAGGGGCATGTTCATTCATACTGGCCTGTTGTTGCAGGCCGAGGATCCAAATGAGGTAATTGGGGTTATCGCCCATGAGCTTGGCCATGTTGTTGGTGGCCATCAGATCAGGATGCGTGAGCGCATCGAAACGGCAAGTCGAATAGCTCAATGGACATCCTTGCTTGGTCTTGGGCTGGGCGCGGCCGCGGCAGTGGCTGGAGAAGGAGATGCGGCTGCAGCCGGCTTTGGCCTGGCAGCAAGCAGCGGGGGATTTGCGCTGCGCGATATCCTGAAATACCAGCGTGAAGAAGAATCAGCAGCTGACCGAACCGCCATCAAATTGCTGAAATCGACCAAGCAATCTGGCAAGGGCATGCTTGAAACCTTCAAGCGTCTGGCTCGGAATACATCGATTGTGAGTGGCCGCATAGACCCATACTTGCAAAGCCATCCCACACCCAATCAAAGACTGTCATCGCTGAGAAGCGAAGTGCAGGCCAGCCCCTATTTCGGCAAAAAATCCAGTGCAGCCCTTAAACAACGTCATGACATGGTAAGAGCCAAAATCGCGGCCTACACTGGCAACACGCGCTATTCCAGTGCGGTTTTGTCTGACAAAAACCTGCATCCCGATGCCAAGCTCTATGGTCGAGCAATCCTTGCGTATCTCTATGGTTCGCCAAAACGTGCGCTTCCCTTGATTGATTCATTGCTGAAAAAATACCCGACCCAGCCTTACATCAACGAGATGAAGGGAGAGATCCTTCTGCGTTCCGCTCGCGCAAAAGACGCCATCGCACCATTCAGACGGGCAGTAAAATATGACAAAACTGGAGCGGGTTTTTTGCGGGTGGAGCTTGGACACGCATTGCTGGAAAGTGGTAGCCAGAAACATCTTGATGAGGCAATTGTCCAATTGCGCAAGGGGCTGACTCGTGATCAGACTGCCGTTATGGGATATCAATATCTGGCTCAAGCCTATGGCAGAAAAGGACAGACAAACCGTGCCTTGCTGGCTACAGCCGAATATTCCATGAGAATTGGCAGAGTGGCTCAGGCAAAACAATATGCTAAACGCGCGCAACAAGGCTTCAAACGTGGCACTCCGAGCTGGTTGCGTGCAGAAGATATTATAAATTACCGCCGATAAGGCAAAATCCACAACTCATTTCCACAACCGGAAGACGCATCATGATCGCAAAAATGAAACAACTTGTCCGCTGGGCCCTGCTGGGTAGTTTTGTGGCCCTTTCGGTATCGACCGCACAGGCGCTGGACCCAGCCGACAGGCCCGAAATCGAGAAAATAATCAGGGAATACCTTCTTGCAAACCCTCAACTGATGCTGGAAGTGCAGCAGGCCCTTGAGACCCAGCAGCGAGAAGAAGCGTCGGCACGGGCAGCACAGGCCTTGTCGCAAAACAAGGACGCCATCTTCAATTCACCCAACCAGGGTGTAATCGGTAATGCCGAGGGGGATGTGACGGTTGTCGAGTTTTTTGATTACAATTGCGGCTTTTGCCAAAGGGCCATGAACGACATGAATGCCTTGCTTGGAGGTGATTCAAACCTCAAATTCGTGATGAAGGAATTGCCTATTCTGAGCGAAGGATCGGTTGAAGCCAGTCGCATTTCCACTGCTGTTTATCGCCTCTATCCTGACCGCTATGCGGATTTCCACAATCGGCTGCTAGGAAGTCAGGGCCAGAAGGATGGCAACCGTGCGCTGAGGGTTGCCCAGTCCATGGATATGGACATTGACGCACTCAATGAGGAAGCCCAAAAGGAAGACGTTTTGGGAGCATTTCGTGAAGCGAATGACCTTGCAACCGCTCTTGGGATAAATGGAACACCATCCTATGTCATTGGTGATGAAGTCCTTTTTGGTGCTTTAGGTGAAGATGTGTTGCGCGAAAAGATAGAAAATGTCCGTAAATGCGGCAAAACGGTGTGTATTTGACGGAAATACGGCATTTATTGTCGACCAACGCCATTTCCTGTGGCAATGCATCCGGTAATGCAAAATCGATCCATTGATCCTAACAGATGGCGTGTGGCAAAATGAAACCTGTTTATGTGCTTAACGGGCCAAACTTGAATCTGCTCGGAAAACGTGAACCAGGGATCTATGGTGCAAAGACATTGGCCGATGTTGAGGCTGACTGCCAAACTTATGCCAAGGCCAACTCGATTGATGTGGTCCTACATCAAAGCAATCACGAAGGCGACCTTGTCAGTTGGATCCACGAAGCTGGAGAAAAAGGTAGCGGCGTTGTCTTGAATGCGGGTGCTTACACACACACATCCATTGCGCTGCACGATGCAATTAAGGGCGTAGACATACCGGTAATCGAGCTTCATATCTCAAATGTCCATGCAAGGGAGAGCTTTCGTCATCACTCATTGATGGCCGCCGCCTGTATGGGGGTAATTTGCGGAATGGGCACAGCTGGCTATACACTGGCACTTCAGGCATTGACGGATCATTTGGCCGCGCAGAACTAAACATCACACCTCAAATTGAGGTCACAGAATAAGGGCAAGCCGAACATGGCAGCTAAAAAACCTTCCATCGACACGAAACTGATCAAAGAACTTGCAAACCTACTCAAAGACACTGATCTGGATGAAATCGAGTTGGAAGAAGGCGATATGCGTTTGCGCCTGTCGCGCGGTGGTTCTGCGGACATGGCCCCGGTATATTCTCACACAACACTGGCTGCACCTCCTGCTGCTGCTCCAGCACCAACTCCAGCAGCCGCTGCTCCGGCTCCAGCAGCTACAGAGGCACCTGTTGCTTCCAGCGGTTCGGTTATCACATCACCAATGGTCGGGACAGCCTATCTGGCTCCGTCGCCGGACGCCGGACCATTCGTGAAGGTTGGTGATACGGTGAAAACCGGCCAAACCATCATGATCGTGGAAGCCATGAAAACCATGAACCAGATTCCGGCCACCCAGGATGGTGTTGTGGAAGCGATCAATGTTGAAGACGGACAACCGGTGGAATTTGGCGAAACGCTGATCACCCTGAAGTAAGCAGGCGCACGAATGTTCAACAAAGTACTAATCGCCAATCGCGGCGAAATCGCCCTGCGCATCCTGCGCGCATGCAAGGAAATGGGCATTGAAACGGTCGCCGCCCATTCAACGGCGGATGCTGACGCCATGCATGTGCGCCTGGCAGACCAAAGTGTCTGCATCGGACCGCCCGCATCACGCGATTCCTATCTTAACATGCATGAAATTGTCGCTGCCTGCGAGATAACTGGGGCCGACGCCATCCACCCTGGTTATGGATTTTTGTCCGAAAACGCCAAATTTGCAGAAATCCTGGAAGCCCACGGCATTACATTCATCGGTCCCTCATCCGATCATATCAAGATCATGGGTGACAAGATCATGGCCAAGCAAACCGCCCAAAACCTTGGTATTCCCGTTGTTCCCGGTTCTGATGGGGCGGTAACTGAAAACAGTGAAGCCAAACGCATAGCGGCTGACATCGGATATCCGGTTATCATCAAAGCCGCCTCGGGTGGTGGTGGGCGCGGCATGCGTGTGGTCAACTCGCAAGCAGAGATGGAAGTTGCCCTTCAAACTACCCGTTCTGAAGCAGGTGCCGCCTTTGGTGACGACGCCGTGTATATTGAAAAATACCTTGGCAAACCCCGCCATATCGAAGTGCAGGTTATGGGGGATGGCAAAGGTATTGGTGTACATCTGGGTGAACGGGACTGTTCGCTTCAACGCCGCCACCAGAAAGTCCTCGAAGAGGCCAATTCTCCTGCACTCGATGCCGAACAACGCGAGAAGATCGGCGCAATCTGCGCCAAGGCAATCGGTGACATGGGCTACTCGGGCGCTGGCACAATAGAATTTCTCTACGAGGACGGCGAATTTTACTTCATCGAGATGAATACCCGCCTGCAAGTGGAGCATCCGGTCACGGAAATGATCACACGCATTGATCTGGTCAACGAACAGTTGCGCGTCGCATCTGGCCTGGGAATGTCATTCAAGCAGGAAGATGTGCGTTTTCAAGGCCATGCCATTGAGTGCCGCATCAATGCTGAAAATGCCCGCACTTTCGTGCCATCGCCCGGTGAGATCACTTATTACCATCCGCCCGGCGGATTGGGCGTGCGCGTGGATTCAGGGGTATTCACCGGCTACAGAGTTCCCCCCTATTATGACAGTCTGATCGGAAAACTAATTGTTGTGGGCCGAAATCGCGAAGAATGTCTCAACAGATTACGCCGGTCGCTGGACGAGTTTGTTGTTGGGGGCATTCAGACAACCCTACCATTGTTTCAGGATCTGGTGCGCAATAAGGATGTCATTGCCGGAGATTATGACATTCACTGGCTTGAAAACTATCTGGATCAGACAGGATAAACTGAATGTCAGGCGTCAATGACCTGATGATGGAAATAACACCGCAGGTCCTGCTCAAGGCTTATGCTTGCGGAATATTTCCCATGGCGGAATCAAGCGACGACCCCGGCCTGTTTTGGGTCGAGCCGGAACTGCGCGGCATCATTCCGCTGGATCAATTCCACGTGCCCCGCCGCCTCGCCCGTGTTGTTCGACAAGGGAAATACGACGTTCGGGTAGATACGGCATTTGGTGATGTATTGCACCTTTGCGCGCAGGCAACGCCCGGTCGTCCAAACACCTGGATCAATGGCCGCATTGCCCAGTTATACAACGAACTCCATGCCATGGGTCACTGTCACAGTGTCGAATGCTGGGATGGAGAACGGCTTGTAGGTGGTTTGTATGGTGTGCGCCTTGGTGGTGCATTTTTTGGCGAAAGTATGTTTTCGCGGGCACGCGATGCCTCGAAAGTTGCACTTGTGCACCTCGTCGAGCGCATGGTGGCAGGTGGGTTTGAACTGCTGGACACCCAATTCAACACCAAACACCTTAGCCAGTTCGGGGCCGTAGAGGTGCCTAAAACAGCCTATGAAACCTTGCTTGACCGGGCGCTGGTTGTGGAGGCCGACTTTTTTGCAATAGACGCAAGCTGATTAGTCAATGGACAAAGCACCCTGCGGCAATTCGGGCTGCAGATCGAATTGCTGAAGTTGCAAAATACTGTTCCCCTCAACAGCGGATTCCGCTTCAATCGAGTCGTTGATCAAAGGAGGCTCTTCCTGTGGAATTGGCGGTGCGCCGGGCGGTGCGGGAATATCTGAAGTTTGTTTGCAAGTCACAAGCCACACATCGTTAATCGGGTGCTCAACGGCATTCAGACCGGGACTTTCAGCAAACATCCAGCCGGTAAAAATTCGCCTGATGCGGCGATCCAGTGTAATCTCATCAACTTCCACAAATGAAGTGGTTTTGGGCTCTTCTGTTGCCGGGCGCGAATAACAAACCTTGGGTGTTATTTCTAGCTGGCCAAATTTTACAGTCTCATTGATATAGACATCAAAAGTATGGGTATCGCCCGTTATTTTGTCGATTCCGGTGAACACAGCCACCCGATTTGAAATGCGCTGGGCATGCGTTGGCAACAGCCCAATCAGGACCGCACAAATTGCAAGCATAGCTGTTAAAAAGTGTCTCAACATGTCTTGGCAGAATCGTTCCGGTGATATGAGAGTTCTTATAGCAAAAGAGCGACGATAGAAGCGAATTCTGTTTTCACCATGTCATTGCGGGTAATCGGAAGAAACATCAAGCTTGCAATCGGGCGCTGAAACGCAAGCGCACGTAATCAGCAAACCAGTTTCCTTCATTGTCACATAGTGATGGTTTCAAGGCCTGTTCCACCTTGTCGAGGACCAATTCCGAGCGATCCTCAAATTGTTCAAAAAAAGGATTACACATCACCTTGAGCCAGGCGCGTATGCCGGTTGGCAATTGGGTTTGGCGATAGAAATGGGACATGTCCACTACTTCAAACCCGCCTGCCTCAAGCAATTTTGAGTATTGTGACACGGTTGGGAAAAACCAAGGCCCGGCAAGCTTTGCATCCCCACCCAGTTCATGCCCAACAGCTTGTATCGCGGTCAAAATGGCCGCTACATTGCCGAAACCGCCAAATTCACCGACAAACCGACCGCCGGGCTTCAGAGCCCGCCCCACCCCGGCGATCACTTTTTCTGGCTGCAGCATCCAGTGCAGTGCGGCATTTGTGAATACGGCGTCAAACTCGCTTTCAAAGGTCAGCTCCTGCGCATCCATGAGATGCACATCAAGACCCGCCTGCCGAGCTGATTGTACGAAACTGGCACTGGCATCAATACCAACGACCCGCGCTGCGATGTCCACCAGTTTACGCGTCAGCGCTCCATCGCCACAACCAATATCCAGGATGCGCTCATCTTTCAACGGAGCAAGCCAGTGGAGCACGTCTTCGCCAAAAACAGAAACAAACCCCGTATCCCTTTGATAGGATTCAGGCTCCCACGTCTGTTCTGCAGGCAAGGCTAAGGTCTCCAGGCCTCATAATCACCCGTGACTTCCGGTCGTTTCTCCTGGCTGGCAACTGACCCTTTGGGCCGATAAGCCTCTGAGGTGCCTGTGAAATTTTCACGATGAGGCAGTTGCCATTCACGGGCTTCGTAGTTTTCCTCCGATGGAGCCACGTCTACCCGGCCGTGAATCCAGCCATGCCATCCCGAAGGGATTTGGCTGGGCTCGGTCTGATCGTGATAGATCACCCAACGCTTGCCTTCTTTACTACGGTAATAAACATTACCATATTCATCTTCACCGACCCGTTCACCATTGCGCCAGGTGAAAAAGCGTGTGCCCAATGTCTGCCCGTTCCACCAGGTAAAGAACTGCAAGAAGAAGTTTTTCATTCATCACCTTTTCATGGTTTTTCTGCCTCAGAACAAACCGGCAGACCTCGAATAGCTGCCTCCCTTTTGGTCTGGTTTTGCCTGCAAGTCCAGCCTTTGGTCGCCAAAATGCGTGCTTCGCTACCTGATTTCTGGGCCGGGCCCCTTGCCATGGCGTTAATCATTTGTTCATTATGTCATCGCGGCAAAACAAATGATCACTTTTTAAGTAATTGGGTAGGTGACATATGCCGAATTTTAAAAGAAGCGTGGCCCTTGCGGGCCTATTAACTCTTGCCGGGTTGGGATATTCCGGTTTTGCGCATGCTTGGTCGTCAGGCACAGGTTCAACGGCTGTGGTTGCAGAACCGGTTGCCTGTTACAAGCAGGTGCACCAACCGGCCCGCTACAAAACGGTTACCCGTCGGGTCTTGGCGCACCCGGAAGTCTCGCAGATAGAGGTCATTCCAGCCCAATATGCAGTTCGAAAGCGCAAAGTACTGTACAAACCCAAGCAGGTGGTGTGGCACGAATCTCCAGCCCAGTACAAAATGGTCAAAAGACGGGTGCTGGTCCAGAAAGCGCAGGTAAGCTATCGCGAGACCCCGGCCGTTTACAAGTACAAGAAGCGTAAAGTGCTTGTCGCCCCTGCCCGAAAGATTGCTTACACCAGACCAGCGCAATATCGCCATGTCCACAAAAGAGTACTGGTTTCTCAGGCCCGGATCGGCTGGACGGTGAAGCACGATAAATATGGCAATGCAATTCGCTGCAAAGTCAGATATCCAGCTGTTTACAAGACTGTGGCATACAAGAAACTTGTTCGTCATGCCCGCACCACCTTTCGCAAAACTCCAGCCCAGTATCGTGTGGAGCATCAAAAGGTTCTGTGGCGTGCAGCAAAAAGGCAAAAAGTGGTGCACCCTGCCCGCTACAAATATGTGACCGAGCGCGTCCTTGTAAAACCGGCAAAGCGTCACAAAGTTGTTCATGCGGCTCAATATCGCTATGTTAAAGAGCGGATAGAAACGCGTGCGCAGCAGCATGTCAGATATCACAGGCCAGCCATCTACAAGACCGTCAAGGAACGGGTCTTGGTGAGTCCGGAAACGACTGGATGGGTTCGCGTCAGTGCTGGAGAAGGAGGCTGCTGAACGCACTTGCCATGGATTGGATGACCTGTTGGATGACCTTCTTGAACGCATAGGAGAGATCCAGACCAGCCATCCGGGCAACAAGGCAATCCAGAGTTTCGACCCCGACTACTACCACAGGTTGTCGCCACAGCTTCAAAAGCGGCTCTTGGATTGCATGCGTTCTGGCATTCAAAATCCCGACAGTGACATGGGGTGCTACGCCCGGTTTTTTGATGACTATGAGATTCTGAACCCTTTTTTTGCCAAGGTTATTGCGCGCCATCACGGCGAAAACCAACATGGTAATCACTGCAGCGACTGGCACATTAAAAAGCTTGGAAACAATCCACAGTTGGATATCTCAAGGCTGGGGCTTCCACTGCTCTCGCTGCGCATCCGCGTTGGTCGCAACTTCAACGACCTGCCACTGACATCCGCCATGAAACGCTCTGACCGCCTCAATCTGGAAGACAGGATGGTCCAGGTATTTGATCAACTGCAAAGTCAACCTGGCCTGTCTGGCACTTATGGGTCACTTACCCCTGGTCATGCCAATCAACTAAGCAAGCAAGAGCATCAAACGCTGATTAAAGATCATATCATGTTTAAAGACATGGATAGTGACCCCTATCTAGCCGCTGCTGGCATAGCAGGAGACTGGCCTTTTGGCCGTGGCTGTTACTACTCCTATGATAGAAAATTCGTGGTCTGGGTAGGCGAGGAAGACCATTTACGCATCATGTATATGGATACGGCCACAAGTCTCAAACCCATACTGGACAAGCTGCACAGCGCACTTAAAGCCATGGAAAATGCATCATCTGGAGAATTTGCCTTCTCATCATCCTATGGGTTTGTGACGACCTGCCCCACAAATTTGGGAACCGGTATGCGTGCGTCTGCTCATATCCAGTTACCAAATCTTACAAAGGACGGCTCGGTAGACAGGGTCAGGGAAATCGCCGATCCCATTGGACTGTCAGTGCGGGGATTGGGGGGGGAGCACACACCGATTGGGCAAGATGGCACAGTCGACATCTCGCCGCGCGCAAGACTGTATGTCACAGAAGGCCAAATCGTGAGCAAGCTCTTCGACGGCCTGAAACTGCTAAAAGAGGCTGAGGACAGCCAGGGATAGGCACACCGGTTACCCGTGGTCCCGGCTTTGCCCTTCCAGCAGATAGTCCAGAGGAAGCTCTGTTGTATATTTCAACTGCTCCATGGCGAAGGACGAACTCACATCGGCAATATCGATCCGGTTGATGAGCCTTTGATAGAACGCATCATAGGTTTGAATATCAGGCACGACCACGCGCAACAAATAATCGATGTCACCACTCATGCGATACAGCTCAACTACTTCCGGAAACTCACTTGTAACCTCTGAAAAACGCCTGAGCCATTCTGCATTGTGGCTGTTGGTGCGAATGGAAACAAAAACCGTCACTTTTGCATTCACGGATTCAGGATCCAGAACCGCAACGCGCTTGGTTATCACCCCGTCTTCTTCCAGTTTCTGAATCCGGCGCCAGCAAGGTGTTGTCGATAACCCCACTTTCTTGCCGATTTCCGCAACTGGTGTTGTTGCATCCTGTTGCAACAAAGTGAGTATGCGTTTGTCTATACGGTCCACGGGCACTGTTCCTGATCAATGGAATTAGACATATATTCCACTTTTTTAAATTTTAAAACATATTTTTTTTGTTAGATGACAATATTTACATATGTAGAGCAATATAATTCTCACAAGAGGCGAACAACCTCTGATCTCAGAACAGGCAGGAGTTCCTGCTCGAACCATGGATTGCGCTTGATCCACCCCGTATTCCGCCAGGATGGATGCGGCAGGGGCAAAACTTTTGGGCGATCAGAGTTGGCGAAGGCTTGACGCCAATTGACAACTGTTTCAGTTACGGTTTTGCCCTGTGTTTTGGACATGTGAAAATTTTGCGCATATCGACCGATCACTAGTATCAACTCGATTTGAGGCATGAGTGAAAACACCTTGTCATGCCAGACAACGCGACACTCCTTGCGCGGTGGCAGGTCGCTCTTTTTTGCGTCATAGCCAGGAAAACAAAACCCCATGGGAACTATGGCCAACTTGTCCTGATCGTAAAAGATTGAGCGATCAATCGCCATCCAGTCTCGCAAGCGGTCACCGGAGGGGTCGTTGAATGGAATTCCACTTTCATGGACGCGTAAGCCAGGGGCTTGCCCCGCAATGCAAATTCGTGCCGTGGCAGACAGGCGAACCACGGGTCGCGGGTTGTGAGGCAGGGGCGAACCTGTCGGATTGCACTGACAGATGCAGCAGTTGCCGATCTCATTTGCAAGTTGATCGATGGCAGATTTACAGCTAATTTTTTTGATTAATAATTCTCGCTAAGATATTGATATAACTATGCCCCAGATGATTCTCTACCTTTTACGGATCGGTACCATCGCACCAAATTGCTCAGCCCTTCGGGAATCTCTATTCGCGCTGGTTTCATAAAGTCTACAGCGATCATGGCAGTGATATCGGCAATAGTGAAACGGTCCCCGGCTATAAAGGTACGGTCTGCCAATTCATCATTCAACCATGTCAGGGTCTCGGCGACTTTAGGACGATTGGCCTCACTGAATTCCTTGATCTGCGGCACCTCCCACTCCACCATTGCCGGGTGGGCATGCCTGAATACATTTGCAACGGGGAGCAGAAGATTAAGTTCCATCCGGCGTTGCCACATTTCCACCCGCGCCTTGTCCAGAGCATCAGTTCCCATAAGTGGCGGTTCGGGATGTAACTCTTCAAAATACCGGCAAATGGCAACACTCTCGGTGAGTGCTGTACCATCATCGAGCACGAGAACCGGCAGTCTTTGCAACCGATTGTGACTGCTCACCAGTTCCCCCTTGTGCCCAAGAGCCCCCATGTCGATGGGTTCCATAGGAATTTCGATGCCCTTTTCCGCCAGAAAAATCCTCACCCTGCGCGGATTTGGGGCCTTGCCACCATCCAACAGTTTCATTTGCATCTCCACCAAATTAATACCGGATTTCTGCTGATACTCTAAGCC
>JBPCWM010000072.1:0-9087 GCA_051009515.1 Rhizobiaceae bacterium | reverse complement strand
CATAAACCGGAACCACACGGGCCTGCTGCCCCTGACTTGCGGGAAGATGATCAATCTTCTCTCCATCAATCTTATAGCCCGTACAAATCTTGATTTCTTCAAGCCCGTCCAGCACATCAAGCTTGGTGAGCGCAATGCCCGTGATCCCGTTGGTCGATACAGACTGGCGCACAAGTGCCGCGTCAAACCAGCCACACCGCCGTTTGCGGCCTGTCACCGTACCGAATTCGTGCCCTTTCTCACCAAGAAACTGGCCGATTTCATTTTCCTGCTCGGTGGGAAACGGTCCTTCCCCAACACGGGTGGTGTAGGCTTTTGTGATCCCAAGCACAAAATTCAGTGAATTTGGTCCAAGCCCTGATCCGGCAGCAGCCTGCCCGGCCACCGTGTTCGAAGAAGTCACGAACGGATAGGTGCCGTGATCTATGTCCAACAGAGTGCCCTGCGCGCCCTCAAACAATATACGTTGGCCGTTATGCTTGGCATCGGCCAGCAGCTTCCAAACGGTTTCCCTGAAGGGCAGAATATTACCTGCAACCGCCATTAGCTCTTCGAAAATGGCATTTTCGGATAATTCCGCTTCATTCAGTCCGCGCCGCAAGGCGTTGTGATGGGTGAGCAGGCGCTCAATCTTGCCGCGCAGAGAATCCGGATTGGACAAATCCATAACCCGAATAGCCCGACGTCCTACCTTGTCCTCATAGGCCGGGCCGATACCACGGCGGGTCGTGCCGATCTTGGTTCCCGATTTCGCTGCGTCCTCACGCAACCCGTCCAGTTCACGATGCAGGGAAAGGATCAGAGTGGCATTGTCTGCGATGCGCAGATTTTCAGGCGTTATAGACACGCCCTGGTCTTCCAACCGACCAATTTCTGCAACCAAAGCGTGGGGATCAATCACCACTCCATTGCCGATCACACCCATTTTCCCTGGCCGCACAACACCAGATGGCAACAGGCTTAGTTTATAGCTCACACCATCAATCACCAGTGTGTGTCCGGCATTGTGGCCACCCTGGAACCGCACCACAAGGTCTGCCCGCTCAGACAGCCAGTCCACAATCTTGCCTTTGCCCTCGTCTCCCCACTGGGACCCGACGACCACTACATTAGCCATGGCTTGAAAACCTTTATGCCTTTGAACTTTCGCACGTTTCGTTTCCGCTACCTGCACCGTTAGGTCAAGGGGCATTGTCATTTTAATGCACAGACTGTCAGTCTGCTGAGATCGCAACTTTCCACTTCGCCCTTGCGGGAATGCCGGAGTGTGCTAGAGCCGGTATTTGCACAATCGGGTCCAAACTCTTGTCAATCCTGCGTACACCCCATTTGTTGCTAGTCCTCACCGCATTTCTCTGGGGCGGCAATGCCGTTGCAGGCAAGTTTGCAGTTGGCCACGTTTCTCCCATGATGCTGACCGCCGGACGCTGGACCATTGCCCTGGTGATCATCGGGGTGTTTGCACACCATCAAATTCGCCAGGACTGGGCGACCATAAGGAAACACTGGATCTACCTGCTGCTGATGGGTGGATTTGGCTATTCGGCGTTCAACTTTTTCCTGTATTCCGGTCTGCAATATATTTCTGCCATTCATGCAGCACTGGAACAAAGTGCGATGCCGCTGGTCATTTTCCTGCTGAACTACATCATCTATCGAACAGGCATAAGCTGGCTCCAAATCGCCGGATTCGTGCTGACCTTGATTGGTGTTGTCCTGGTTGTGAGCGGGGGGGATCCACTGGCGCTAATTCAGAGCGGCGGCGAAGGGATAAGCCGGGGAGACTGGTTTATGCTGGCTGCAGCACTTTGCTATGGGGGGTATTCGGTTGCGCTACGATCCAAACCGGAAATGCACTGGCAAAGCTTTCTCGCCTCGCTCATTGCTGGTGCATTCATATTTGCACTGGTCGGTGCAGCTCTCGAACATCAGTCTGGTCAGGCCCAATTCCCAGTCACGGTGCAAGGGCTACTTGTGGTCATATATGCTGGCATTTTTCCCTCGCTGGTCAGTCAGGGTCTGTTCATCAAGGGGGTTGAAGCTTTGGGTGCAAACACAGCGGGTCTTTACATCAACCTCGTTCCGGTATCTGCAGCGATACTTGCTGTTCTGCTATTGGGAGAATCCCTGCACCTCTATCACGCTCTGGCGTTTGTGCTGGTTATGGGCGGGATCATGATTGCGCAGAAAAAAGCCCAAGGCCCTGCGCAATCACGGTCAGACCAACGCTCTAAATCGTGAACTCGAGCGGTTTGGCGGAATCAATTTCCGGTGCATCTATCAGCTTTTCAAGAAAACCTTCGGGCACAGCCTGATCGAGTTCCACAAGCGCAATGGCATCACCACCTTCATGGTCCCGGCCAAGATAGAAATTGGCAATATTGATACCGGCATCGCCAAACATACCGCCCAGTTTGCCAATGATCCCGGGCACATCCCGGTTGGTCGTGTAGAGCATGTGGGCACCGGCTTCCGCTTCCATATTGATACCTTTGATCTGGATGAAACGAGGCTTGCCGTCAGAAAACACAGTTCCAGCCACAGAGCGCGTCAATTCGTCGGTGACAACATTGAGCTGAATATAGCCTTCAAACACTCCTGTTTTTTCGCGCGTCATTTCCAGTAACTGTATGCCGCGTTCACCGGCCATGATCGGAGCGGAGACCATGTTGACCTCAGACACTTGAGCCCGGAGCAGGCCCGCCAAAACGGCGCTGGACAGAGCTTTTGTATTCATCGAAGCCACATGGCCATCATAAAGAATTTCGACTTTCTTCACTGGTGATTCCGTCACCTGCCCAACGAAGCTTCCCAAGGTGTCGGCAAGTTTGATGAATGGGGTCAAGAACGGCGCTTCTTCAGCTGAAATAGACGGCATGTTGAGAGCGTTTGTGACCGCGCCCCTTGTCAAATAGGCCGACATTTGCTCTGCGACCTGCAGGGCAACATTCTCCTGCGCTTCAGTTGTAGCTGCACCCAGATGCGGCGTGCACACAACATTTGGCAGCCCAAACAACACACTGTCTGTGGCGGGCTCCACTTCAAAAACGTCGATTCCGGCACCAGCCACTTTGCCAGATTCAATTGCTGCAGCTAGATCGGCTTCCACAATCAAACCACCACGGGCGCAATTCACGATACGCACACCTTCTTTCATTTTGGCGATGGCGGCAGCATCAATCAGATTTCTGGTCTTGTCGGTCAGCGGGGTGTGCAGGGTGATGAAATCTGCACGTGGCAAAAGCTCATCAAGTTCAACCTTTTCAACGCCTAGTTGTTGTGCCCTTTCTTCGGAAAGAAACGGGTCAAAGGCAATGACGCGCATCTTCATACCAATGGCGCGATCAGCAACGATGGAACCAATATTGCCCGCGCCGATAAGGCCGAGAGTCTTTCCGGTCAGTTCCACGCCCATGAATTTGGACTTTTCCCACTTTCCAGCCTGCGTGGAGGCATCTGCCGCGGGGATTTGACGAGCCACCGCCATCATCATGGAAATGGCATGTTCAGCCGTTGTGATCGAGTTTCCGAAGGGGGTGTTCATCACAATGATACCGCGCCGCGACGCCGCCTTCAGGTCAACATTGTCCACACCAATTCCCGCTCGCCCTATCACTTTGAGATTGGTCGCGGCATCGATCAGTTTTTCCGTAGCCTTGGTTGCGGAACGGATGGCCAGGCCATCATAGTCGGCGATCTTGGCCAGCAGAGCATCTTTGTCCTTGCCGAGCGTGGGTTCGAAATCCACGTCGCAGCCGTTGTCCTTGAAAATCTGCACTGCAGTTGGAGAAAGCGCATCTGATACCAGAACGCGTGGTTTTTTATTGGTCATTTTGTCTGTCTTTCAATGTATATGGGCAATGTCTTCAAACGCCGAGCACCTGAAGAAACTTTGAATTATTGAGCAGATTTAGCCTGTGCAAAGGCCCAGTCCAGCCATGGCGTCAGGGCAAGAAGATCTGAGGATTCTACTGTGGCTCCGGTCCAGATTCGCAGGCCTGGCGGCGCGTCTCGGTACCCCCCAATGTCGAAGGCGACACCTTCTTCATCGAGCAATTTGGTCATATTCTTGACGAATGCAGTCTGCTCTGCCTCATCCAGTACCACTATCTCAGGATCAACGACTTTGAGGCAAACGGATGTGTTGGATCTGGTCGTTGGATCTTCAGCCAGAAAATCAATCCATGGGGTGTTTTCCACCCATTTTTCCAGGACGGAAAAATTAGTGTCCGCCCGTGTGTGAAGGCCACTGAGGCCGCCAACTGATTGGGCCCATTTCAAGCAGTCGATATAATCTTCAACACACAGCATGGAAGGTGTGTTGATTGTTGCACCCGAGAAAATACCTTCAATGAGCTTTCCACCCTTGGTCAGACGGAAAATCTTCGGTAGCGGCCAAGACGGTGTGTAAGTCTCAAGGCGCTCAACCGCACGTGGCGACAGGATGAGAACTCCATGGCCTCCTTCACCACCCAGCACTTTTTGCCAGGAAAAGGTGACCACATCGAGCTTGTCAAAGGGCAAATCCTGGGCAAATGCCGCCGATGTTGCATCGCACAAGGTCAACCCGCCTCGCTCAGCGGGGATAAAATCACCATTGGGCACCCGCACGCCCGATGTCGTCCCGTTCCAGGTAAAGCAAACGTCGTTGTCGAAATTCACTGCGGCCAAATCAGGAATTCGACCATAGTCCGCGATCACGCAAGTTGCGTCCTTCAGTTTCAGTTGCTTAACGACATCGGTGATCCAGCCGGCACCAAAACTTTCCCACGAAAGCATGGTGACCGGGCGGGCACCGAGCATCGACCACATGGCCATTTCAAATGCACCGGTATCTGATGCCGGCACAATCCCGATGCGATAGCCTTCTGGCACCTGCAATACTTCACGTGTGAGATCAATGGCTTGTTGTAGTTTTGCCTTTCCCTCAACCGCTCTGTGAGAGCGTCCCAGGGAAGCGTCTTTCAATACTTCCGGATGCCATCCGGGGCGTTTGGCACAGGGGCCAGAAGAAAAACGGGGGTTTTGCGGACGCACCTGTGGCGCCGCGTTCTCTAGTCTTGCTGTCATATTCTATCCTTCCAGATAGCAAGCCTCTCGTTGGGGAGAGGTGTCCCGCTGCGGGAACTACCGAAACCCCAAAGAAACTGCAACCCCTGAAATGTTCTCACTTGCAGATTCGTGCAAACAAACGCCAAACAATGCCGGAACATCGCAAAACGATTGGCATAAATCTGACACAAAGGATTTTGGAGAGGCCACAATAAGCTTCAGTGCCCGTTTCAATTCTTTAACCTCAACCCGCATAAACCACTTACTTCACCAACTTTCGAACGAATACTAATTACGGTCAATTTCTCCACCAGGCAGAACCCGGGTTTTACTTTCAACTTCAGGCGCAGGATTTTCCAGTCTGGGCCCTGTAAACAAGAAGCTCGGTCGAATTACACCACCAAGCCCGAGTTCGTTTGCTTTTCCAACCCGAATTACCTGCATAGCGAGCAGATTTTGGCTGTCCCCAGTGACGCTAGAAGTTAGATCAAACAGTATCGGTTTGCTGAATGCTCTACCCGAAGAACCAATGTACTGACCATTCATCCAAACACGAACAGTGTCCTCAACCCCACCTACGAAAAGTCCAATAGGCTCCCCTTTGGCTTCTTCCGGAACGTCGAACTTCCATCTGTACCAAATGGCACCGCTTCGCACTCCCCCCAATCCTTGAGCATCCCATGTAGTGGAAAACGTCCGGGTTTTGATAAAACCATCATCTCGAACTTCCGGACGATGCAAATTCAGTCGCTCACCGGCAATCATTGGATCAAGTGCCGTTGTTAACTCATCCGGTACAGGCAAAATCATCCGGTAAGGCGACGATGAATATTTTGTAGACTGGTCTACAAATTCACCCAAAAATCTCTTCCAGTATCTAGGGGCTTCATTTGCCACCAAATCGGTGTTTTGATCGTATGCTCGTTGCCAGGCAGCAAATAATTTATCTTGGATTCGTCGAGCTTCAACAAACTCAAATTGCAGAGTGGCGGAGTGAAATTTCAGGTAGAGCCGCAGAAACTCAACACCAATCCCCACATGATTTATACGTGTTTTATTTCCCTCAGTATTCGCTAGTGCTAATGCCTCAGCCAAATCATTTTGAGATGCAACAAGCCAGTCTTTATCAAATATCAATGGAAAAGCGTGGTAGGAACCCGCTTCCATACCGGCGGAACGCTGAGTTTCAATCAGACGTCGCCAATATCGCAGCATTGGGACAGCCGAGCTACCATAGGCATTCTGGCAAAATTCTTCGAGCAACTTTCGCCAGTCTTGAGAGGTGTCCCAGGCCATGCGCATGAACACATAGTCTGATGGCGCCAACACTGACCACTGCTTGGTTGCTTCGACGCTCAGTCCGATAAAACCAAGTTTATGATAGTACGGCAGGTCGTCACCCCATATCTGGACCTTGGAATAGGGCAATAGGTTGTCGGCAAGGTTCCAATTGTAGCCGTAACCGGACAGGATGTTACCCTGGCTCTTGGCAAGCTTTCCCCATTTCTCAAGTGTTGTACGATAGGAGTTCTGCGTCTTGCTGATTGGATCCAAAACGCTGTGAAACCTCGAAAAACCAATAGGTGCAAACTCTTGCACCAGGTTTGGATGGGGTATATATCTGGTCGGATACTGGGAATGAACAGAGTAGGAATAGAAGCCGACGTAAGCGTTGGGATAATCCTGCGTGACCTCCTTCAATATTCGATTGGCCAGAAGGACTAGATTGTCTGTGCGATCTAATTCGCCCCACATTGGATCAACTGTCAGGCTTCCCGCTGCCAGAGTTTCAGCCGACAACGAGTAACCCAACCCGTCTGCCGGACCAATGGGAAAACCGGCCTTGGTATGTTTTGTCCATTTGCCAGCGGCGATATTTTTTTCGTATGTGCTTCGAATATCTTCGATAAATAATTGGATCATACGTGGATGGGTCGTTTCAATCTGTGGCCCACGGCGTTCACTCTTACCGTTTCCCATCGCGACCAAAGCATACATGGTCGGATCAGCGTCAAATTCGGCTTTGTGTTTCTTAATGAAACGTTGCCAATAGTGACCCCTCACATTCAAAATTCTATTAGCAACATGGCCACCTTTATGTCGCCATTGCCACCAGCGGAACCTTAGCGCCTCCTCAGCTCGTCTGTTTTTATACCCACGATACCAAAGACGCCGAAACGCAAAATCCGGCTGTTGGGTAACGTCCATGGTTGATAACGCGACGTTCGGCTTCTTTGGGATTATCTCTCCGATTTCCCCGGGCATTACCCAGTCATAACCTAGCTTACGCAAAATCTCGTACATTCCATGCCGAACGGCTAAGTCACTTTCCCCTCCCACCAGCAGCAAGTCATCGCGAGAGATGATCCTGAATGTTTCCTTGGATGAAGAATTTTCTGTGGGTTTGGCACCCAACCGGTTAGCAAGCTCTCCCAAAACAACAGCCGGCTTTTTTATTGAATTGGGATCATTTGTGACGATCACTGGTAGTTCAGTACCCGTCATTTTTAACAAGTGGTAGTTGAGGTCCAGTACCGCAGCAGAGCGAAATATATCATTTGATTTAAGATTGCGTCGTTTTTTGCCAATCTTGACCGAAACAACATCAGGAAAGTTAGCTTTCTTCATAGCAATCTCGACCGTTTGACGGTCAAGTAGCGGGCCTTCAACGTAGATAGTTGCTTTCGCCCGCCCCTCTTCGATCAATACTGTGAGATCTGCCGCAGAGAGTGTTTGTATGCTGAATGCTAAACTCGAAACAGCCAATATTAAAACCAGAAAGTTTCGCATCATTGTCCTGAACCAATCAACTTGGGATTGTTTCGAGTTTGTAGCCTCGTCAGGTCCTATTCAAGTCACTACTTATGAGAACTTTCAAATTCAAGAAAATCATCAGACAATCGTCCGCCAAAACGCCTCTGGCCATCTGCCGACAAATGGTCGCCATCTGACCAGTAAATCTGGCTGCAGTTCATAAAATCATTGGGGAACAAAAATTCAAACGCTTCGTTTTGAGAAACAAATCGGACAGTCGACGTATCCATTGTGTTCAAACTCGATCGAATATGGCTGTCCAGATTGTCAAAAACTTCTCTGGTTCCTGTTCGGATTGAATAGTTAAAATCACACCCTCGCCTGAGTATTTGATGGTCCGCAATGTGCGGTTCCAGGCGAGGCCCGAACCATGTAACAGGTACGTATTTGCTCAACTTGTTAAGAAAGCCAACCGTCAACGCTACGTGCTCCCTATCGATTGTTAGACCGGTTACTTCCTCACGATAACCCAGACGCCTGAACATCAGTCTGTTGCCCTTCCCCCCGCCTTTTCTAAGCAAAAGATAGAATCCAGCTTGTTCGTAGATCACGTGATCAAATACGCCATCATGTTCTGAGACGAATTTTAGAATGCCATCATACTGGCATTGCGGAACTGGCGTATGCGGTCTGCAGCCACCCTGTATTGCGCCGACCAAAAAGGGGTTTGCAAATCTTGAAGTGACTACCCCAAAAAGGCCCCTTGCGTGACTGTCGCCTAATATCAGGGTGCCCTTTCCCAACTTCTCGCGGCAGTCCAGCAGTTTTTTTTGCAGATCAGGAGTAAGGCGTGAAAAATTAAACCGGCATCCTGTTGAGGTATGTTTGTCTCTGGTCAACCTTGCACGAGATGTTGGAGATGTAATCAGTTTATACGTTTTGGCAACGTGTGGTTGTTGCCTTGAAAGCCAGATAGATTCAAACTTGTCGAACCTGGACTGGACCCAAAGTCCTGAAGCTACGAAAAATATGATGAAACCGACCGACAAGCTCGACAATGCTAAAAGTCCTACCTGTCCCTTATTGCGAAAAGGCTGCTCGATAAATTGCCATGTCATCAATGACAGAACTGCCGTCAGTACGATCGATAATAACGTCGCCAGTTGTGAACTCTCAATCAACGATTGATATTTGCTGAACACTAATATTGGCTGATGCCAGAGGTACAGGCTGTAAGAAATCAACCCCACGAAAACCACAGGCTTGATACTTAGCACAGCC
>JBPCWM010000071.1:0-4856 GCA_051009515.1 Rhizobiaceae bacterium | reverse complement strand
CCGCAAAGGCCTGCCAAATTGTGTTGTAGAGACCCGCGTTACGGATTTCTTCAAGATAAATGGCGTCAGCTTTCCGCAGTATATCAAGCTTAGTGCGCGAAATGCCGCCTGGACAACGTATGGCGAGGCCCGGACCGGGAAAAGGATGACGACCAATAAAGCTTTGGGGCAGACCAAGTTCTGCACCCAGCAGACGGACTTCATCCTTGAACAACTCACGCAAGGGCTCCACCAGTTGCATGTTCATCCGGTCGGGCAAGCCGCCGACATTGTGGTGAGATTTTATGGTGACGCTTGGACCACCAGTAAAGCTTACGCTCTCTATGACGTCGGGATAGAGGGTACCCTGCGCCAAATACTCCGCGCCGCCAAGCTTTTGGGCTTCCTGTTCGAACACATCTATGAACAACTTGCCGATTATCTTGCGTTTGGTCTCCGGGTCACTTTCCCCCTCCAGCGCATCCACGAAAAGCTCTGTAGCATCGACATGAACAAGATTGATATCATAATGGTTATTGAACATTTCGACGACTTCTGCCGCCTCGTTCATGCGCATCAGTCCGTGATCAACGAGAATACAAGTCAATTGATCCCCGACAGCCTCATGGATCAGCAAGGCCGCGACTGAGGAATCCACACCTCCGGACAGGCCGCAAATCACTCGCTTGTCGCCAACCTGCGCCCTGATCGACTCTATTGCCCTGTCCTTGTAGGCAGCCATGGACCAGTCGCCCTTGATCCCTGCTATGTGATGCACGAAATTCGCCAGCAATTTTGCCCCGTCCGGCGTATGCACCACTTCAGGGTGAAACATGGTAGTATAATAATTACGCGTCTCATTGACGGCTATGGCAAATGGAGCATTTGTCGATGTGCCGACAACCTCAAACCCCTTGGGTAAAACGGTGACCCGGTCACCATGGCTCATCCAGACCGGATATTGACCACCAACCTCCCAGACCCCGTCAAACAGTCGGCTGGGTTTGAGAATTTCCACATCTGCGCGACCAAATTCACGGTGATGTCCTCCTTCCACCTGCCCGCCCAGTTGGGTGCAGAGTGTTTGCTGCCCATAGCAAATAGCCAGTATTGGAACACCGGCCTCAAAAACAGCCTGCGGCGCCCTTGGTGAGTCCGCATCAACCACGGAGGCCGGTCCGCCAGAAAACACTACCGCGGCCGGGTTCATACGTTCAAATGCTTCCGCAGCGGTGTTGAATGGCGCAATCTCACAATATACTCCGGTTTCGCGAATGCGACGGGCGATCAACTGTGTGACCTGAGATCCGAAGTCGATGATCAGTATGGTTTGCTCGCGCTCGGACATGGAAAGCCTCAATAGAATATTGTGAAGACTGGTTAGGCCTTCCAACGCTTCGCGGCAATGTGATAAACCGCCATTCCCCCAGCTAAGTTTGCACCACCGGCCCTTCGTTCGACTTTACCAACTTGCCGACAAGGTTGCGGTTGAAGCTCGTTTCGAGGGCATGGCGCAGTGCCGGGTCTTTCTTGAGCAGGTTTTTTAAGGCGGCGTGATCAAAACTCAAGCATCGAACCGAATTGGTGACCACAGCCGTTGCGGTGGCCGATGTGCCGAGCATGAAGCCAATTTCGCCGATGAAATCATCATGGCCGCAGACCCCCACCATCGCTCCGGCCTTGTCGATTCTGACCGCACCTGAAATGAGGAATATCAGCTTTTCAACGGGTTCCCCTTCAACGGTTAGAATTTCACCTGCGTCGTATTCGATATGTTTGGCCAGTTTGAGCAAACGCTTTGCATGGGCTTTTTCAACGGTCGGTATGGCCGCTTCGATAAATTTGCGTTCGTCTTCAGAGAACCGGGCGCGGCGGTTTTCGAACTCTAGAATAAACAACTGGATCAGGTTGACGCTGACGAAGATGACCTCCCAGAACACGGTGACGAAATCGAGCAGGAAGAAGTAGCCGTAAAATGCGGAGACGATTCCAGCTGAAATGGCAATCGCACGCAGCCATTTCATGGACCGCATCATCATGGAGGCCACGAGAAGTATATAGGAGAGATGCCCCACCAGTTTCCCCGGTGTCGCAAATTGCTCAATAAAAAAAGTTGTCCAGTCCAAAATATGGCTCCGCGTTGCCTTGCGGGTGATGTCTGGTTGGTCTGCTCCAGCCAGGATAGTTCGAAATCGTCAGTTAAGTGCCCAAACTGAAATGTTGATTATCAATGCGAATGCAAGCCAGGCCACATAGGGCACGAAGCAAATTGCAGATACCCTGTCCTTGTCCCAGGTTACACTCATGAAGGCCAGACTGAAAGACAAGACACCCACCAATATCCATATGCTCCAGAACAGTTGATGCGCTCCAAAAAAGATCGGGCTCCAGCTCCAGTTCAATACCAGTTGCCCAACCCAGAGTCCCCAACCCGGGAGTTCTCCTTCACTGGTGAATATCCGCCAACCTGCAATGGCAACCAGTAAATACAATACGGGCCACACAATGCCGAACACAGCCGGCTCCGGCATGAAAAACGGCTTGTTGAGGGCATTGTACCACTCCCCGACACTGAAGGCCGTGCCTATAAGTGCGCCGACGCCTTCCACCAAAACTATGAAAACAATCAGGGTGACAAACTTTGCCAATTTACAGTCCTCTTGTCGCTACCGGCCCAATCTCATGAGCGCCTGTGCCTCATCACTATGCGGTCAATGGTTTCTGCCGACAACCGCAAAAAAGAAACCATCCGTATCCACCGATAATGGCGTCAAGGTGACGGTCTTCATATCGGATGACCAGGGCTGTGGTTTGTCAAATCCAAACAGATCTTGCCAGACTTCCCCAACAGACAAAAGTTCGAATTGGGGATTGTCTTCAATGAAGGACACAATCTGGTTCTCATTCTCTTCGGGCAAAACGCTACAGGTAATGTAAACGAGATATCCACCAGGTTTCACAAAGGGCGCAGCCTGTGAAAGAGCCTCTTCCTGTTCTGTGAGGCGCATTTCGAGCATTTCTCGTGTCAGCTTCCACTTCGCATGAGGATGGCGTCGCCATGTTCCGGTTCCCGTGCAAGGTGCATCAACGACTACACGATCCATCTTGCCGGTGAGGCCAGCCATATCATCGTCTGGTCCGTGCACCTGCGCATTACGGATGCCCGCGCGCTTTAGTCTTTCATATATTGGCTTGAGTCGGGTCCGGTCAGCGTCGTGGGCGTGGATCTGACCACGATTTTCCATGGTCGCTGCCATGGCGAGCGTCTTGCCACCGGCACCGGCACAAAAATCTAGTACCTGTTCACCGGGACGGGCAAACACGAGATCAGAAACGATCTGGCTGCCTTCATCCTGAATCTCAAACCAGCCCTTCTGGAATCCTGCGTCAGACTGTACATTGGGCTGACGGTCTGCCCCCTTACCCGCTGGAATGCGCAAACCGTGGCGAGCAATTTTGCTCGGAACCGGCTTGGCCCGTGACAATGATCGACGGACTTTAGCCTGGTTTGCCTTCAGCGTATTGACCCGCAAATCAACAGGTGGTCGCTGCGCCAATGCCTGGACTTCTGCAATCCAGTCCTCTGCGAAATTTGCTTCAAACGATGCTTGCAACCATTCGGGAATATCAGCCTGCACATGGGCGGGAGCATCCGAGATTGACCTTGATTCGAAGCCTGCGATCTCATCGGCAGACAACAGATCAGGGGCAAACTTATCGTCCTTCAAAGCCTCGTTGAGCGAACTTGCATTGTACTCCCACTCACGCAGCAGAGTGCCAAAGACCAGTCGGCGGGCGCTGTCAGAGCCCATCACATAGCGGGTCGAGGACTGTTTACGCAAAGCATCATAAACAATATTGCCAATAGCAGCGCGGTCTCCCGAACCAGCAAATCTGTGATCCAGACCCCACGACTTCAATGCCTCGGAAACAGGGCGTTTGCGCTTTTCAATGTCCGAAAGAACATCTATCGCGGCCTGCATACGTCCACCCAGCCGCATGATCAGATCTCAGCCCAAAATAGAATGGTCAAAACAAATTCCACCGTCATCAACAGCAGAATCTGAGCCGAGCGTATGAAAATCCTGCGGCGCAGTAATACCCTATTGCTTGATATCATCTCGCGTGCATGCACCCCCCGCATCGCCACGTAGGCCCACGCCAAAATCACAGTTATCCAGCTCTGCGACCCGATGCTCAATGTCGCCAGAACGAGGGCATAAAAAATTACCGGCATCTCAAACTGGTTGGCCACGGTTCGCGTTAAAACACGCAGATCTTCCGGTTCGGATGCAGTGGACTTGTAATCGTCAGCAGAGATGCGCTTTGCTCGTCCAGCGGCAAGCCGGGCTTTTGACATCGCGCTATAGCAGTAGAAAGCAATCAACATCTGGCCGACCATTGCAAGATATATAAGCCGGGTCTTTATTTCGGGCGCAAATTCCCAAAGTTGCGACAGGGCATCCATAAACGACTCTCCTAGCGGCCCGTATAGTTTGGGCTTTCGCGTGTGATACTCACCGAATGTGCATGACTTTCAGAAAGACCCGCAGAAGAAATGCGCACGAATTCCGCCCGGCTGACAAATTCGTTCAACGTCGCGGCCCCTACATAGCCCATGGATGCGCGTAGCCCACCCGCCAATTGGTGCAAAACAGAACTGACCGGCCCCTTATATGGGACTTGCCCTTCAATACCTTCCGGCACCAGCTTCAGGGAATCGGTGACTTCAGACTGGAAGTACCGGTCGGCAGATCCGCGTGCCATGGCACCGACCGATCCCATTCCGCGATAGCTTTTAAACGAGCGGCCATGATGGAGATAAACTTCACCGGGGCTTTCATCGGTACCGGCCAGTAGCGAGCCGACCATGGCCA
>JBPCWM010000070.1:0-4136 GCA_051009515.1 Rhizobiaceae bacterium | reverse complement strand
GATCGACAAACACGCTTTGTAACATATCGTAAGGATACACAATCGGCAGCCACAGGTGGATACCGCCTTTGTCAAATAGGCAAACAGATAGTGCTTTTAATCGCCGTTGCATTGTTGGCACTTTCGGGTTGGACAGACCGGGCGCAGGCATTTTCAACAAGCGGGTCTGATCAAAGAGAATCTGTAGATCTGGGGTCGAACGATAGTTGCACAGAGGGATTTTCAGTATCGTATGCGCAGGATGGCTCCGGGACCATATTGAGTTTCTGGTCCATTAACGAGATACTAACTGTCAGTGGGCCTAATGAATCTCCTGGCTATTCTGTGCCAGGAACAGGATCAAACTCAGACCTGCGTGACGCGTTAGTTAATGGAGCAGTCGCCTGCGGTTTGTCGGATATCACGCTGCGGGAAGTGACCCTGCCGGATGCAGGCCTGGAAGATGAAACACTTGTTGTTCTTGAGATGTCCGCAAAGGATGATAATACGGACGAATATCACATCTACCGTGCTGAGGCCCGTGCAGATATCCCGGGTGACGAACCCACCATTGCAGTGACCCCGGTTGTGTGCCACGGGCACTGGCAGTTAGAATCACGGGCGCTCCTTCGTTAGTTAACGACGCTTCGCCATTTCGGGTGTTTTTCCGCTTCAACATGCCAGGGTCCGGTTTTGAAGCCACCGATGTAGAAGTGAGCAATGGCTCAATTTCCGAACTCGATAAGCGGTCCAGACAGAATTACGCAGCGTTCATTACACCTTCTGGAGCGGGCAATGTTACAATCAATGTTCCTGCTGATGTGGCCCAAAGCGATGACGAGTCTGGCACGTACAACACGGCTGCTGACCCAGTCACCGTTGAATTTACTGGTGGAACCGATCTGTCAGTGGGTATTGTTGCAGATCCGGCCACGGTTCTGGCTGGCTCACAACTGACCTATACAGTTACAGTCAACAATGGTGGCCCGCAGACCGCCGCGTCTCCCGAGGTCACTGTGACACTTCCAGACGGGGTGACCTTCGATTCTGCCAATTCTGCCAGCACCTGCACCGCAAACCAGGACAGGGCTTTGACTTTGATCTGTTCCCTCAGCGATATCGATTCAGGAATCAGTACAAGCTTTGAAGTGGTGGTGGATGTTGATAACGAGACCAGCGGTACAATCACAGCACTGGCCAGAGTGACCAGTACGACTGCCGATACGATGATGTCAAACAATGAAGCTTCCGTGGATGTAACGGTAAATGAACCAACCGCCAATCTGTCAGTGGGTATTGCTGCAGATCCGGCCACGGTTCTGGCTGGCTCAGAACTGACCTATACAGTTACGGTCGAAAATGAAGGCCTGCAAACTGCTTACTCAACGACATTGAGCGTTGCCCTGCCCGACGGATTAAACTACGTAGGTTCTTCCGTTTTTTGCAGTCAGGATTCAAACGGAGACCTGACCTGCCCATTGGGCGACTTGCCAAACGGCTACAATGGAAGTCCCACAATTTATGTGACAGTCGACGGGGATATGGCGTCCGGGTCGATTAACACTGAGGTCACCGTAGAAAGCGACACGAGTGATCCTGACCCTGACAACAATTCGGACACCGAAAACACAAATGTGCGTGCACGGGAAGGTTCGTTGGTGGTTGCGGTTGCAACAGCGCCGGCTGCGGCAGGTGATGCGACATTTTCCTTTTACTCATCATCCCATGCCGAGCTGGATGGTTTGTCTTTAACCACCGTTTCCAATGCAGCATCGTCTGCATCCTTCACACTCTCTGCGGGTACAATTGAATTGAGACAAGAAGAACTGGATACCTGGGAACTGGGGGCCGTATCCTGTGAAGGGGACGAAGACAATGGCACGTTGGTCACGCTTTCCGACGGCAAGGTCATGATTGACCTGGATCATGATGAAACGATTGTCTGTACCTTCACCAATTCGCGCGCATCCGACTACGTGATCACGCGCACGTCTCGCATTATCCGCAATTTCATGAGTCGCAGGGCCGACACTATTGTTGCAAGTGAGCCGAACCTGATTGAACGTCTGAGCAGAAATGGGGGAAGTGACGGACGCGGCGTTGAGGGAGCGTTCAACCTGTCCCATGGAGCGGGTCAATCGCGCCTTAACTTTTCGGCGTATTCCAGCATGTCACACTTGTTGAACGCTCAAGCGGTCAATCTTCAAAACGCACTTGATATGGAAGCGTCACCGCAGCCGGTAAACGAAGTGCACGGCAAAACGGGTACCTACGGGCTGCTTGCGCTACCAGAACAAAAGCGTCAGGCACCGTTGCCGCAGCAGGTGTTGGCCTATGCCGATGGGCAGGGTGAAACAAAGAATGTGCATGAAGGATGGGATGTCTGGGTTAGAACCACATTGGCCCATACAGAAGACGACACAGGGTCAGCTACCGTTGGTCTGCTCCATTTTGGCGTCGATTATTTGTATGACAGCGCATTGGTAGTAGGTCTGGGTGGGCAGATCGACTGGATTGATGACACGCATAAGGACAGCAATGTCGGAGCCGAAGGACTGGGCTGGATGGTTGGGCCATACATGGCCAAGCAGTTGAATGATAATCTGTTCCTCGATGCACGGGCCGTCTGGGTTCAGTCCTCCAACAGTGTCAAACCATTTGGCACTTATGAAGATGATTTTGACACCGATCGCTGGCTGGTGCGCAGCCAGCTAACCGGACAGTTTGAGCAGGGCGACACGAGGATCAGCCCTCATTTGCGTGTGGTCTATTTTGAAGAAACCCAGCACAACTATACTGACAGTCTGGCCAATATCATCCCTGAACAAACAATTTCGCTGGGACACCTTTCCTTTGGTCCGACTTTCTCAACCCGGCGGGTCACAGAAACAGGTCTGTTGATCGAACCAAGCGTTGGTCTTCACGGCATCTGGATATTTGATCCCGCCGATACTGTGGATATTGATACCGGAATCGTCAGCGGTTCCGAGGCCGGTGTTCGGGCGCGGATTGAAGCAGGCCTGTCGATGTTGGACACCGGCAACCGCTCCTTTTCCCTGAACGGATTTTACGATGGGATAGGCAGTTCAGATGTCCAAAGCTATGGGGCAATGGGCCATTTCCGGATGCCATTGAACTGACAATCCAACGCAGCGCACCTTCCCGCAGCATGGCTATCGTATGTGCCCGGGATGAATGCAGCCAAGCCAGTCAAAAGGACGCCAACCAAATTGGCGTCCTTCAAATTTCATGGAATTACAACTCAATAGTGGGCTTCGTCTGAATAGTCCTCAACCATATCAACCATTGAGTACCAAGCCTTCTCATCGTTGAACCAAAGGCCATCAATGCCATAAAGAATATCGGTGCTACCGTCATAGTGGGACATCTGAAAACCGCCATCCTCAAGCCGGGTTGCAGTATAGTCATTCGCGCGCCCCTTATAGTTCACCTGATCATAGCCATCACCACCATCGTAGGTCTGGTTGCCAGATTTATCATCCCAAAAGTCGTCGCCAGAGGTGCCGGCATAGTAGCCATCTCCACCGTTGTCGCCGCCGCCACCGTATTCGTCGCTGTCACCGTCGCCGATCCACTGCATGGCATCTTCCATGCTGTACCATTCACCCTGCTCTGCACCGAACCAGAAACCGTCAATGCCATAGTGGGTGTCGACGCTGCCATCGTAATGGGTCATCTGCACGCCGCCATCGTCGAGGCGTTTCATGGAATAATCCGTGATTTGGCCCTGGTAGTTTACCTGATCATAGCCATCACCACCATCGTAGGTCTGGTTACCAGATTTATCATCCCAAACATCTTCGCCATAGGTGCCGGCAAGATATTCGCTGCCGCCACCATCACCGCCGCCGTAGCCATCGTCACCGCCGCCGCCGTTGTCTTTACCCCAGTTCAGGGCGTCTTCCATCGCGTATCCAGCGTTCTCACCATAGAACCACAGGCCTTCTATACCGTAATGGACATCGGTGCTGCCGTCATAGCTGGTCATGGCAATACCACCATCGTCCAACTGATACAGTGAGTAATCGCCGATGCTGCCTGCGTAGCCGACAAAGTCAAAGCCATTGCCACCATCGTAAATCTGGTTGCCGCTTTCGTCGTCCCAGGAATCATCGCCCTCGGTGCCGGAATAGTAA
>JBPCWM010000069.1:0-26606 GCA_051009515.1 Rhizobiaceae bacterium | reverse complement strand
GAGTGGTCAGGCAGGAATTTTGCAAGATGTGCGCCGACCCCGATGGGCCCTACGCCCGGCCCGCCCCCACCGTGCGGGATGCAAAACGTCTTGTGCAGGTTCATATGGCAAACATCTGCTCCTATGTCGCCGGGCCGAGCAATGCCCACCATGGCGTTGAGATTGGCCCCGTCCAGATAAACCTGACCACCATGGGAATGAACCATCTGGCAAATCTCGACGATCCCCGCTTCAAATACTCCATGTGTTGATGGGTATGTGATCATCAGCGCTGCCAGATTGGCGGAATGTTTATCAAGTTTTTCTTGCAGATCGCTCAGGGACACATCCCCCTCGTCATTGCACTTTACGACAACGACGTCATAACCGGCCATTTGAGCGGATGCCGGATTGGTGCCGTGAGCAGAGGATGGAATAATGCAGATATTGCGGTGGCCTTGCCCATTGCTTTCATGGAACGACCGAATGGCCAGAAGTCCAGCATATTCTCCCTGACTGCCCGCATTGGGCTGCAGGCTGCACTTGGCAAACCCGGTAATCTCGCTCAACCAGACATCCAGGTCATCAATAATTTTTTCATAACCCAACCGATGACTGACTGGTGCAAAGGGATGCACATTGCCCGTTACTTCCCATGTCACAGGCATCATTTCAGCTGCAGCATTGAGCTTCATCGTGCACGATCCCAGCGGGATCATGGCCCGGTCCAGGGCCAGATCCTTGTCGGCCAGTGAGCGCAGAAACCGCATCATTGCGGTTTCCGATCGGTTGGAGTGGAATATTTCCTGAGTGAGAAAGTGTTCGCTGATACGCAGGTTAAGCAGTCCGCCGCTTTGGCCATCATTGGCCACCTGAACACCGAATATATCGCACAGACATTCAAGAGCAGCCTGCGTCGTGGTTTCGTCAAACGCCACACTGATCGTGTCCTGATCGATCACACGCAATAGAATGTCACGATCCTGCGCCGCTGCAGCAAGCGCTTCGGCCTGCCCTTTGCGGGTAATCGTTATCGTGTCAAAGAACCCATCGGTGAGTGCCACACCGGAGTCAGACAGGGATTTTGCAAATCGGGCAGCGAGTCCATGGATGCGGTTGGCAATTGCCGTCAGACCTTCCGGCCCATGCCAGATGGCATAGGCAGCAGCCATATTGGCCAGGAGAGCCTGTGCAGTGCAAATGTTGGATGTCGCCTTTTCGCGGCGGATATGCTGCTCACGGGTCTGCAGAGCCAGGCGATAGGCAGGCCGCCCTTGAGAATCTATGGATTCGCCAACCAGACGACCCGGCAACATGCGTGTCATGGCCTCGCTCACCGCCATGAAGGCTGCATGTGGCCCTCCGTTACCAAGCGGCACACCAAATCTTTGCAAAGAGCCAACACAAATATCAGCTCCCCATGACCCTGGACCCGACATCAGAACCAGTGACATGGGGTCCGCACTGACAATAACCAGTGAGCCGGCCTGTTTTGCTTTTTCAACCAAAGCGGCGGGGTCGCTCAAGCTCCCCCTTGTATCCGGCAATTGCAGGATGATCGCAGCAACATCTTCAGCCAACGCGGAACCCGCATCATCGCAAGTTTCGATATTGTAGTCAGCGGTGGAGGCGCGCGTGTTCAGCACGTCCACGGTCTGTGGGTGCAATTCATTGGCCACAACAATGCGCGGCCGCTTTCCCCGATGATGGCGAAATGCCATGCCCGCTGCTTCTGCAACTGCTGTGGATTCATCCAGCAAGGATGCATTGGCAACAGGTAAACCGGTCAGTTCCGCAACGAGGGTCTGGAAGTGAAACAACATCTCCAGTCGCCCCTGGGATATTTCGGGTTGATACGGGGTGTAACTTGTGTACCAGGCCGGGTTTTCAAGCAAATTGCGTTGAATGACCGGTGGCACATGGGTCCCGTGATAGCCCTGTCCTATCATTGCCTTGGCAATGATATTCTGTCCCAGTTTACTGGATATCTCTTCAAGGGCCTGTTCCTCGGAAATGCCTTGCGGCAGGTCCAATTCTCCCTCCATACGAATGGAATCGGGAATAGTCTGGTGCAACAGTGCATCCATGGACACCATGTCGAGAGCGTTGAGCATGGTGCGGCAATCGTTTTCCGATGGGCCAATATGGCGAGCGACAAAGGGAGAATGTTCAGGCATTTGTTTTGGCTTTCGCAATCTTGTGGAAACGGTCTGTCAACGGGTTCAGGAAATAAGGGCTTTGTAGCCGTCTGCATCCAGCAAATCATCCAATTGGCTGGCATCGCTCAGCTTCAGCTTGTAGAGCCAGCCATCCCCCTCAGCACCAGCGTTTACTAGCGCTGCATCTTCGTTGAGTTTCTCGTTAACCTCGACAACGGTGCCCGAAACCGGCGCATAGACATCCGATGCTGCCTTAACAGATTCAACCACAACACCATCGTCTCCTTGTTCCAGTTCGGTTCCCACATCGGGCAGATCCACGAATACAAGATCACCCAGTTGTTCCTGGGCGTGATTGGTGATCCCAACGGTAGCCGTATCACCTTCCACGGACAGCCATTCATGTTCATCGGTAAAATATGTTTTGCTCATTGAGAGTCCTCCTTGGTTTATTTTCAGTGTTTGGCCTGACTTTTGTATCGCCTAGCGTTTATAATTGTGCGGGACGAAGGGGGGCTTCACCCGCTTCATCGCGATGTGTTTTCCGCGCATGTCCGCGAAGATTTCAGAATCAGCCGCGGTAACGTCGACCATTCCAAGTGCCACAGGGCCTTTCAGAGTGGGACCGAAGCCACCAGATGTGACCCAGCCAATCTCCACCCCGGACTGATTAACCAATCGCGTATCACCGCGAACCGGGCGGCCTTCCGGTATCAACGCTATGCGCATGCGCTTGTGCCCGGCTGCAATTTTATCAGCCAGCTTTTCAGAGCCGATATAGGCCCCGCCCTCACGCAAATCCTTTGGAATGGCCCACAGCAAGCCTGCTTCATGGGGGGAGATCTCTTCGCTGAGGTCCTGGCCATATAGCGGCAGGCCTGCTTCAAGGCGAAGGGAATCCCTGGCACCCAGACCAATCCATTCAACCCGGTCATCACCAATCAGCTTCTCGGCAAATGCAACTGCTTCATTCTTGGGCATGCCAATTTCAAAGCCATCTTCACCGGTGTATCCGGTTCGGGACACAAACCAGCCCTCTTGCGGCTCTATAGCCGACATGAAGGACATGGCGTCTGCATCAAAATGGCTTGAAAGAACTGCTGCAGCCGATGGTCCTTGCAACGCAAGAAACCCGCGGGGGATAATTTCAACGCTTGCATCCATCGCTTCAGCTTGCGCCCGGATATGCGCAACATCCTTTTCAGCGCAGCCCGCATTGGCAACAATCAAATAGCGTTGCGTGCCAAGGCGGGTAACAATCAAATCGTCGATTATTCCAGCCTCGGGGGTGAGCATAAATGTATATCTGGCCTGTCCTGTTTCCTGATGGTCAGCATGATAGGGGCACAGTGTCGAGATCAGTTTTGATGCTTCAGGTCCCGATATTTGCACATGAACCATGTGGGAAATATCGAACAACCCAGCCTGACTCCTGGTGTGCTCATGCTCTTTCATAACGCCAAGCGGATAAAAGAGCGGCATGTCATATCCGGCAAATGCGCCCATTTTGGCGCCGGCATCAATATGAGTCTGGTAAAATGGGGTTTGTTTCACGTCAAGCTCCGAACATAAAAGGCACACGCCCGCTTGTGCGGGTATGCCCCCTCTGTCCTTGGCCTGAGAGACTCGCTTCGCCCCCAAGGGCAGAAACTTACACCGTCGGCGCAGGCCTGCGGGCCTGACTTTCCAGAGTACCTGAGGTCATTCGACCCACTGTCAGCGGTCCTTTGGCCTGAGAGATTATGGGTGTTTTCACCTTCGGCGGCTGTCTGGTAAATGACAACGCTCTCCCACTAACAGTCCGATTAACAACCGGCCAGCTCAATCAGGCTAACTTATTCGGTTCAACCTGTCACCCATCAATTTTTCGCCCTGTGAAGTGACGCATTTCCAACAGCGTACGCTCTATATCGGTCACAAAATCAAGTCGGTTCAGGGAGGTGTGAAATGACCATTCAGTCGTCGTTTGGCCGACACAAGCGCAAGATAGAGCCTTTTGTCATGCCGAGACATCCGGGGCAGAATGCAGGTTTTGAAGCCCTGGAAGCCTATTCAAGGGCAAAGGCTGTAGCGATGAATCAACATCTCATCGGATATGGCGAACTTGCTGAAAGTGAATGGAAAACAGCTGGCATTGCAGATCCGAACCTTCACGAAATGCGCCAATACCGGCTGCGCAGGATTCGAGAACAACTTATCAAACACGACCTCGCCGGAATTCACCTTTATGACCCACTGAACATTCGCTATGCGACCGACTCCACCAACATGCAATTGTGGACCACTCACAACCCCGTGCGCTGTTGCTTTATTGCAACTGAAGGGCCCGTAGTCCTGTTTGAGTTCCACAGCTGCGAACACCTGTCGGAGCATAGTGGCATTGTTGACGAGATACGAGGCTGTACGGCGTGGTTCTATTTCGAAGCTGGCAACCGATGCATCGAATTTGCCGAAAACTGGGCCAATGACATTGCCGAGCTGTTGAAAGAACATGGCGGCGACAATATGCGTTGCGCTTTTGATCAAGTTGACAGCCATGGGCTGGAACCACTGCGCAAGGCCGGAGTTGAAGTGGTTTATGGTGAAGAAATGATGGAGGAAGCCCGCAAGATCAAATCACCGGACGAATTGCTGTGCATGCATCGGGCCATAGTATCCTGTGAAGCGGCCATGGCGGAGATGGAAAGCGCGCTGGTTCCAGGCATGACGGAAAACGATCTGTGGGCAGTCCTTCACGCTGAAAATATTCGCCGGGGTGGTGAGTGGATCGAGACGCGGCTGCTTGCCTCTGGCCCTCGCACAAATCCTTGGTTTCAGGAATCTTCAGCCAAGGTGATACAGGACGGTGAAATCGTATCGTTCGATACCGACCTTATCGGGCCCTACGGATTTTGCTGCGATATTTCCCGCACCTGGCTTGCTGGTGATGGTCAACCAACAAATGAACAGCGCTGGCTCTATCAAACCGCTGCCGATCAGATTGCGGCCAATTTTGAAATGTTGAAACCCGGGGTCAGCTTCAGGGAACTTTCCTTCAATTCCAAACATGTGCCGCCTGATTGCATGCCGACTCGTTATGGGGTGCTCTATCACGGTGTGGGCCTGTGCGATGAATATCCCTCTATCCGCTATTCAGTGGACCATGAACACTATGGCTATGACGGTGTGCTGGAACCTGGAATGTGTATTTGCGTTGAAAGCTATGTGGGACGCCATGGTGGCGGCGAAGGGGTCAAGTTGGAGGATCAATGTGTGATTACGGAGACCGGCTATCAACAAATGTCCAGCTATCCGCTCGATGCTCGGCTTATGGGCGCAGCCTGACAGCATGACAGCATGACAGCATGACAGCATGACAGCATGATCGCCGAGAAAGAGCAAACCACAAAGACATTGCTCATTTTCTGGAAAATTTATTTGCTATCGGGGAATCGCCGCGCGGTTTTCCTCCCACCCGCGCGGCGTCGTCAATTGAGCCGTTGCCCCTGACGACCGGTGAGCTCCGTCGAGCTTCCCGGAATTCGAGCCGCAAATTTGCATGGAATGGCAGCAGTTGCAACGGCAGAATTCAAACTGTGATCGATCAAAGTGATTTAATCGATTGATAGACCGCTGGCTCAAGTGCTGATAGCCCGACTAGAGGAATATCCGGTGTCAAATTGCTACTTGCCAACTCAATGACCGCCTGCCCAATCGCTTCGCGCAGTTTGTGCAGGTCTTTTTTGGACCAACTTAAATTGGTAATATAGGGTAAGCCCGGCAGGGGTGGCGTCCATTGTAAAATGCGCAGCTTCTGGGCGCTCGTTGGCTCAACCCTTTTGAACAAATGCCAGCACAGGGAATCGATCGCTGCAATGTCTGCTTGCCCCTGGCTCACCATCAGGGCTGAATTTCGGTGACCACCGCTCTTGATCGACCGCTCAAACCAGCGTTCGGGATTGCCGACAAGCGGGCTGAGGCAGCGAAAACCGGAAAGTGAATCCGGACTGTTATAGGCAAATTTCACTGGCCGACTTTCTTCAAGGCTGCTCAAGTCGAAATCTTTGCGCAGGATAACCGCACTGGAATAATTCGGCCCAATCCAACCTTCTGCATCGAAGTGAGGGGTGCCAAGCAACTGAACTTTACCTTCCAGTCTCGTTATGAAAGGATATCCGCAGGTTTGGCTGAAAAACAAAGCTGGGTGCAACCAGCCTTCACTCTCATCATCGCTCCGGCTCAGGCTGGATGGCGGTTGAAACCCCGACGCAGCAAACTTCTGCCGGAAGACTTGCCACATGGCATCAGTCTGTGGGCGCAGTTCAGGCCAGTCATACATGGGAAGTGAAGCGATCACTCAGATACGACATCATTGCGATAGAGAAAGGGGTGGTCCACCGGCTGTTTAACCCTGAAGGCAAACCGTCTCATGATTTCACCATATCCCTTAAACAACGTGTTGTCGTTGGCCGCCAAAAACTGATTGCGTCGCTCACTATACAGTGATGGCAATTCATACCAGGCAACATTGGGATTGGCGTGATGCACTATGTGAAGATTGTTGTTCAAATACAGCAAGGCTAGTGCCGGATGGGTTTCAACAATAGCCGAACGGGCTCCCACATTTTCCGCGGCCTGATGTTCCGCGTAACTTCGCAGTGCCGTTAGCGAAAGAGCCGGGTAAACCACGAACAGACAGTAGACCCAAAGTGGCATCTGGAACATTGCCACTATTATTGAGGCTAGTATCAACAGCCCTGCCGCGTGATAAGTCCATGCCCGTAACACACCCGTTTCTCCCCTGCCGATGCGGACCAGCTCAGTGCGTGAAAATCCATATACGGTCAGCAGCGGGCCGAGGGTCAGGCGCCCGACCAACGTATTGTTAATCAAAAAAAGCCGCCGCATGACGGGACGCATGGTCGTGTAGTCGCGCAAGGGCCAGAAATAACTTTCAGGATCCTCATAAGGGTCGGTCAAATTGAGGTCGTTGTGATGCTTGAGATGGAGTTGGCTGTAGCAACGATAGGGAAACACAACGGCCAGCGGCAGGCTGACAAGCAATTCGTTCAACCAGTTCCAACACGTTGGGTGTCCGTGTATGGTCTCATGCTGAAGTGACGTGTGGAATGCAGCAGTAACCGGCAGCACGAGTAATCCCGGAAGCCAATAGGGCGTAGTCCACAACCAGCCAGCAACCGCCCACATAGCATAACACAAAAGAATCAGACCCAGTGTGCACCATTCAACCGACTTGATCATCATCACTTTCATCTTGCCATCACGTTTGCGTGAAGGGACTTTCACTCCAAAACAAACCTGGCGCAAGAAAATTTTTGCAAACCTATGCAAAAGTTGCGGCGAGTCACAGAGTCATATAATGATTTCTTTATATCTCTAATCGGAAAGCCGCACGAAATGACCGGAAAACTAAAAGCATTGATTGAAGAAAAAGGTGTCTTGCTGGCTGACGGAGCCACGGGAACCAATTTCTTCAACATGGGACTGGTGTCCGGTGATGCGCCGGAGTTGTGGAATCACGACGCTCCGGAAAAGGTAAAGGCCCTGCATCAAAGCTTTGTCGATGCCGGGTCAGACATAATCCTGACCAACACCTTTGGCGGCAATCGCCATCGCCTGAAACTTCATGATGCACAGGACCGGGTTCGTGAACTGAACCGCCTGGCTGCGCAATTGGCGAAGGAAGTTGCGGGCAGCGTTGACAAGACAGTGCTTGTTGCCGGATCGGTTGGTCCGACAGGTGAATTATTTGAGCCACTGGGTGCTCTGACCCATGCCGAGGCTGTTGAATCCTTCAAGGAACAGATGATCGGCCTGAAAGAAGGCGGTGCAGACGTTTTGTGGATCGAAACAATGTCCGCACGGGAAGAAATACAGGCTGCCGCAGAAGCGGCAAATAAAGTCGGGCTGGAGTATATTTTTACCGCGAGTTTTGACACTGCCGGTCGGACAATGATGGGGATTGCTCCTTCCGAACTTGGAACCATAGCGCAGGCCCTGCCCTCCGCGCCCACTGCAGTTGGAGCCAACTGTGGTGTTGGCGCGACTGACCTGCTGTTTTCTATTCTCGACATGACAGGCAGTGGTCCCACGGCAGAAGGAGGCACGATCGCAGTCATCGCCAAAGCCAATTGTGGTGTGCCAAGGGTTAGTGGTGACAAGGTCATTTATACCGGCACACCGGAACTGATGGCCGATTATGCCAAACTCGCCATGGACGCCGGGGCAAAGATTATTGGCGGATGCTGTGGAACATCAGCCGGACATCTGCAAGCCATGCGCGCAGCAATTGACAAGCACACGAAAGGTGAACGGCCTGCGCTGGATGCCGTTGTTGCTGCTACGGGCGAGCTGGTCAATCCGATATCCCAATCGCAATCGCAAAGTGTTGCAGGCACCTCACGCCGTCGCGGTCGCCGCCGCTGATCCGACCCCGGGATCAACTCCCGACAAATGCGCGCATATGGAAGGCCTGATGTTCCTGCAGATAGCGATAGTCCTTTCCGACGGGACAAGCCAGTCGTGCCAGGCATCCCCCAACACGACAGGTCTTGCCTTGATCTGAGGCAACGTAGCTTTTGCAAGCCGTATAGTCGTGGCCATCCGTGCTGAATGCTCCAATGGGGCAGGTATTCAAACACGGCTTCTCCGAGCAGGTCTCACAGGGAGAGTCTGATCTGCAAGGCTCACTTTGAACCCATTGCTGGTTGAATACAATGACGGCACGGAAGGCTGTCCAAAGTCCATATTTTTGGCTGACAAGCAAGCCAATCGGGGATTGCTCTGCCGCCATTGCCTTGCGCCCATACGCTTGAAACGGCCAGACCCGATCACCGAACGGATAACGCACTTCCCTAACTTTATCCGCCTCAACCAGTTGAACGGCCGCTTCCACAAGCCTTTGCGTCCAACGGTTCATCGGATCGGATCGACCGTCAACATATTCATCCGATGTCGAAAAAGCAGGCCAGAGGCTGCTGCCCACATTGCCCATGAGCTGAGCCCGGTGACCTTCACACTCAAACACGCCCAACCCCAATAGCCCCTGCTCTTCCAAAGCAGCAATAATCGTTGCCTCTGCCGACATGATGGGCCTCGTTTACATTCGGATCTTCGCCAATAGAAATATTGCAGGCGTGGCCCGCATCACCCCCTCACCGGCGACCTCCAGACCTCGTGCTGGATAAATTCAGCAATAGCCTCGCGGCTTTTTGCTTCTTTGCTATGTGGTGCCCTGACCTCGCGTGTTCAGGTGAAGGCGTCGGGCATTGAGTCTTTTTTCTGTGCCACGTAGGCATCAAGTGCTTCTCTCCTCGCCTGGTCCATATCAGGGGCAACGTGATCCGAAATCCATCTTCTGGCAATGGCATTGGCCCGTTCAGGAGCCGATTTGCCTCCTTCAACTTCCCATTGTTCGAAGGAATTGTTGTCGGCGATAGTCGACCGGAAAAACGCTGTCTGGAAATTGGCCTGAGTGTGATCACAACCCAGATAATGGCTTCCAGGACCAACCTGACGAATGGCGTCCATCGCCTGTCCGTGTTCGCTCACGTCGACTCCCGCCGCCATTTTTTGTTGTGCGGCCAGTTGATCGCAATCCATGACAAATTTTTCGTAAGAACTCACCAGGCCACCTTCGAGCCATCCGGCAGAATGAAGTGCAAAATTAACTCCCCCCAGCAATGTCGGGTTCAAAGTGTTGGCGCTTTCATAAGCGGCCTGTGCGTCGGGCAATTTGGAACCTGTGAGCGAACCACCTGAACGAAATGGCAGACCAAATTTGCGGGCAAACTGGGCAGCGCCAAAAAGCACCTGAGCCGGTTCCGGAGTTCCAAAGGCCGGGGCACCAGACTGCATTGAAATAGATGTCGCAAAGGTTCCCATGATCACTGGAGCGCCGGGCTTGCACAATTGTGAAAAGGCAATAGCGGCCTGGGCTTCAGCCAGCACCTGCGTCAGCGTCCCGGCAACAGTAACTGGTGACATGGCACCACCAACAATAAAGGGCGATATTATGGTCGCCTGCCCTGCCCGAGCATAGACCTTCAGCGCGCCCAACATCGTATCGTCCATGACCATGGGGGAGTTGATGTTGATCAGTGAAGTCACGACGCAATTATTATCGACGAATTCCTCACCAAACAGGATTTTCGACATTTCTACTGTGTCGGCCGCCCGTTCAGGCGCAGTTACTGACCCCATATAGGGTTTGTCGGACAGGGTCATATGGGCATGTACCATATCCAGATGACGCTTGTTCACCGCTACATCCACGGGCTCGCAAACCGTTCCGCCGCTATGATGCATGGCCGGAGCCATATAAGCCATTCTTACAAAATTGCGAAAATCCTCCATCGTGGCATAGCGCCGCTCGCCTTCAAGATCTCGTACGAAGGGTGGACCGTAAACCGGCGCGAATACTGTGTTATTGCCACCAATCACCACATTGCGTTCGGGATTGCGCGCATGTTGGGTAAATTCGCTGGGCGCGGTTTTCATCAACTCGCGACACAGTCCGCGTGGAAAATGCACGCGCTCACCGCGCAAATCGGCCCCGGCCTCTTTCAGCATGGCGAGTGCTTCAGCGTCATCACGGAATTCGATACCCACTTCTTCAAGTACGGTGTCGGCATTTGACTCGATGATGTCCATTGCCTCGTCATGCAGAATATCGAATGTAGCAATCTTTCTGCGGATATAAGGCAGTTGTTCACTTACTCCGCTCGTGCGGGCAGCTCGACGTGCTGCGGCACCACCACCTCCGCGTCCCCGTCTTGCAGCTCTCGGTTCACTCATTGTCGATATTCCTACGCCTGTGGCCTGGAAACATGGCGCAATTGGAACAGCTGCGCCACTTGAATTTTCAAGATTGAAGCACTATTCGCCCAACATCGTCAGCAACAGCTTTCCCGAAACGGCACCTGCTGGCGTAAACACGACGAAAATCTAAACCTGCATTTAACCAAATCACCGATAAACAGAGTGATATGTTGCGGTTACAAGTCGCAATCGTGTCGCGCGAAGTCGCTTTAGGAAGCGTTGAACTTGCTATACACTACATAATCAGCCGTTATGGGTAGACCACCGGTACAGGATCAAGCCGATGTCCGATGAAGAAGAAATCATCCTCTCAGAACTTTCAACCGAAGACCTCATGCTGCAGATGCATGATGATCTCTATGACGGTTTGAAAGAAGAAATCGAGGAAGGTACAACCATCCTTCTCGATCGTGGCTGGGCACCGTACAAAGTGCTCACTGAGGCCCTGGTAGAAGGTATGCGGATTGTTGGCGAAGATTTTCGCGACGGAATATTATTCGTACCGGAAGTTCTCTTATCGGCCAACGCCATGAAAGGCGGCATGGCCATTTTGCGCCCACTGCTCGCCGCAACCGGTGCTCCCAAGCAGGGCAAGATGGTGATCGGTACCGTCAAGGGCGATATTCACGACATCGGCAAGAATCTGGTCGGCATGATGATGGAAGGTGCAGGATTCGATGTCATTGATCTAGGCATCAACAACCCGGTTGAAAACTATCTTGATGCCATTGAAGAACATGAACCGGATATTGTTGGCATGTCTGCCCTGCTGACCACCACAATGCCTTACATGAAAGTGGTGATCGACACGATGAAGGAAAAAGGCATTCGTGACGACTATACCGTATTGGTAGGTGGTGCACCGCTGAATGATGAGTTCGGTGAGGCGATTGGCGCAGACGCATATTGTAGGGATGCTGCTGTTGCAGTTGAAACTGCCAAGGAATTTATGGCCCGCAAGCACAACCAACGCGCCAGCGCCTGACACCGGTTTTCAGCAATTGCAATCAAGGCGCCTCCGTGTGCCTTTTTTTTATTTTGTTAATAGGTGTTAGGGTGATTTCATGACTAAAGACCCAAACTCAGACCCAAGTCTGGTCAAAGTAATTGGATGCGGCATGATCGCCCGCGAAATTCTTGCCGTGCGCGATCAGCTTGGCCTTGATCACATTGACCTCACCTGCCTGCCCGCGATGTGGCATCATTACCCTGACAAAATAGCACCCGGTGTTGATACGGCAATCGAGAAAGCCAAACATGAGGGGTTTGAGCGAATTTTTGTGGCCTATGCCGACTGCGGTACCGGTGGGCATCTCGACCAGGTGTGCCAAAAGCATGGTGTCGAACGTATACCCGGCCCCCACTGTTTTTCGTTTTATCTGGGCAATGAGCAGTTTGATGCCGAGAGTGACGACTTGATCACCAGTTTCTTCATGACTGACTTTCTGGCCCGCCACTTCGAGACATTTCTGGTCAAACCCCTTGGACTGGATCGTCACCCGCAATTGCGCGACATGTACTTCTCCAACTATACAACGCTTGTCTATCTGGCCCAGACCGAGAACGAAGAATTGACTGAAAATGCAACCAAGGCGGCTGAATTTCTCGGACTGGACTTTGTCAAGCGCAACACCGGGTACGGAGATCTCACCTCGGCCCTTGCCTCGTCGGATTGATCGAACACGCGCTTGCTCCTTGATAAAGAATTTACATCACCAACGGATTTGTGAACTTGGTGTTCAATCCCTCGTGTGCGCTCTGGTAACACATCTCAAAACGGCCTAAATAATGCTTGCGGGTCGCTTTTGAGCTTGTCCGCCGTCGCCTCTGCATAAGGATTTATCTCAAGGAAAGCGCAACTTGGCGCTCTGGATCGGGAAGAGTTGGCTCATGGCACAGCTGCAAATTGTATATTGGCGCGATATTCCAGCCCAGGTGCTGGTTAAAGCCGGACGGCGCAATCAAGCCAAGCGGGAACTGCCTTTGCGGTTTACCGAAGCAATCGACATGGCCGCCATGCGCACAGGCGCTGCTGAAACGGATGATTATCTGGCCGAATGGCGCAGGGGTGACCCGGTGGCAGTATCCGATGATCTGGAAAGCGAGGCCGATTCCGCCATGGCGGCAATCGAAGAAGAATATGACAAGGACCGATTGGTATTGCTTGTCAAGAATGGAGGTCGGGAGGCATGACCCTGTCACATATTGGCGCGTCGATTGAAGTCAGTGCGAAGCATGTTCACGATGGAAAACTGTTTAGTGGCATGTTACCAGCTGCAACCCGTGTCTACATTACCGATGTCGGTGTCGATCCAGTTAAAGACCTGATTGATGCTGCCCGCAAAGTTACAGATATGGGGTACCGGGCTGTTCCCCACACCCCTGCCCGACGCATTGAAAGCGTCAGTGCCCTGGAACATCGCCTCTCAGGCATGGCCAACGAGGCCGGTGTCAGTGACCTGTTGATTATTGCGGGAGAAGCCGACGAGCAGATGGGGCCCTTCTCGCAGACCCTTGAAATTCTTCAAACTGGTCTGATTGACAAGCTGGGCTATCAAGATGTTGCAGTGGGTGGGCACCCGGAAGGGAATGTGGCCTATGGTAGCCAGGACGTCATGCAAACTCTGAAAGAAAAAGTAGAGTTTGGACGCGAAAGCGACGCTGAATTTCGCATCGCCACACAATTTGGGTTTGATGGCCCGAAATTTGTGGCCTGGGCCGAAATGGTCAAGGCGGCCGGTATTGAGGCCCCCATTCATCTAGGCGTGGCCGGACCGGCCAAGATCACGACCCTGATCAAATACGCCGCAATGTGCGGTGTTGGCAACTCATTGAATTTCTTTAAAAAACGCACCGGAGCCATAGCCCAACTCGCGACTAAACATTCCCCCGAAGATGTGGTTGATCCCATAGAAAGGGCATGGCGCGAAGAAATCGGCAATATTGCACAACTTCACGTTTTTCCTTTTGGCGGATTGCAGGCATCAACTGACTGGCTCACCTCACGCGGCAGTTTCCAGCGTGAAAACAGCCGCAATTCTGCCGTCATGGCCTAACCAACGCCCGTTGATTACCCTACAAGCGCCGGGCGAAAGGTCGCGGCGTCCCGGTCAAATTCGGATTCAAAGGCACGAATGGCGTCAGCTGTCAGGTCGACGCGGTTCAGGCTGTAAATGTGCAGTGATGTCACACCGTTTTGCGCCAGATCCTGCACCTGTTCTTCAATAATTGCACGCGCAACATCTGTTTGACGCGACTTGTCATCACCGGCTGCAGCAAACAGGTTTTCAAAATGCTCTGGAACCTTTGCGCCACACTTTTCTGAAAACTGCTTGATCCGTTCAAAATTGGTAATTGGGATCACACCTGGAACAATCTCACGTTGGAACCCCTTGGATTGGGCCTGATCGCGGAAGCGGTAAAAATCAGCATTGTTGAAGAAATATTGCGTAATGGCCCGGTCGGCCCCTGCCTTTTGCTTGGCAATCAAATTCTCAATATCGGCTTCGCGCGACCCCGCCAATGGATGAACTTCCGGGTATGCCGCAACAGAGATGTCGAAATTGTGCAGGCGTTTCAGTGCGGAAACCGCGTCTGCTACATTGTCAAATCCGGCCAGGTCTCCGCCTGCATCTCCGCGCAAGACAACCAGTCTCTTAATGTCATTGGCCCACAGGTCTTCGGCAAATTGCATGAGTGAATCGCAGGTGAAGTGACACAGCGCTATATGGGTTGCAGTTGGAACACCATTGAGCTTCTGTAAATTAACCGACCAGTCAAAACTGCCCTCAGTTGCAGAATCACCTGCACCGAATGTCACCGTTTGATAGGCCGGCTCAAATCTGCGCAACGCATGGGCACCTGTCATGAGCGCTCGCTCGGCAGAAAGGCCTCTAGGCGGAAAATATTCCACGCTTACAGTAGGTTCAGCAATAATCTTTGATCGAGACATGATTTAATCCTGCACGGCTTCTTCTGAATTGTTCTGCAAATGTCGCATTAATCCGTTAACGACATCCTATGTCGTCAATTCACAATACATCAAAAAAACTTAATGCGCAAGATTGATATAAAGATTTCTTTATGTTTAATCTTACCCAGCTTGTTGACACGTCTGATTCTCACTCATTTGATGTCGCATTTGGCGCCGCCTCATAGTGCAAAAGCCTATGAAAGTTTGCCGGAAACAGATTTGGAACACCGCAACGGATGTTCATTGGGAGAATATATATCGTGACAAAAACCATAGTCGCATCAGCCACGAAAGAGATCACCATAGGATTTGATCAGAAGTTCTGCGTAATTGGAGAACGTATCAACCCGACCGGACGCAAGAAACTGGCCGCGGAAATGCAGGCAGGCAATTTTGAAACCGTGAAGGCGGATGCACTGGCCCAGGTTGCTGCTGGCGCTACCATGCTGGACGTGAACGCGGGCGTGACCTCCGTTGATCCCAATGCTACCGAGCCAGCCCTGCTGGTTCAGACACTTGAGATGGTTCAAGATCTTGTTGATGTTCCCCTGTCCATTGATTCCTCTGTCACGGCTGCCATCGAAGCCGGTCTCAAAGTTGCCAAGGGTCGGCCACTGGTAAATTCCGTCACCGGTGAAATGGAAAAGCTTGAAGCCATTTTGCCTTTGATCAAGAAATACGATGTTCCCGTTGTGGCCATTTCCAATGATGAAACCGGCATTTCAGAAGACCCCGATGTGCGCTTTGAGGTTGCAAAGAAAATCGTCGAGCATGCGGCTGATTATGGCATCCCTGCCCACGATGTGGTGGTCGATCCACTGGTCATGCCGATTGGCGCCATGGGGACGGCAGGAAAGCAGGTCTTCGCACTTGTGCGCCGCCTGCGCGAAGAGCTCGGTGTGAACACAACTTGCGGCCTGTCCAATATTTCCTTTGGCCTGCCTCATCGACACGGCATCAATGCCGCCTTCATTCCAATGTGCATTGCGTCAGGCATGACGAGCGCTATCATGAACCCCTGCCGTCCGCAGGAAATGGAAATGGTTCATGCCGCCAATGTTCTGGCCGGTGTCGATTCAGATTGCATGGACTGGATCCGCAACTACAAGGACCATACCGCAGCAACAACTGTCCCGGGTGCAGATGGAGCAGCAGCTGGTGCCAGTGGCGCCGCCGGTGGGCGTCGTCGACGCGGCGGACGCGCAGCCAGAGCAGGTTAAGCGGTCACAATGGCCATTTCAGAATCCATGCAACTCTTTGCAGTTTCTAATAGAAAGGACTGCCAGTTCGCGTTGATTGAAAGACTGCCCAGCCCGAGAGCCTTGAGCGCGAGTTTTGTCTGGACCTCGGTTTGTGGCCCCCAAACTCCGTCAACGGCCAAACTGCCACCAAACCCGTATTTGATGGCATTTTGCAAATAGGTGACCCGGCTTTTAGAGTATTTGTTAAATCCCGGATTTGTACCATTGTCGAAATGGAAATGGTATTGATGTGCGGCATTGTATTGATAGTTCAACACTGTTCCAAATTGGGTGCGCAAGAATGATTCAATTGCCACATAAATGTGCGGGCGCTCGGGAAAAGATGTTGCGATCCAACGGTCGCCATCCGCGAGAATCAACGCATCCAGATCAAAAGCCCGGTTGGTGTGATGATAACTCGTACCGGTCCCAGCACGCCCTACTCCACCGGACCATATTTGCTCAATCCCTTTTCCATATGTGCCCAAAAAGCTCGAAAGTTTGTCAAAGCACGGCGTGCACCTGTTCAGGAAAGCCTGATTTATATAAGGCCTCATGGGAACCGCGCTTTTTCCATAGCTGTCGCTCTTGTAGCGATCATAATACAATGGAATTCCAGCAATATTGTCGATACGTACCAATGTCATTTTACCCTCCTAAAATTTCAACCATTAGTTGTATTTCAGTAAAGTACCCGTCATGACCGATGTCAATCCTCTCGTCGTTTTTACCCCCAGCGGCAAACGTGGACATTTTCCAGTTGGGACCCCCATATTGGATGCCGCACGCGAACTCGGTGTTTATGTCGAATCCGTCTGCGGAGGTCGCGGCATTTGCGGGCGCTGTCAGGTTGCCCCAGAGTTTGGACATTTTGCCAAACACGCGATTGAATCCAGCAGCGGTGCAGTCTCGGACTGGTCGGCCAAGGAAGCCCGATACACGGAGAAACGCGGAGACTTGAAGTCGGGGCGTCGTCTCTCCTGTTCTGCCACCATTCAGGGTCCATTAGTCGTCGACATTCCCGCTGACACGGTGGTCAATCAACAAACCATTCGCAAGGAAGCCGATAGCCGCCTGATCGAGCGCAACCCGGCAATCCATATGTGCTATGTCGAGGTAGATGAACCCGACATGCACAAGCCTCTGGGCGATCTGGACCGCCTCAAAGCTGTGCTTGACCGCGAATGGGGCTTTTCTGATCTGTTGGTTTCGCAGCACATCCTGCCCATTGTGCAAAAAGTGCTACGCGAGGGCGATTGGGCCGTCACCGTTGCCATTCATCAGGATCTTGAGTCCTCACGCCCAACACTTATTGCCATCTATCCAGGTTTGAAAAACGAAGCCTATGGCATTGCCTGTGATATCGGTTCCACCACAATCGCCATGCACTTGTCGTCTTTATTGTCTGGCAGAACTCTGGCTTCGTCAGGAACGTCCAACCCGCAAATTCGCTTCGGTGAAGATGTGATGAGCCGGGTGTCCTATGTGATGATGAATCCTGAGGGTCGTCAAAGCATGACCAATGCAGTTCGCGATGCCATCAATGGCCTGATCCAGAATGTCTGCTCCGATGCTGGCATTGAACCCGCAGACATTCTCGACAGTGTGTTTGTCGGCAATCCGATCATGCATCACCTGTTTTTGGGCATTGACCCAACAGAGCTGGGCGGCGCACCTTTTGCACTTGCCGTATCTGGGGCTGTTCATACCTGGGCAACTGAGCTTGATCTGCACATGAATGAGGGCACTCGGGTCTATCTGTTGCCTTGTATCGCCGGACATGTGGGGGCGGATGCGGCAGCAGCAACGCTCTCCGAAGCCCCCCACAATGAGAAGGAATTGTCCCTGCTTGTTGATGTGGGCACCAATGCAGAAATCGTATTGGGGCAGCAGGGTCGCACGCTCGCCTGTTCGTCTCCAACCGGGCCGGCTTTTGAAGGTGCGGAGATCTCTTGCGGTCAACGCGCAGCACCAGGAGCTATTGAGAGGGTCAGAATTGATCCGGTGACACTGGAACCCCGCATTCGCATTATCGGTGTAGACAAATGGTCGGATGAACCAGGATTTGATGATTTGGCCAAAGCAACAGGCGTGACTGGCATTTGCGGTTCAGGCATTATCGAGGTCATGGCAGAAATGTTCCTCGCCGGAATCATTGATGAAGACGGCGTGCTCGATGGTTCAAAGGCCGCAGTATCCAAAAGGATTTTCAAAGACAAGCGGACATTTTCCTACAGGCTTTGGGAGACCGAAGACGGCCCCGACATTACGGTTGCGCAGACAGATGTTAGAGCGATTCAAATGGCCAAGGCCGCGCTCTATGCCGGTGTGAAACTATTGATGGAAAAGCACGGAGCAACCGAGGTTTCCAAAATCAGCCTCGCAGGTGCATTTGGAACCTTTATCGACCCGAAATACGCGCTTGTTCTTGGCCTCGTGCCAGATTGCGAAATCGCCAATGTGAAAGCCGTTGGCAATGCGGCGGGAACTGGTGCCCGAATGGCTTTACTCAATCGCGAACACCGCAGGGAAATCGAAGAAACGGTGCAAAGTATTGAAAAAATCGAGACTGCGCTCGAACCAAAGTTTCAGGATCATTTCGTCAATGCAATGGCGTTTCCCAACAAGCAAGACCGCTTCCCCCGCCTTGAAGCCGAAGTCAGTCTGCCGGCAAAACGCGACATGCGGGGGTTGGATGGTGCAGGTGAAACCTCCAGCGCCGCGCGTCGCGGCCGCCGCGGCCGCAGCGGGGGAAGACGCCGAGCCTGAAACTGGTTTTTAAGCGGCACGTTGTGGTCGCAACAGCCATGCAATCCACATGACCAGCCCTGCCAGCACAAAGAACGGCAGAATGAATACACCGTGGCGATAGGCCAGCGCAGCGCCGGCAGCCCAGAGAATGGAGACCACAGCCTCACTGACCGTGGCTGTCTTGGATGACACTTGCCGCCGGCGAAACAGGCTCCGATTGGCCTGCCCACGATACCAAAGCTGGATTACGACGGCGCAGAACGTTGCCAGCAATGTCCCAATCGCCAGACAGACAGCCGCTCTAAGAGAAAAGAAACACAGTGCTATGAGGAAAGGTGCAATTGCCAAGCCAACCAGCGTCACAACCGCTTCCACCTTGGCCAGCAGGATGGACTTTTGTGAAACGGGAGCCGTATCGATCAGTTCATGGGCATCTTCACCGGATATGGTCACCCAGGACAAACCGCCTGCGAGTTGCCCTGCAGCCATGACCACAACGGGAATAACGACATAATAAATGCCACTGCCCTGCCCATAATGAACCCAGAGCAACAGGCCGGGTGTGACCAAATAAAGCAATTGCTGCAGTGACTGCGACAGCAACCATGGATCCCGTTTCAACAGGTCCCATTCCTTGCGCCGCAACACTGACCCGGTGGTGACCTTGCGCTGGAATCCCTTGAACAGGGCATGCTTTCCTGCCCCTTCAACCAAACCAGCAGTCGCCAGCGCATCCGTTGCAAAGCGCCTGGAAGAATAGCCGACAACAAAAATCATGCAGATGGCACTAGCGCAGCACAACAGCACCAAGGGCCATGTCTGCCCCATGACCGCATGGGCAAGTGTCCAAACCCAACTGTCTAGTGCCGGTGCATTTTCAATTGTGTCTGCTGAAGTAAAAAGGGCCAGACGCGAAAAGCCCTGACCAAACATTATGGCCATGCCCTGAAGCGAGATGATGAAACCGGCACCAACAATGGCAGAAATGATTTGCGCGATAAGCCGTGTTCGTGCCGGGCCAACGGTCTTGAACAAAAACAAGGTGAGCAGCACGGCAACCGTTATTGCAAAACCGCCCAGCGCCATAATTACCAGATAAGCACTGAACCAACGTGGATCATCGAGAAAACCCAATACATTGACCAGGGGTGAAGCAATCAGCACGGCAAAAATCGTGGTCTGTAGCGCCAGAATGCTGGTGCGAACCTGAAACATTTTTTGTGATGTGGCTGGAGATGATAGCAGCAGATCAAGATCAGCCCTGGCGTAATAAGCACGAGTTACACTCTCGATGGCCTGACTGAACATCAGTGAAAAAAGCATGATCGCCAAGCCGGAGATCATCAACATTGTGGCCTTGTCAGCTAGAATTCCATTAGCAAGCTGATTCCGCATCAGATGAATGACGAACATGTGCATGCCAGCTGTGAAGACAGCAATAATGCTTGCCACCAATACTATGCCATGTGGTTTGCCTGCCGTAACCAGAGAGGAAAAATCCCGCCAGATCAGGCGGACTTCATGGGCAGCATACCAAAGAAGACTATTACTTCTGGAGGAAAACGTTTCGCTGCTCATGCCGCAAGCATCCCGGAAACAGCGACGTCCTCATCATTTTCAACAATATCGAGAAAAACCTCTTCCAGGGTCGACCCCTGATTCTTTGAATGATGGCGCAGTTCCTCAAGTGTTCCCTCTGCGACAAGGCGGCCATTTGCAATCACACCAATGCGTTCTGCCATGCGCTCGGCAACTTCAAGAATGTGGGTTGTCATGATGATGGTTGTGCCCTGGGCAACACGCGACAGGAGAACGTTCTTGACCTGACGAGCAGATCCGGCATCCAGGCCGGTCAAAGGCTCATCGAGAATAATCAGTTGCGGTTCGTGCACCAGTGCCCCGGCCAGAGCCACTTTTTGCCGCATGCCTTTGGAAAAACCACCACACCGCTCCATGGCATGAGGTTCAAGCCCCAACCAGTCTATCAGTTCAAGGGACCGCTTTTCTGCCAATTCCGGCTCCACATCCCAAAGGCCTGAAACAAATTCAAGATATTCCAGCGGTGTCAGCTTGTCATAGATCATAGGCTCGTCGGATACCCAAGCAACCTTGCGCTTGGCCGCCAATGGATCGCGGGAAAGCCGAGTACCAAACACCGAAATGTCTCCGGCATCCGGTTGAAGAAGCCCAGCTACCATGCGCAGTGTGGTGGTCTTGCCAGCTCCATTCGGTCCCAACAGTGCGTAAAACTCGCCGCCTCTGACCCGCAAATCAAGATTGTTGACCGCCGGGCGGTCGAAACTCTTCATCAGGCCGTTGATTTCCAAAGCAAACGTCGCTGTCATGACTGTCTCCCAATTCCACTTTCACCGAGTCCTAACCAGCGGTGATTGCAACCTCGTGAACAGAAGTGGTGAACAAGTCATCAACACACCATCCTTGTCGACCTCGACATCAGGACTGTTCTCTATGCGACAGAATCGTTTCGTGGTATTGAAGGGCCAGTTTCGGACCGGGAGGCCGGGAAATGAGCAATGTGCCACCTTTACGGGACAATTCACATCTGGATTCGGCAAAACTGCGTCCGGAACAGACCGCATTGCGCAGTTTTGTCTTCTTTCTGGTTCCCGACTTTTCAATGATAGCGTTTTCGACCGCCATTGAAGCCCTCCGCATAGCAAATCGCATGCTCGGATATGAAAGCTATAAATGGCGCTTGGCTTCCACCGACGGCAGTTCTGTCACGGCATCCAACGGGGTAACCGTCAGTGTCGATACTTCGCTGGAAGACGAGAGGCGTCTGCTCTCCGGGCGTGACCGGCCCTCAATGCTCTTCGTTTGCTCCGGTGTGAATGTTGAAAAATACAACAATAAAAGCGTACATGGCTGGATACGCGAAGAGCACAAGCGCGGCGTAGCCGTTGGCGGACTGTGCACCGGCGCGCATATTCTTGCATCTGCCGGATTGCTGTCCAATCGCCGCTGTGCAATCCATTGGGAAAACCTGCCAGGCTTTGCAGAAGCCTTTCCCAAGGCCGAGGTCTATGCCGATCTGTTTGAGGTAGACGGCAATATCTACACCTGCGCAGGCGGGACTGCCGCACTGGACATGATGCTTTCCTTGATCGCGGAAGATCACGATGAAAAACTGATCAATGCCATTTGCGAGCAGGCGCTGACGGACCGCGTGCGCGGCCCCCATGATCGCCAGAGACTGCCGCTGCGCGCGCGCCTGGGGGTTCAAAACGCCCGCATCTTGTCCATCATCGAAATGATGGAAGCTAACTTGTCGGAACCACTGACCCTCCTGGAAATCGCAGAACATGCCGGACTGTCACGGCGTCAGATCGAACGTCTTTTCCGCCACCATATGGGCCGGTCGCCCGCCCGCTATTATCTGGAAATCAGGCTGGATCGAGCTCGTCACCTCCTCCTGCAATCCATGTTGCCAGTTGTTGAAATTGCCATTGCGTGCGGCTTCGTCTCTGCTTCCCATTTCTCCAAATGCTACCGCGAACTCTACGGTCGCTCCCCCCAGCAGGAACGCGCAGAACGGCTCGCCAACAGCGATTAGTGAGATATCGGAATGCCAAAATTATTGCAGATTTTTATGGATTGATTGTCGTTTTTAATCAGATATCTGCGCGCAATTTCTCATTTGTTGGATCAAAAGGACTTTCGTCAATAACTACAGCCTTGTGCATCTTGCCAAGCAGCTTGATTTCCAAACCATTGCCGACTGCTTCATGTCCGGGTTTGACCATGGCCAGCGCCAGAGATTTGCCGACCCGGTAGCCATAACCGCCATGAGTTGCGCGTCCAACCAGAGTGCCATCCTTGTAGATCGCTTCCGAACCGCGAGCATCGCAATCCGTAACTCCCTGCACTTCAAGTGTGACGAATTTCCAGTCGTCGCCTGCGGCATGGCGCTTCACCAGCGCGTCCTTACCGACAAACTCCTTGTCCAACTTGATGAACCGGTCGAGCCCGGATTCAAATGCCGAATATTCAATCGATAATTCGCGGGGAATCAAACGATAGGACTTTTCGATTGCCATGGCGGTCATGGCGCGAATTCCAAAAGGTTTGATGCCAAATTCGGCGCCCGCTTCCATCAAAGCGTCCCAGATCGCATTTTGCATTTCCATTGGATGGTGAAGTTCCCAGCCAAGCTCTCCAACAAAATTCACACGCAGAGCCTCTGCGCTTGCGGTCCCAACGGAAATGCGTTGACCGGAAAGCCATGGAAAATTGGCATTGCTAAAATCCGTGCGCGTCAGTTTTTGCAAAACCTTCCGGCTGTTGGGGCCCGCCAGCACAAGGACACCCAGACTTTCCGTCATCGGGGACAAGGTGACTGATCCATCTTGCGGAAGATGGCGGAACAATACGTCGTGGTCGTGGGTTTTGTATGCACCGGCAGACACGAGATAGAAGGAGCCGGGCTTGAATTCATAGACGGTAAATTCGCTCTTTACGCCACCATGTCTGGTCAACAAATGGCAGAGCGCCACCCGTCCGCGTTTCTTTGGAATCTTGTTTGCAAAAATGCTTTCCAACCAGTCACGAGCGCCGGGCCCCGAGACATTAATCTTGGCGAAAGCAGACATGTCGAGCAGGCCGCAGCTTTCAGTCACCGCTTTGACCTCATTGCCGACATGCTCAAAATAGTTCGAACGTCTGAATGACCATTTTTCGCGCACACGTCCCGTGTGATCGGCTGGTGCATGGTTTTCACTGACCAGGACATCTGCCCCGACGCCGCGTTCAGTTTCAGGCAGTTCATATCCTTCCGGCGCATACCAGTTGGCCCGCTCCCAACCATAGACACTGCCGAATACGCCACCCAGCTGCTTCTGGCGCTCATAGGCAGGAGTTGTTTTTAGTGGTCGAGCGGCAGGACGTTCCTCGTCCGGGAAATGCAACGTGAACACATTGGCATAGGCTTCTTCGTTCTTCTCGCGCAGATAACCTTCCGTGGCATATGGTCCATAACGACGGGGGTCGACGCCCATCATGTCGATTGTTGGTTCACCATCCACAATCCATTCAGCTAATTGCCATCCGGCACCACCAGCGGCGGTAATTCCGAAGGAATGCCCCTCATTCAACCAAAACCCTTTCAGACCCGGTGCAGGTCCGATGATCGGATTTCCATCCGGTGAATATGCAATGGCACCATTATAAACCTTCTTGATCCCGGCTTCGCCAAAATAGGGCACGCGCTCAACTGCCGTTTCGATGTGAGGCATAAGGCGATCAAGGTCTTCCTGAAATAATTCATACTCGCTGCCATCGTCGGGACCATCCACATAGCAGCACGGCGCACCCTTTTCGTAGGGGCCGAGAATCAGGCCTCCGGCCTCCTCGCGCATATACCAAGCGCTGTCGCTTTCCCTCAGGACGCAAAGTTCCGGCCCGCCCTTCTCGCGGAATTTCTGTATTTCAGGGTGGGCTTCGGTGACGATATACTGATGTTCCACCGGTATGACCGGCACATTCAACCCGACCATGGCACCGGTCTTGCGCGCAAAATTTCCTGAACAGGATATCACGTGGTCACATTCAATGCTGCCCTGATCTGTTTCGACAATCCATTTGCCACCGGCTGTTTGCTGAATAGCCGTAACTGTGGTGTTGCGATGGATTTTTGCCCCCAGATCACGCGATGCCTTTGCGAGCGCCTGCGTCAGGTCTGCGGGCTGAATATACCCATCATCCGGGTGTTGGATACCACCCAACAGGCCTTCGGTATTCACATAAGGCCAGCGTTCCTTGATCTCCTCATTGGTGATCTTTTGGACATTGATGCCGATGGTTTCGGCAACACCCATGTAATATTCATATTCATCCCAACGATCTTGCGAACGGGCAAGGCGCACATTGGAAACCTTGCGAAATCCGGTATCCATGCCAGTTTCCCGCGCCAATTCCTGATAGAATTTGACGGAGTATTTGTGCACCTGACCAACTGAGTAGGACATGTTGAACAGAGGCAACAATCCGGCTGCGTGCCAGGTCGAGCCTGAAGTCAGTTCCTTGCGTTCCAACAGTACACTATCTGTCCAGCCTTTTTTCGCCAGATGATATAGCGTTGACACTCCAACAACGCCTCCTCCGATTACGACTGCACGCGCCTTGTTTTGCATCGCTATTCATCCTTCGAGAAAGTCAGGTAATACGGACAAATCCGCCCCGTTTTCATGACAATATCCTGTCAACGCGCCCAAATCACCACCCCGTTTGCGACATCGCCATGGAAGGCCGCGACGGGCGGTCGCGTTTGCGGCTTGTTGGTGGTTATCCTTCGGTTAATTCGGTGGTGAAAATTTGAGCATCACTTTCAACAAAACCTGAAACTGTTTCCCCGATTATGGCAACCAAGGGAACACTTGGTGGAAGAATTGTCGTGGCCAGCCTCGCAAATCAAACAGAAAATGACGCCGGTGCCCGCTCGATCCCGCTTTGCGTGGATCTGGACGGCACGCTGATCAATACTGACATGCTGCACGAAGCCGTATTCATGCTTCTGCGGCGCAATATACTATACGTCTTTTTGATCCCGCTCTGGCTATTGGGTGGCAAGGCCAACATGAAAGCTGAAATCGCCAAACGAGCGATGCCAGACACCAAAAGCCTCCCATTCAACAAGGCACTATTATCGTGGTTGAAAGCGCAACAGCAATCCGGACGAAAACTCATCCTGGCGACGGCATCCAACAGACGCTACGCAAAGGCTATAGCAGATCAGCTGAAGATATTTTCAGCCATCGAAGCCTCCGACGACAAGGTAAACCTATCGAGCTCCGCCAAGGCCCGCCGACTAGTTGAACTTTATGGCGAACAGGGGTTCGACTATGCGGGCAACAGCCGCGCCGATATCAAGGTGTGGGACAAGGCCAACCGCGCCATCGTTGTTGGTTATGAAAGTGATGCTGTCAAATATGCCCGCAAGGCTCACGCCGAGCGCCGCACGGATGGCAGCGGCTTCTCCAGCCTGAAAGTCTGGCTGAAGGCAATTCGAATCCACCAGTGGTTGAAAAACACATTATTGTTCGTGCCGGCCATGCTGGGCTTCCGAGCATTCGATTTGGCAACCGGGGGGCAGCTTTTCCTGGCATTCCTCGCCTTCAGCTTTTGTGCCTCCGGGGTGTATCTGATCAATGATCTGATCGATATCGATGTAGATCGCAAGCACAAGACCAAACGCAATCGCCCCATTGCATCGGGACAATTGTCGGTATCTGATGCCCTGTTCGGTGCGATTTGCATGTTCACCCTGTCTTTCTATATCTCACTGCACCTGCCACTGGCATTTGCTGGCACACTATTGCTTTATTTCGTAGTCACTGCGGCCTATTCATTCCTGTTAAAGCGCCTGTTGTTGATCGACGTTTTGACACTGGCCGGGCTGTTCACCATCCGTGTGATGGCCGGATCGGCTGCCATCGGTGTAACGTTCTCCACATGGCTGCTTGCTTTTTGCGTCTTCTTTTTCCTCAGCCTTGCATTGGTCAAACGCTTCGTTGAAATCTCGGCGCAACTCAGCAAAAGCAGCGGGAGTGGTGAAAACGGCAGCAGCAAAAGCGATACGGGCCGCGGCTATATTCCAATCGACCTGGAGACACTTGGTCAGGCCGGCATGACATCCGGTTTTGCCTCGGTCGTGGTCCTGGCTCTGTT